>DASZQT010000415.1:0-5110 GCA_035549515.1 Pseudolabrys sp. | reverse complement strand
CGGATGCAGGTGAGCACGTCGGCGAGCGGCCGGCGATCGGGGTGGTGGAAGTGCACGTCGTTGACCGCGATCAGCGGCACCTGCGCTTCGCGCGCGATTTCCTTGAGGCGCGCGAGCCGCGCGCGATCGCGCCCGCGGTAGGGCATGGTGGCGGCGAGGCGGACGCGATTGGGAGCGCATGAGCGCAAGTGCGAGAGCAGCCGCGCATCGCCGCCCATCACGACCAATTCCAACCCAAACACATGCGCGATGAGATCGTCGAGATGGAGAACACACTCGCCTTTTTTGCCGCGTAGATTGCCGAGCGTGAGCAGGCGCGTGAGCCGGCCCCAGCCGGCGCGGTCGCGCGGGTAGGCGAGGATGTCCGGCGTGCCGTCGGCAAAGACCAGCCGCGCGCCCGGGTGATAGCGCAGGCCGAGATTATGTTCGCGCTTGGTCAGATGCGCACGCACCACGCCGGCGACCGAATTGCGGTCGCACAGGCCGATGCCGGCCAGCCCGACATGGGCGGCCTGCACCATCAGTTCCTCGGGATGCGAGGCCCCGCGCAGGAAGGAGAAGTTCGAGGCGACGGCGAATTCGAGGTAACGCATTTTACTGTTGGCCTGTGCTTGCCGCGCGCCGTCCAACCTTCTTCACGGGCGCTGCGCGCTCCCTCCCCCTGAAAGGGGGGAGGGTTGGGGAGGGGGTCGCTTCCTTTACGCGCCACACGAGTGACCCCCACCCGCCCGCCTTCGCTATCGCTGCGGCGGTCGACCTCCCCCTTTCAGGGGGAGGTGAAGGAAGAGGTCACGCGCACATGCCGTGCACGAACCAGGTCGGCGCGGCGGCGCCTTGCGCCAGATCGTCCCGCATCACGTCCCGATAAAGCCCGGCGCGGAACAGCCAGAAGCGCAGGCCGCTTTCGTCCTCGACGCGGAAATAATCGCGCGCAAGATTTCCTGGAAATTGCCCGCTCTGCTCGCTCCACCAGGCGCCCTCGATGCGTTCGGGACCTTCGGCCACGATCACCTCGTGTAGCGCGCGCCGCCATCTAAAACGCAAAGGCGGGCCGTCCGGCACTTCCGCCACCGCCTCGACCGGCTCCGGCCGTGCCAAGAGCCGCAGGGGCCGCGGCGCGAGATCGGCCTCGCGGCGGTAGCGGCGGAAGGCGTCCCAGCCGGACTCGACGCTTTTCATCTGCGCCGGAACCTGCGCGGCGGCGACTTCGGGAATATGGCTGTCTAACGCGATCAGCCGGCGCACGCGCTGCGCGCCCAGCCGCGCGCTCAGGCGATCGACCAGGCGGTCGAGCGCGGCTTCATCCGGCGCGCCGCCGATGCCGATCTGTTCGGGTGCGCAAGGCTCGGCCACCAGCACCGACAGCCGCGCCATGTCGAAGCCGAAGCCGGGATCGAGCGCATCGGCCAGCGCGGAAAGCCGCTCCACGAACAGCGCACGGATGTCCTGCGGTTCGCGCGAGGGGCGCGAGGTACCGGCGGCGATGCGGCGCAGCGCGCCGTCGGTGCGAAACAAAGTCAGTTCAAGCCGGCGCGCGCCGTCGCCGCGCCGCTCCAAAGCGGTCTTCAAGCGCCCGGCCAGACGCTCCACGGTCTTCAGCACATCTTCCTCGCGCGCGATCGGTTCGGCGAAACGCTGCTCGGCGACATAGGGCGCGACCGGCAGGCGCGGGTTGAGCGGTTCGTGCTCTTGTCCCAGTGCGCGGTCGAGCTGGCGCAGCACGTCAGACCCAAACCGCGCGGTGAGCGGACTGCGCGGCAGATCGATGATGTCGCCGATGCGCTTGAGGCCGACGCGCGCGAGCGAGGCTACCGTCGCGGGCGGCAGCCGCAGCGCGGCAAGCGGTAAAGGTGTGAGCAGCTTGCGCTCGCCGCCGCTCGCATAGCTGCCCGGCTCCCCGTAATGCGCGGCGGCCCAGGCCGCGCCGATGCTGCCGGCAATGGCGAGCGAAAAAGCAAAGCCGGCGGCCTCCAGTCGCCGGCCGAGATCGGCGACCAGCGCTTGCTCGCCGCCATAGAGATGCGCGCAGCCGGTGATGTCGAGCAGCACGCCGTCGGGCGCGTCGCAGGCAACCAGCGGCGTATAGCGCAGGCAGGCGTCGGCGATGCTCTCGAGCAACTGCGCATCGGCGTCGAGATCTTCCGGCACGGCTTCGAGCGCGGGATGCATGGCGCGCGCCTGCGCCAGCGCGAGACCGGGAGCCAGGCCGAGCTGTTCGGCCCGCTCATCGACGGCGGTGAGCACATCGGCATTGCCGCGCTTGCCGTAGACGACGAGTGCTTCATCCCTCCCCCGAAGGGGGAGGGTGGCCGGCGAAGCCGGCCGGGTGGGGGATGATGCGGTACTTGATGCTGTATTTGGCACCCCACCCCGCCTCCCCCCGATCAAGTCGGGGGTCGGCGACCCTCCCCTGAAGGGGAGGGATAAGAAAGCCTCACGCGATCTTGCGATGCGGTCGGTCGAGAGCCGGGGCAGCCACAGGCTGAGCATGCGTTGCGAGCGCGAAACGTTCATCGTCGTCACTCCATTCGATGATCCAGGAACCGACCGGGCCGCGCCGATTGCGCGTGAGCCGGGTGGCGAAGCGGGGTTTGTCTTCGTCATTCCGGGACGCGGGCGTTAGCCCGCGGGCCCGGAATCCAGAGTCACGCACGAGGTCTTGGCCCCTGGATTCCGGGTTCGTCCGCATGCGTCCTTTGGGCTCATGCGGGCGCCCCGGAATGACGGAGGAGGAAGCGCCCACGATCCAGCGCGTGGCGGCGGTAGAGGCGTCGGTTGGCGGCGCGGCGCGCAGCAGGAAGGCCGGCGCGCCGCTTTCGGCGGCGGCGAGCGAGAGCCGCCGCACCGCCACCGTGTCGATCTCGTCGTGGCGCAATTCGCCGATCACGGCCGCGACCGCGCGGCAGCGCAGCGCTTCCTCCATCGCCCACAACAGGTCGCGCCGGTGCGCAACGGACACCGTCAGCAGCCGCTCGGGTGACAGGCCGAAGCCGTCGAGTCCCGGCCCATAGGGTGCGCCGTTTTCGGCGAGCGCCATGTCCTCGGCGATCCAGAGCACCGCGTCATTCCGGGACGCGGGCGTCAGCCTGCGGGCCCGGAATCCAGGGCCATACACCAGACCTTGGCCCCTGGATTCCGGGTTCATTCGCCCCGGAATGACCGGGAGAGGGGCGAGCGAAACCAGTCCCAACACAAACCCGGTCGCCGCCGCCAAGTGCGCCTCGCTCGCCGCCGCGATCTCGTGCAGCGCGCCGCGGGCAAGCCCGCCGCCGAGCGCCTGATCGATCGCCGCGATGCCGAGCGGCAGCGTGCCGGGATCGTCCTCGATCCCGGCCGGCCTTTGCAGGGCCTGCACGCGCTGGCGCAGCTCGGCGAGCATGAGCTAAGTCCTTGACCGTTGAAGCGTTTCGGTCCCAGTGAGGGGGACCGTCTCCGCCTTAATGTTCCTGATTTGTTCTAGTGTGGCGGAGGAGGCCGACGCCGTCAAGCCGCAAGGGGAAGGGCTCGATGAGAGGGGTCGGCACCACCGCTAGCTTTTGCCGAGCCAGCCCCGCCCGCGCGCCGTCAGCCGCAACCGCGCCTCGCTCAGTCGGCCGCCGTTCTCGAAGCTGATCAGCCCGTCGGCGATGGCATCTTCCCAGATCGACAAATGCGGACAACTTCGCCGCCAGGCTTCCGCGTCGGCGTAAGAGCGTTCGCCTTCCGCCACCCAGGCCAGGAACTGCTGTGTCAGTGCATGCGCCGCGTCCTGCATGCCGCGCAAACTACACCCGTTCGCCCGCGCGCGAAACTCACGCCGGCCGCTCGGAGGTGCGGATGTCGATTTCCGATTTCAGCGTGCGGTGCACCGGGCAGCGGTCGGCGATTTCCATCAACCGCTTGTGTTCGTCGTCGCTCAACTCGCCTTCAATCGAGATGACGCGATCGATGCGGTCGATCATGCCTTCCTTGGTCTCGCAATCCATGCAGTCCTCGGCATGGATCTTCTTATGCCAGAGCCGCACCGACACGCGCTTGAGCGCCAGCTTCTTGTGTTCGGCGTAAAGGCGTATGGTCATCGAGGTGCAGGCGCCGAGCGCGGCCAGCAACAGATCGTAAGGGCCCGGCCCGCTGTCGAGCCCGCCCACGCGTTCCGGCTCGTCGGCGATGAATCGATGCCGACCGCTCATCACTTCCTGTTGGAAGCGGCCTTGCCCGGTCTCGCGCACCAGCACGGTGCCGGTCTCGATCTCCTCCTGTGTCATGCCTTCCTGCTCGTCGAGATAGCGCCCCGCCCAGGCCGCGATGACGTTCGCGACATAATCGGCGTCGCTCTTTTTGCTCAAGAGATGATCGGCGCCCGCAAGCGAAACGAAACTCTTGGGGTGCTTGGCGTGGGTGAAGATGAACGAGGCATTGTCGATGCCAACCACCTCGTCGGTCGGCGAATGAAACACCAGCAGCGCCTTGCGCAAATTGACGAGGCAATCGTCGAGTTTGCGCTCGGTGACGTCGTCGAGGAATTCGCGCTTGATGGTGAAGGGCCGCCCGGCGAGCCTGACCTCCACTTCGCCCGCGTCGCGGATCCGATCGACATGCTCCTTGAACAGACCGGTGACGTGCGAGGGATCGGCCGGCGCGGCGATGGTGACGACGGCGCGCGCTTCCGGAATGCGGTGCGCGGCGGCGATAACGGCGGCGCCGCCGAGACTATGGCCGATCAGGATGGCCGGCGCCTCATGCACTTTGCGCAGGTGATCGGCGGCGGCGACCAGATCGTCGACATTGGAAGAGAAATGCGTGTCGGCGAACTCGCCCTCGCTGTCGCCGAGGCCGGTGAAATCGAATCGCAACGCCGCGATGCCGTTGATCGCCAGGCGCTGCGCGATGCGTTTGGCGGCGCGGTTGTCCTTGCCGCAGGTGAAGCAATGCGCGAACAGCGCGAAGGCATTCGGCTTGCCGAGCGGCAGGTCGAGGAGCGCCGCCAGTTTCTCGCCCTCGGCATTGGTGAATTCAAAATGTTCGCTGCGCATGGCCGGCCTCTCGTGAATGGCGTAATACATAAGCTTCTGTCGTGCCGCGCGAAAGCGGAGCTTCCAGATCACCACAATGTTATCGTCGGAACAGGCCC
>DASZQT010000414.1:0-13327 GCA_035549515.1 Pseudolabrys sp. | reverse complement strand
CCGACGCGCCCGACCGGCAGCCCGGCCGCCGTCTTGGCGAGCATCTCGCGGCGCGCGGCTTCCGGCATGGCGGCGCGGATCGGCGTATCGATGATGCCGGGCGAAACGCAATTCACCCGCACCGGCGCGAGCTCGAGCGCCAGCGCACGGGTGAGCGATTCGAGCGCGCCATTGGCCGCGCTCACGATGGCCGAGTTGGGCCGCGGGCGAATGCTGAGAAAGCCGGAGACCAGCGTGAGCGAGCCGCCGGCGCGGATCTCCGCCGCGCGCGCGACGCGCCAGGCGCCCCAGAACTTGGCTTCGAGCGTGGCACGCACATCGTCCATCGCCACGGTCTTGAACGGTCCGGTGCGCAGCTGCGCGGCAGTCACCACGACATGATCGACCGGACCGCAGGCGGCGAACAGCGCAGCCACGCTATCGTCGCTGGTGACATCGGTCGCGATGCCTTTGAGGCCGAATTTGTCGGCCGCGGCCTTCACGCGCTCGGCGTTGCGCGAGGCGATCACGACATCCGCGCCTTGCGTCTTCGCCAATTCGGCGGTCGCAAGCCCGATGCCCGACGAGCCCCCGACCACGACGACCTTCTTGCCCGCGAGCATCGCGCCCTCCCCCGTTTGTTCGTGACCGCAATTTATGCGCCGCCGTTAAATCATGACGGCGCATTTACAACAATACGATTAGCGATTTCGCATTGAGAAACGGCGGCCGCGCGGAGCGTTTACCCGCGCCGGCGCAATCGACCTGCCAGCCATACCGCGTAAACGCCGGCCAATCCGAGCGCGAGGCCGAACCAGGTGATGGCGTATTGCAGATGATTGTCCGGCAGATGCACCGCGAGCTTGCCGGGCTTGGGCCAACCGCCGGGCGGCACCGGCGCTTCCTGGTCGATATAGAACGGCGCGATCGCACCCCAGTGCTTGGCCTGCGCCATCGCGGCCGGGTCGCGCAGGTACCAGACATTTGTCTTCAAGTCGTCAGGCGGCGTGAACGCCCCGCGACTCTCCGGCCAGCGCATGACGCCGACAATATCGATGCTGCCATGCGGCGTGCCTTGCGTGCGCGTCGCGATGTCCTTGCGATCGGGAGGCACGAAGCCGCGGTCGACCACCACGACACTGCCGTCCGCCAGCCGGGCCGGCGCGAACACGAAATAGCCGGGGCCTTTGATGTCCGGCCGCACGCCCGAGCCGGCGGCATAGACCAGCGCTTCCTGTCCATCGATAAATTCAGCCGCGAAATGCACGCGGGTGTATTCGTCGCGATCCGGATTGAGGCCCGGCCAATCGGCGCGCGGCGGCAGCGGACGCGGCGCGCCGTCGAGCCGCGCCGTCATGGTCGCGATCAGATTTTCCTTCCAAACCTTGCGCTCGAGCTGCCACACCCCGAGACCGATCAGGATGGCCAAGACGAGGAGCGCCGAGACGGTTGCCGCGACGACACCGCCACGGACTTTTTGCACGGTGGCGGTCACGTGTCGGATTTCTTTTCCAACTGACCGGGCGCGGCCTTGTGGTGGTATTGCAGCGCGATCAACACGCCCTTGATCGGGCGCAGCGGCCCGAGCGTCAGCAACAGGATCAGCGGCAGCCACAAGGCGGCATGGACCCAATAGGGCGGCTGGTAGACGATCTCGGTCACCATGGCGGCGAACACCACGATGAAGCCGCCGATCAGAATCACGAACACCGCCGGCCCGTCGCCGGCATCGGCGAAGTCGTAATCAAGCCCGCAATGCTCACAGCGCGGCTTGAGCGACAGAAACCCCTGAAACAGGTGTCCCTCGCCGCAACGCGGGCAACGCCCGGCCAGGCCGCGCGCGATCGAAAGGCCTGTCGCTACTTGGTTGCTCATCGGAAACGATCCTCAAAAAGCAAAAGGGCGGCGCGATCACGCCGCCCTCGTCGAGTTCAGCTCGCGATCGCGATCACTCGGGATGCACCATGCCCGAGCCCCACACATATATGCAGGCGAACAGGAACAGCCACACCACGTCGACGAAATGCCAGTACCAGGCGGCGAATTCGAAGCCGAGGTGCTGGGTCGGCGTGAAGTGTCCCTTCAGCACGCGCACCAGGCACACAAGCAGGAAGATGGTGCCGATGATGACATGCGCGCCGTGGAAGCCGGTCGCCATGAAGAAGCTGGCGCCGTAGATGTTGCCGGCGAAGTGGAACGCCGCGTGCGAATATTCGAAGGCCTGCACGCAGGTGAAGGTGCCGCCCAAGAGGATGGTGAGGATCAGGCCCCACTTCACGCCCTGGCGGTCGTTCTCCAGCAGCGCGTGGTGCGCCCAGGTGACCGTGGTGCCGGAGGTGAGCAGGATCAGCGTGTTCAAGAGCGGCAGATGCCAGGGATCGAAGGTCTCGATGCCCTTGGGCGGCCAGACGCCGCCGGTGAAGGCAACGCGGGCGACTTCCTTCGCCGCGTCCGGGAACAGCGCGGTGTTGAAGTAGGCCCAGAACCAGGCGACGAAGAACATCACCTCGGAGGCGATGAACAGGATCATGCCGTAGCGGTGCGAAATCTGCACCACGCGGCTGTGAAAGCCGCCGTGCTCGGCCTCGTTGATGACGTCGCGCCACCAGCCGACGAATGTGTAGAGCACGCCGAGCGCGCCGACGCCGAACACTACCGGGGCGGCGGGGAACATGTGATGCATCCAGGTGATCGCGCCGACCGCCATGATGAAGGCGGAGACGGAGCCGACGGCCGGCCACGGGCTCGGATCGACCAGGTGATAGTCGTGGTGTTTGGCGTGGGCGTCGGCCATCTTTGTCGTCTCCGTTCCAGTCCCCTGTATGCGGGCGCCGGGGCGCCCCGCACATTTTCCTCTACAATTTGCTCGAAGGCTTCGCCTGCCCCTCGGCCACCGGCCGCTCCGCGTCGGGCAGCCGATAGAAGGTGTAGGACAGCGTGATGGTGTTGAGGTCGGTCTGGTCGCTGTCCTTGTCGAGCGAAGGATCGACGTAGAAAACGACCGTCATCTCGCGCGTCTCGCCCGCCTTCATGGTCTGCTGCGTGAAGCAGAAGCAGTTGATCTTGTTGAAGTAGGAACCGACCTGCGGCGGCGAGACATTATAGGAAGCCTGCGCCGTGATCTCGCGTGCGGCCTGGTTGATCACCTTGTAGTGGACGGTCGCCACTTCGCCGAGGCGCACCTTGATCTCGTTCTGCTCCGGCACGAACAGCCAGGGCAGGCCGGGCGCGACATTGGAGTCGAAGCGGATCGCGATCGTGCGTTTGATGACCTGCGTGGGGGCCTTTTCGGCGACCTGGGTGGTGCCGCCATAGCCGGTGGTGCGGCAGAACCAATTGTAGAACGGAACCGCCGCGTAGGCCGCACCGATCATCAGCGCGACAACAGCGCCGCAGGTGGCGGCGACCACGACGTCGCGCCGCAGCCGTTTCGTCTCGTCGTGTTGCGCGGGCGCGGTCATCGGCCGGACCTCACAGAGGGCGGACCAGGACGCCCGGTCCCTTGACCAGGGTCATGGCATAGAACAACAGCACGAGCGCGCCGAGCGCGAGCGCGATCGCGATCGAACGTGAGCGCCGGGCGCGCTTCTGCGCCTCGGTGAGCACCACGCCCTGCTCGTCCTTGCGTTCCGGCTCCATGGCGACACCGATGCTCACGCCGCCAACCGGGCGATCAGCCCGCCCCATCCGCGCTCGACCAGCAATACGGCGAATAGCAGGAACAGATACAGGATCGAGAAGGCGAAAAGACGTCGGCAAGCGGTCTCGGCCGGGCGGCTTTCGCGCAGGACCTGCCAGCCGAGCACCAGCATGATCGCGCCGGTCACCATGGCGGTCAGACCGTAGAACAGGCCGGTATAGCCCAGCGCCCAGGGCGCGATGCCGAGCGGCACCAGGACGAGGGTGTAGAGCAGGATCTGGCGGCGGGTCGTGGTATCGCCGGAGACCACCGGAAGCATGGGAATGCCGGCGCGGGCATAATCCTCGGCACGGTAGAGCGCGAGCGCCCAGAAGTGCGGCGGCGTCCAGAAGAAGATGATCAGGAACAGCAGTATCGGCTCGAGCGAGAGCGAGCCGGTCACAGCGGCCCAGCCGATCATGGGCGGGAAGGCGCCGGCGGCGCCGCCGATCACGATGTTCTGCGGCGTCGCGCGCTTGAGCCAGACCGTGTAGACGACGACGTAGAAAAAGATGGTGAAGGCCAGCAGCGCGCCGGCGAGCCAGTTCACCAGCAGGCCGAGCGTGGCGACGGCGAAGCCGGACAGCGTGAGCCCGAAGGCGAGCGCCTCGCCCGGCTTGACCCGCCCCATCGGCACCGGACGGCGCGACGTGCGCGTCATCACCGCGTCGATGTCGGCATCGTACCACATGTTGAGCGCGCCGGAGGCTCCCGCGCCCACCGCGATGCAGAGCAGCGCGGTGAAGGCGGTGAGCGGATGCAGCGAGCCCGGCGCGACCGCGAGACCGGTCAGCGCCGTGAACACCACCAGCGACATCACCCGCGGCTTAAGCAGGGCAATGTAATCGCCAACGGTGGCGAGACTCGGTTCGTCGAAACCGACGTCCGGTCCGGCGGCCATAGGGCCGCGGAAGTCTGCGCCTTCGCTGACGAGCGACATGGGAATATAGACGACCTTGCTTACTTGATCCGCGGCAGTGTCTCGAACTGGTGGAACGGCGGCGGCGACGACAGCGTCCATTCCAGCGTGGTCGCTCCGGCGCCCCACGGATTGTTCGCCGCGACGCGCTTCTTGGCGAAGGCCTCGATCACACCAATGAAGAAGATGATCACGCCGATGCCCGAGATATAGGAGCCGAACGAGGCGACCTCGTTCCAGCCGTGGAACGCATCCGGATAATCGACATAGCGGCGCGGCATGCCGGCGAGACCGAGGAAGTGCATCGGGAAGAACACCAGGTTCACGCCGACGAAGGTGACCCAGAAGTGCAGTTTGCCGATGGTCTCGTTGTACATGTAGCCGCTCATCTTCGGGAACCAGTAGTACCAGCCGCCGAAGATCGCGAACACCGCGCCGAGCGAGAGCACGTAGTGGAAGTGCGCCACCACGTAATAGGTGTCCTGCAGCACGCGGTCGACGCCGGCATTGGCGAGCACCACGCCGGTCACGCCGCCGACCGTGAACAGGAAGATGAAGCCGAGCGCCCACAGCATCGGGGTGCGGAACTCGATCGAGCCGCCCCACATGGTGGCAATCCAGGAGAAGATCTTCACGCCGGTCGGCACCGCGATCACCATGGTGGCGGCGACGAAGTAGGCCTGCGCGCCGGTCGACAGACCGACGGTGTACATGTGGTGCGCCCACACGACAAAGCCGATGCCGCCGATGGCGACCATGGCATAGGCCATGCCGAGATAGCCGAACACCGGCTTGCGCGAGAAGGTCGACACGATCTGGCTGATCATGCCGAAGCCGGGCAGGATCAGGATGTACACTTCGGGGTGACCGAAGAACCAGAACAGGTGCTGGAACAGGATCGGGTCGCCGCCGCCTTCGGGCGAGAAGAAGGTGGTGCCGAAGTTACGGTCGGTGAGCAGCATGGTGATGGCGCCGGCCAGAACGGGCAGCGACAGCAGCAGCAGGAACACGGTCACCAGGATCGACCACACGAACAGCGGCATCTTGTGCAGGGTCATGCCGGGGGCGCGCATGTTGAAGATGGTGGTGATGAAGTTGATGGCGCCGAGGATTGAAGACGCGCCCGCCAAGTGCAGCGACAGGATCACGAAGTCGACCGCGGGTCCGGGATGGCCGGTGGTCGACAGCGGCGCGTAGATGGTCCAGCCCGTGCCGGCGCCGAGCGAGCCCGGCTCGCCCTCGACGAACAGCGAGGTCAAGAGCAGCGCGAACGAGGCCGGCAGCAGCCAGAACGAAATGTTGTTCATGCGCGGGAACGCCATGTCGGGCGCCCCGATCATCAGCGGCACGAACCAGTTGCCGAAGCCGCCGATCATGGCCGGCATCACCATGAAGAAGATCATGATCAGGCCGTGCGCGGTGGTGAACACGTCGAACTCGTGCGGCGACGGGAAGAACTGGATGCCCGGGTTCTGCAATTCCATGCGGATGGCGATCGAGAGCAGGCCGCCGATGACGCCCGCCATCAGCGCGAACACCAGGTACATCGTGCCGATGTCCTTGTGGTTCGTCGAATAGACGAAACGCCGCCATCCGGTGGGATGGTGCTCGTGAGCTTCGTGCTCGCCGTGAACCGCAGCCGTATTGCTCGCCATCGTGATTGTCCCTCGACCTTCGCCTTCGTCGCCCGCTATTATATTCAAAACTTTATATGTGTCACCGGACTTCGGCCGCCGCCGCCACCGCGGTCGGACGGCTGTCGTCGGTCGCGAACTTCTTCTTCGCCTGGTCAACCCAGGCCAGGTAGTCCTTCTCGCTCACCACATGGACCACGATCGGCATGAAGGCGTGGTCGCGCCCGCACAGTTCCGAGCACTGGCCGTAATAGGTGCCTTCGCGTTCGGCCTTGAACCAGGTCTCGTTCAAGCGGCCCGGCACGGCGTCGATCTTGACCCCGAAGGAGGGCACCGCCCAGGAGTGGATCACGTCAGCGCCGGTGGTGAGCACGCGCACCACCTTGTTCACCGGCACCACCATCTCGTTATCGACCGTCAACAGGCGCGGCTGGCCGGGCTTGAGGTCGGCGGTCTGCACCATCAGCGAGTCGAACTCGAACTTGGCGTCCGGATAGCTGTAGCTCCAGAACCACTGCTTGCCGGTGGCTTTCACGGTCACGTCGGCCGGCGGGGTGTTGAGCTGCAGGAACAGCAGGCGGAACGAGGGCACCGCGATGGTCACCAGGATGAGCACCGGGACCACGGTCCAGACCACCTCGATCGTCGTATTGTGGGTGGTGCGCGAGGGCACGGGATTGGCGCGCGCATTGAAGCGGAACACGATGTAGACCAAGAGCGCCAGCACGAACAGCGTGATCGCCGCGATCACCCAGAGCAGGAAATCGTGAAACCAGATGATGTCGTCCATCACCGGGGTGGCGCCGGCCTGCAGGCCGAGCTGCCAGGGATGCGGCTGGCCGGTGACGGGGGCGGCGGCCAGGGCGGCGCCTCCGCCAAGAACGGTCACGCCCGTGACCACGAATGCGATCAACCGCTTGAGCACCAGCATTGTCGAATGCGCTCCCCTCGACGAGATGAACGGCCCCTGACCCGGGGCCTTTTTTGTCCGGCCATCGCAGCGACGACAGCCGACGCGGCCCTACCGGGCACGGCTTATGGCCACGGGCGTGGCAGCATTGTCGGCGCGGTAGGGACGGGATGATCCCGGCCTCTCAAACCACAATTCGGAATGACCTGCAATGCACCTGATCATGAGTCGCATCAGACAATCGAATTACCCCCCAAACTGAGGTTCCGGCGCGACAGATTGGCCGCCACAATTCGCCCGGCGCCGCCTAAAAGCGCGGCAAATGCGGCAGCGCGTGCCGTATCGGCAACAACGCAGCAGCCTGTCGCGAACGGGCGCCAGTACTCGGCTTGATCGAGAATCTCCCGCCGATCTCGCTCAGGGATTGTTCGGGGATCGTTGGGGGATTGCGCGGCCTCTCCGCTCCCCTCCCCCGCGCGCGCTTGCGCGTGGCGGGAAGGGGTCGGCCGCCGAAGCGCAGCGAAGGTGGGTCGGGAGGGCAAAGGTCGCCAAATGAAAGGCGCAAATGAAAGGCAATTGTGCGGGAAGCGCACCCGACCCGCCGCCTTCGCCGACGCGGAGCTTGCCACCGGGCCGGCCCGCGGCCGGACCCGTTGGGCGCGCGACCCTCCCCCACCGCTTCGCAGGGGAGGAAAGGATCACGTCATCTTATTGACAGGATTGGCCGGGCAAGACCCGGGGGAGGCGACTAGAATGCCGGCCGGGCGGCGATTCGCGTGGCGCGGGCGCTCGTACGGCGGATTTGACGTTCCTATCAGTGTTTCCGCAATGCCTTTATAGGAACGTCAAATCCAAAGCCGCACTAGAATCATAGGCTTGCTAGTGTCCCTTGGTTCCGACGCTTGTAAACGAACGTGCCGCAGCGGCATACAAGCGTCGGGACCGGGACATTAGAGGCGGGCGCGAGGCTCGTGCCAAAGGACGACGGAATGGGCAAATTCGAGCATGGCAGACATGCGCGCGGCGGCCGGGCCTCAGTGCCGATTTGGGCGCTGGCGGCGCTCGCCTTGACGGCCGCGCTGGCGCTGGTCCCCAGCGGGCGCGCGGCGGCGCAGGGCGCGGTCAAGTCGGTCTACAAGGACTGGCAGATCCGCTGCGACAACCCGCCCGGCGCCAAATCCGAGCAGTGCGCGCTGATCCAGAGCGTGACCTCGGAGGACCGCGCCAATGTCGGGCTGACCGTGATCGTGCTCAAGACCGCCGACCAGAAGAGCAAGCTGATGCGCGTGGTGGCGCCGCTCGGCGTGCTCTTGCCCTCGGGTCTCGGCTTGAAAATCGACCAGACCGATATCGGGCGCGCCGGCTTCGTGCGCTGCCTGCCGAGCGGCTGCATCGCAGAAGTCGTGATGGACGACGCGCTGTTGCAGAAACTGCGCAGCGGCAAGACCGCGACCTTCATCATTTTCCAAACCCCGGAAGAAGGCATCGGCTTCCCGGTGAGCCTGGCGGGGTTCGGCGATGGGTATGACAAGCTGCCGTGAGGGGCGTCCTCACATGACGCGCCCTTGCCCTCCCCCCATGCGGGGAAGCTGAAGACGGCAATCCCATCCGCTCCACTACGTGTCGCCCGCGATTACCGGGTTTCTTCGCGCGCGCCGCGCTATAGTGCGGCCTATGTTCGCGTGTTCGGGGGTATTATGCGTGCTGTTGCCTGCCTGATTGCCGCGGCGATCGCGCTCGCCGCGCCGCCGGGTTTCGCGCGCACCGAGCGCGCGGCGCCGCGTACCGACCACGCGGCCGCGCGCTTCTGGCAAGATGTGCAGGCGACCTGCAACGCCACCGCCGCCAAGCCGGCGAGCGCGCTCGGCCGCGCCATCGCGCAAGCGGCCATCGACGAGTTCGACAAGTTCGGCGGGCACAAGATCGATTCCACCGGACGGATGTTCGAATTCGGGCTGACCGAGGCCGAGCACGCACACGAGGACGGCCACGCCGACCAGGAACACATCGGCGATCTCGGCTGGTGGCGTGTACTGCAATACTGGCGCGCGCTCTACGGCACCGACGCCGACGGCCTCAAGAACGAACTGGAAGTGCGCGGCTATGGCGACGCCTCGGCGTCGAATGACGCCGCCAAGAGCGCCGCGCTGCTGGCGCTCGATTTCGGTCCGCTGCTGCGCGCGGCCGACGGCGTTGCCGATCCGGCCACGCGCGAGACGCTGCGCGAGTCGATCATCCGCTCGGCCATGATCGATACGCCGTGGTCGGCGGCCTTCATCAGTTATGTGATCCGGCAGGCCGGCGTTGCGGCCGACGGCTTCCAATTCGCCAATGCGCACCGCGTCTATATCTACGACGCCTTCGCCACCAGCATGGCGGAGCAGGCGCACAGAAGCGATGCCCGCATCTATCGCGCCTGTCCGCTGGAGAGCACAAAGCCGCGTGTCGGCGACATGATCTGCATGCAGCGCGAGCCGGCGCTTAGCCGTGCGAGCGCCGGCGCGGTGCGTGAGCGCATCCGGTCCGAGCTTGCGGACAACGCGGCGGCGCACTCGGTGCAACGCACGCATTGCGAGGTGGTCGCGCATGTCGATACCGCCGCGCACAAGGTCTACACCATCGGCGGCAATGTGCTGAACTCGGTCACCGCGCGGAAGCTCAACCTGCGGCGCGGCATGAAATTGTCCGCCGTGCAGAAGGGCCATTGCGGCGGCCCCGGCGAATGGACCCTGCCGCGGCCGAAGGGCGCGCCGCCGAGCGCAAAGGAGTCGTGCTCGTTCAACGACAAGAAATGGTTCGTGCTGCTGCAGTTGCGGTAGGATTCATTCTCCGTTCGTCCCCGCGAAAGCGGAGACCCAGCGCAGAGGTGCAAGGCCCGCAGGATTCCCGCTTTCGCGGGAATGAGCGGAGTGCGTGTCGACTACCGATCACAATTTCGCGCACCCCCGCCGCATTGCACCATGCACGCGCCTGCGCCATAGTCATCGCCATGGGACACGAGCTTTTGGGACACGAGGGAACCCGATTGTTTCCGTCGCACCGATTTGCATCCATTCGTTCCGTCCTGCTCACGTCAGCCTTGCTGATGGCGGGAGTTTATCTCGCAAGCCTCGCCGCGGCGCGCGATGTCCGCGCGCAAGGCGCTGCCGCCGCCGCCTGCAGCGATCCCGGTAATTCGATCCTGCCCTCGCCGCTGTCGCCGTGGAAAGGCGCGCCGCTGCGCGTGCTGTTCGTTTCCGAAAAGCCGATGCGTGGCGAATTGTCGCTGATCGCGCCGGACGGCGGCGTCGCGGCGAAGTCGGACCGGCGCTTCGATGGGCCGCCTTATTCCTGGTACGCCGAAGTGAACACACCGGCCGCCGGAACCTGGCGCGCGACGCTGACCACAAGCGAATGCGGCACCATCACACGCGACATCGCGGTCAGCGCAACCCGGCCCGCGCCGGTGCATGCGACCGGCGGCAGCATCTGGCCGATCCGCGCGAGTTGGACGCGCGCGACCGAGAACCTGTACGCGGCCTGGCTCGAGAAATTGTTCGACGATCCGCTCGACGCGACGCCGTCATGGCCGGCGCTGCATGAAGTGCTGCGCGACCGCAAACGCAACATGCTGTTCGATTATCTCGGGCTCAACGAAGACCAGGTGAAGATGGTGCTGCGGCCGGATTGCGCCGACCTGCCCTACTTCCTGCGCGCCTATTTCGCTTTCAAGCTCGGCCTGCCGTTCGGCTATTCGGTGTGCTCGCGCGGCGGCGGCGGCAAGCCACCGCAATGCTTCCAGTGGTTCAGCATTCAGAAGGCGGACGCATCGAAGTCGGGGCTGGTCGCCACGTTCGGCCAATACACGCGCACGGTCGCCGACGCCGTGCATTCCGGCACCGCGCGCACACCGGACAATGCCGACAACACCGATCAGTATCCGGTCGCGCTCAGCCAGGACACGCTGCGGCCGGGCGTGATCTATGCCGATCCCTACGGTCACGTGCTGACGATCGTGCGGCGCGTGCCGGAAGCCGACGGCAAGGCCGGCATCATCTTCGCGGTCGATGGGCAGCCGGACGGCACGGTGGCGCGCAAGCGCTACTGGCGCGGCAATTTCCTGTTCGCCAAGGATCCCGCGCTCGGCGGTCCCGGCTTCAAGCGTTTCCGCCCGATCGTGCGCGACGGACGAGGCGCGCTGCGGCGGCTGACCAACAAGGAAATCGCGGCCAATCCGCAATATGGCGACTTCTCGCTCGAACAGGCCAAGCTCGGCGTCGAGGATTTCTACGACCGCATGGATGACGTGCTCTCGCCCGAGCCGCTCGATCCGGTGGTGGCGATGAAGGACGCCATCGATTCGCTCGACGAGCAGGTGAAGGTGCGCGTGCAATCGGTCGAGAACGGCCGCAAGTTTTTGAACGCCGGCCGCGGCGAAGCCAGCATGCCGGACGGCGCCACCATTTTCGAAACCAACGGGGCGTGGGAGGATTTCTCCACGCCGTCGCGCGACCTGCGGCTGCTGATCGCGATCGACGTGGTGCGCCATTTCCCCGACCGCGTGGCGCGCGGTCCGCAGCGCTATGCCATGCCGGCGGGCAAGAGCGTCGAGGACGTGAAGGCGGAATTGCAGAACGTGCTCGCCACGGAGTTGGCGACGCGCAAGTTCTCCTATCCGCGCAGCGACGGCTCGCCCTGGACGCTGACACTGAAGGACGTCATCGATCGCATGAGCGCGCTGGAGATGGCCTATAATCCGAACGACTGCGTCGAATTGCGCTGGGGCGCGCCCGCCGGCAGCGAAGAGATGTCGACCTGCCGGCGGCATGCGCCGGCCGCGCAGCGCGCGAAGATGACCAAGTACCGCGCCTGGTTTCATGAGCGCCGCAGGCCGCCGAGGGCGTAGAGTTGGTTTGAGGTTTGCGCGGCCTCCCCACTCCCCTCCCCCCACGCGTGCTTGCGCGTGGTGGGGAGGGGTCGGGGGTGGGGGGCGGACGGCCGGTGAACAACGATTGTCGAAGGAATTGCCCCCCACCCCGACAAGCATCGCTTACGCGATGCTTGTCGACCCTCCCCACCGCTTCGCGGGGGGAGGGAAGAAAGCGCCCGCCTCTTTCTCAAACAGACTCTTACGTCTTCGTCACCGTGAGCGAATAGCGGCTATCGGCCGCGAGGCATTCGGCTTCCGGCAAACCCAATTCCTTGCGCACGATGTTGGTGCCCAGCACCATCGACACCATCTTGTAGCCGGCATGGCGGCGCGCCATGCCTTCGCGGCCCATGCCGCAATCGGACGAGATGATCAGCCGCTCCGCCGGAATATATTTGAGCGCGGTGCGGATGAGGGCTGCGACCTCGTCCGGCCGCTCCACCTGCAAGGTGTGATGGTCGATCACGCCGATCACGATCTTCTTGTCCTTGATGATCGAGCCGATGGCTTCGAGATCGCCGGTGCCGGATGACGCCGTCTCGAAGGTGATGGTGTCGCAGTCGAGCTTGTTGAGCGCTTCCAAGGTCGGCCTGTAGCTCTGCACGTCCTTGAAGATGCGCTGCTGGCTCGGATTGCCCCAGCAGGTGTGGCACCAGACCTCGGTCTTGTCGCGCAGTCCCTTCACCGTCTTGTTGAAGATGCCCACAAGATCGTCGACGTCGAGCTTGCCGAAGGCCTTGCCGCGCACCGGCACCATGTGAATCTGCGGCTCTTCCATCTGCACCACCGGGCAGCCGGCATCCGCAAGCTCGTTCAGCTCGGCATTGAGCGCGGCACTGAAGGCCATCGTGCGCTCGACCGGATCCTTGTAATAGGTATCGGCGCAGGAGGCCGCGAGCAGTTCGGGCAGGATGGTGCCGAACTTGATCGGCTTCTTGGTCATGCGCTGACCGACTTTCCAGAGCGCGGCATATTGCAGATTGCCGCGCCCGATCGGACCGACGATCTTGGGGAACACGCGCGCTTCCAGGAAATCGTGCAGGATGTGGCCGCGCGGATAGGCCACCGCGCCGACATTATAGACCGCGGGCTCCGGCTCCTGGGAAAATCCCGACATGTGCGTGAGCGGATAGCTCTGCCAGCTCATGCCGCCCACTTCCTCGTCGTAATGGGCATCGCCGTCGGTGCAGATGTCGAGCCCGGCGATCTCCTGCGCGCGCAGGAAGCACGACACCGCGTCCTCGTATTGCTCGCGATAGCGCGAGTTCACCATGGCTTCGAGGAAGCTCTTGTTGCC
>DASZQT010000413.1:0-2390 GCA_035549515.1 Pseudolabrys sp. | reverse complement strand
TGCGGTCCGAATTCTTGCAGCAGGCCCTGCGTGACCTTGTAGGCGCCTTGATATTCGGCGACCTCCTCGCCCATCACGAAGACGTCCTGGTCGCGCCGCATCTCCTCGGCCATGGCGTCGCGCAGCGCTTCGCGCATGGTCATGGTGACCATCTCGGTGCCTGCGGGAATGTCGGGATCGGCGGTGACGGTGGCTTCGGGCGGCTGTGGCGCTTCTTGCTTTTTGGGCGCGGGTGTTTCGGGCGCCTTGGCTTCGGTCGGCTCGGCTTTTACCGGGGGTGCCGACTCGGCTGCTTTCTGCTGCTCGGCCGGTTTCACTAGGTTGATCGCCGATTTGTCTTCGCCTTCGTTGAGGATAACGGCGATCGGCGTGTTAACCGCAACGTCGGCGGTGCCTTCCGGCACCAGGATCTTGCCGAGCGTGCCCTCGTCGGCGGCCTCCACTTCCATGGTGGCCTTGTCGGTCTCGATCTCGGCGATCACATCGCCGGACCTGACCGTATCGCCCTCCTTCTTGAGCCACTTGGCAAGGTTGCCCTTTTCCATCGTGGGCGAGAGCGCGGGCATGAGCACTTCGGTCGGCATGGCGCTTAGGTTTTCCGAACGGCTTGAAAAGGATCAGCGATAGACGTCGGTATAGAGCTCGGACGCGTCCGGCTCCGGATCGTGCGTGGCGAATTCGGCGGCGTCGTTGACGAGTTCGCGTACCGAAGCGTCGATCTTCTTCAGTTCGTCCTCGCTGGCGAGCTTCTTCTCCAGGATGCGGTGGCGCGCCATGTCGATCGGATCGTGCGTGGTGCGCACCTTCTCGACCTCCTCGCGCGTCCGGTACTTGGCCGGATCGGACATCGAGTGGCCGCGATAGCGATACGTGAGCATTTCGAGGATGTACGGGCCCTTGCCCGCGCGGCACCATTCGGCGGCCTTGAGGCCGGCCGCGTGCACCGCGCGCACATCCATGCCGTCGACCTGCGCGCCCGGGATGTTGAACGACAGCCCGCGCTTGGACAGGTCGACCTGCGCCGAGGCGCGCGTGATCGCGGTGCCCATGGCGTAGCGATTGTTCTCGATGACGTAGATGACCGGCAGCTTCCACAGCTCGGCCATATTGAAGCTCTCGTAGACCTGGCCCTGGTTGGCGGCGCCGTCGCCGAAATAGGTGACGGAGATGTGGTCGTTGCCGCGATAGCGGTTGGCGAAGGCGAGCCCGGTCCCGAGCGGTACCTGCGCGCCGACAATGCCATGGCCGCCGTAGAAGCCCTTCTCCTTCGAGAACATGTGCATCGAGCCGCCCTTGCCCTTGGAATAGCCATGGGCGCGGCCGGTGAGTTCCGCCATGACCCCTTTGGGGTCCATGCCGCAGGCGATCATGTGGCCGTGATCGCGGTAGCCGGTAATGACCTGGTCGCCGTCCTTGAGCGCCATCTGCATGCCGACGACGACCGCTTCCTGGCCGATATAGAGGTGGCAGAAGCCGCCGATCAGCCCCATGCCGTACATCTGCCCGGCCGTCTCCTCGAAGCGGCGGATGGTGAGCATGGTCGTGTAGGCGGCAAGCTCCTCGGCCTTGCTGAAGTCCGCGACCGGACCGGTCGCAGCCGGCGGCTCGGATCCATTCGCGCCCGGATTTTTCTCGGCAACCGCCATGGGCACTCCCTAGAGCTACCGGCGTTGGGTGGGGTCTCGTGCAGTCCCCATAGCCTACTTCGCCGGAGGGCGAAAGCGCGAGGCCGCCGGTCAGCCTTGCGGTAATATCACCAGGGAATTGGGCCGTCTTTCACGCCGCGAACAGGGCCATGCGCGTGCAAACGAGTCGCGCGCACGATCATTGCCGAAAACCGCCTCGCGGCTTTTAGGATCGTGCGCGCGGATCAGCGGGGATGCAATAAGAGGGTGAGATCGCGCGCATCGACAAGCCCGAGCAGTGCGCGGGCGCGCTCATCCAGCATGTCGGGATCGATGCGGTCGGAGCGCAGCAGCGCGACCCGCCGCTCCCACATCGCGCGCTCGCCCTTGAGGCGGGCGAGTTCGCCATTGAGCGAGGTCATCTGCTGGTCGAGATCGGCCTGCGCGCGCAGGCCATGATTGCCGCTGAACGCGTTCATGGCGAAGTAGCCGATGAACAGCGCGGCGAAAATATAGAGCCCGAGCGCGGTCAGAATCGCGCGGCGACGGCGGTGGGAGACCATGGCGACCGAACATGCCGCAGGGCCGTTAAAGCGCCTTTAATAACGCCCGTGCCGCGCCGCGGCATCACATCCGCTGCCGGTACTCGTTGAGCAGGAAATTGCCGATGCGCTTGCCGCGATTGCGCAGCACTTTCAGCACGCCCTGGTCGACGAAATAGGTGAGCAGGATCGAGTCGCGCGTCTTCACGCCGTTATGCACCGG
>DASZQT010000412.1:0-21701 GCA_035549515.1 Pseudolabrys sp. | reverse complement strand
TTGCCCGGGCGCTGCCGTGCGGCGCAATTCGATGCGCGGGTCGCCGGCTTCGATCAGTTCGGTGTGCTCGATCATCACCACGGCATCCGCGCCGCGCGGGATCACGCCGCCGGTCGCAATCGCCGTGGCGGTACCGGGCGCAACTTCCAGCATCGGCGCATGACCGCAGGCGATTACTTCGCCGTTGAGCGCGAGGACCTTCGGATTGCCGTCGCTTGCGCCGAGCGTGTCGGCGGCGCGCAGCGCGAAACCGTCGACATTGGAGCGGTCGAACGGCGGCGCATCGACGGGGGCCTTAACGTCGTGCGCCAATACGCGGCCGAGCGCTTCGCCGAGCGCCACGGTCTCGGGTCCGAGTGGAGCGAGGTCGAGATGCGCGGCGAAACGGGCGCGCGCTTCATCCGCCGACACGACGTCAAGGAACTGCTCCTGCCGGGCCGCGGCGCGGATGCGCGCGATCAGCTCGGCGGTGACTTGCGGGATGGCCTTGTCGGTCTGGCTCATGGCCACGGCCTTACCCGAACAAGGGAGCCTACGGAATAGCCCTCGCTCTCGGCCGGCACCAGCACCCAGCCGTCGGCGCGCGCCAGCGCCGACAGCGAAAGATATTTGCTCGCCAATGGTTCGATCTGTCCGCCCTGGCGGCGTACCGGCACGATTTCAGTGAGACCGACCGTGGACGCGATCTTGCGCGCGAGCGTCAGCGTTTCGGCTGTTTCGTGCTCGTCGCCCGCCGCGCCCGCAAGCCGCCGCAGTATCGCGCGCCCAATCGTCAGCCAGACGCTCAAGGTGGAGTCGAGCCGGCCCGGCAGCAGCAGCACCGGCTTAGCACCCGCAAAGCCGAAAGCCGCAGTCTCGCCCGGCGTCAGCGCGATACCGTGCACGGCGACCGTGCCAATTTCCGCCAGGGTCAGGACGGCATTGTCGTTGCGGCCGCTTCCGGTGCCGCCGACGGCGACGATGAGGTCGGTTTCTTCCGCCGTCAGTGCTTCGGCGAGGGCGGCGCCACCCGGCACGATCTCTTCGAGAGCGCCGCTGCGCGCGATGTCGATGGCAATCAGCCGGGCGGCAGCCTGCACGATGTCGTCGGCCCGCAGCGGCAGCACACGTACGCGCGGTTCGCGCACAATGATTTCCGTGAGCCCGGCCGCGGCCAGGACCGCCGTGTCGGTAAGCCGCAGCCGTTCGCCGGCGCGGCGCAGCGGCTCGTTGGCGTTGGCATCGCCGCCCGCCGGCAACACGCCGTCGCCGGGGCTCACGGCCTCGAACGCCTGTGCATGTCCGTTCTTGACCTCAACGGCATCGACCGGTGCGACGCTGTCGACGCCCGCCGGCATCGGCTCGCCCGCCTCGATGCGCGGCGGAAGAGTTGGCAGCAGCGCCGGCGCATAGGAGCCAGCCCCCAGCGTGGCGTCCGCAGCCACGGCCCAGCCGTCCTGCAAAGCAATAGCGCTGGCCGGCAGTGCTGGGACCGTCGCATCGGCGGCGAGAACCCGCCCACTCGCCGCGCCGATCTCGACGCTGCGCGGCGCGACCGGCTGCACCCGCTCCGACACCAGTGCCAAGACATCGGCGAGCGGCGTCAGCCGGGCGATCGCCTGTCGTTTGTCGGACGCCGTGCCTGTCATGGCCTGTGCTTGACCTCGATCCAATTCCGCTTTCAGTCTACTTTAACCAAGCTATTGGCGCAGCGGCGTTTTTTCGACGGGCGAAAAGGACAATAACGTGTTCACCGCGACCAAGGATAAGGCTCTGCTCACCACCACCACCGGCGCGCTGCCGCGCCCGAGCTGGTACACCGCGAACCTGCGCGGCATTCCGCTCGCGCAAGGCTTTTCCCGCCTCGGCTATCGCGAGCAGCATTTCGATTGCCTCGCCTGCCATGTCGCCGCGCAGCACCGCGCCGGCATCGACATCTTCGTCGACGGCGACACCCGCCTCGACGACGACGTCGCCGGGCGTGGCTGGGTCAGCTACGTCACAGAGCGCATCGCCGGTATCGGCGCGCCGCGCGTCGAGGTGCCGCCGGCCGGCTTCATGAAGGACAAAGGCCCGGGCGACCTGATGTGGGAAGTGATCGAGACGCGCATGACGCCGCCGGTCACGGAGAAGATCGGCGCGGCCGACTTGCAACTCGACCGCGCCTATAAGGCGATCGCGCCGATGACCGATCGGCCGGTCAAGATCGGTTCGATCTCCGCGCAAATCCTGGCGCTGATGCTCACCGATGAGCATTACAAGGACCGGCTTTCGCTGCTGATGGATCTCTCGGCCGCGCTCAACAAGGAATATCACGCGCTGGCCGATGCCGGCGCACCGCTGGTGCAGATCGAGGAGCCGGCCATCCATCAGGTAATCGGCCTTCCCCAGCAGTCGATCAAGCCGCAGCAATGGGTCGATGCTTTCAATGTCGAGGTGAAAGGTCTGCGCCAGCGCTGCGAGGTGTGGTGCCACACCTGCTGGGGCTCGCCGGCGGCGCAGCGCGTCGCCAGCAAGGATCAATCGTACAAGGATGCCTTGCCCTATTTCGACCAGCTCGACGTCGATGTCATCACGGTGGAAGGCGCGTTCAACCACGGCATGGACTTCGAGCATGTCGGCAAGATCATCTCGAAGGACAAGAAGATCGCGGTCGGCGTCATCAGCCATCGCACGTTGCAGGTCGAGCGGCCGGAGGAGGTGGCCGAATTGATCCGCAAGGCGCTGAAATACATCGAACCGGAACGGCTGATCCTGACCAGCGATTGCGGCTTCGGCCGGCAATCGATGAGCCGCATGCACGCCTTCTACAAGATGGTGGCGCTGACGCGCGGCACCAATATCGTGCGCAAGGAGCTCGGTTTGCCGGAGGCCTATATCCCGGCCGCCGACATGAAGCTGTCGATGGTGCCGCTGGCATAGGGGCGCAAGCACACCCGCAATGCGGCGGCGGGGATGGATAGGCGGGAAAAGCCCGGGTATGACAGGCGCCGCTTCCGGTCTCCTGAACCCCGAGATTAACCGACCATGCTCTGGGCCGTCTTCACCCTGATCGCCGCGGCGGCGCAGACCGCGCGCAACGCCATGCAGCGCGAATTGACCGCGACGCTCGGCACGGTCGGCGCCACTCATGTGCGGTTCCTGTTCGGCTTCCCCTTCGCGCTCCTGTTCCTGCCCGGCGTCATGCTGGCCACCGGATACAGCCTGCCGCATCCGCCCACTGTGTTCTGGCCGTGGGTTGTCGCGGGCGCGCTGACGCAGATCGCCGCCACCGCCACCATGTTGTCGGTGATGGGCGAGCGCTCTTTCGTGGTGGCCTATGCCTATATCAAGACCGAGCCGGTACAGGTCGCGCTATTCGGCCTGATCTTTCTCGGCGACCACATCACGCCCTTGCTCGCGGTTGCGATCCTGATCGCAACCGCCGGCGTGATCGTCATCTCGCTTAAACCCGGCGCGGCCAGTGCGAGCACGACGCGCTCGACCGTGATCGGCCTTGTCTCTGGCGCGCTGTTTGCGCTCTCGGCCATCGGCTATCGCGGCGCCATTCTGTCGCTGCAACTGCCGCACTTCGTGATGGCGGCGACCTTCACGCTCGCGGTCGGGCTGGTGATGCAGGCGGCGCTGTTGTCTCTGTATCTGGCCTTGCGCGATCCCAAGGTGCTGCGCGACATCGCGCGCGCCTGGCGGCCGTCGCTGTTCGCGGGCTTCATGGGCGCCTTTGCCTCCGAGTTCTGGTTTCTCGCCTTCGCGATCGCGACCGCCGCGAGTGTGCGCACGCTGGCATTGGTCGAAGTATTGTTCGCGCAAGGGGTCACGCATTTCGTGTTCAAGCAGCCGACCACGGCGCGCGAGAAGATCGGCACCGTCCTGGTGGTCATAGGCGTGGGGCTGCTGGTATGGGCCTATTAGGCCGCGCCGCAACGGCGACCGGCCGGGCGGCGGCCATTGACCTGCCTCAAGGGCGGTGGCCGGGCGGGCGATAAGGTTCCGGAACCGGGAACCTCCGGCCCGCGCCGCGCCTTATATCGTGCTCAGGAACGATGCCCATGGCCAAACAACCGACCCAAAGCCAAGCCCCGGTGGACGACAGCCCGCTCACCATCTCGCCGGAGAAGGTCTGCTTTATCATCGTCAAGGCGCGCGAATTCGACGCCAAGGACGAGGTGACAGAGCCCGATCCGGGTTCGAACCCGTCCGACGATAAGGACATCGAAGTCCTTGAGGATCATGGCGACGATCCGGTGGCGGAGGAACTGACGCAATTCATCAATGCGCTATCGGAAGACGAGCAGATCGACCTGGTGGCCTTGAGCTGGCTCGGGCGCGACGATTACACCGCCGCCGACTGGGCGCAGGTACGCCAGGAAGCGGCCGGCGAATACAATGCCCGCACCACCGCGCGCTATCTGCTCGGCACGCCGCTGGTGGGCGATTTCCTGGAGGAGGGCCTGTCGATGCTCGGCTTTTCCTGCGAGGAATTCGAGCTGAACCGGTTGTGAGCAGGCTGGTGGCCCGATCCCGGCATTTGCATCCCGTTGCTGCGAGCTCGCGTGCAAATGCCGGAATCAAAGGACCACTAGCAACGTATTGATTCTAGTGGAGCTTTGAATTTGACATTTGATGAGCGACTGGCCGCAAAGGGATATCAAATGTCAAATTCGCTCCACTAGTGTGCGGCCCAAGTCCGGCATGACTTGCCTCCGCAACGTGCTAGGCTCAGGAGCGTGCGCGCGATGACGCGCCGGCGGACGAACGACTTGCCCCAACAGCTCATGAAACGCATCATCGCGGCGACCGATGGTTCTCCCGGCGCCAATCGCGCCCTCGATCTGGCGGTGCGGCTCGCCAAGACGGGCGGCTGCGAACTGACGATCCTGACCGTGGGCGGCAATGTCTCGAGCGCGGAATTGCGCCGGCTGGCCGAGGTCGACGGCGA
The DNA here is from genome assembly GCA_035549515.1 of Pseudolabrys sp. Taxonomy (GTDB): domain Bacteria; phylum Pseudomonadota; class Alphaproteobacteria; order Rhizobiales; family Xanthobacteraceae; genus Pseudolabrys. The sequence continues at coordinate 16,783 of DASZQT010000412.1, read as the reverse complement.
TCTCAGCAAGATCATGACCGCGGACGCAACCGATATTCTCGAACGCGCGCGCAAGCGCGTGCGGCGGCTGGGCCTGCCAGCGGTCAAGCTGCAGACCGAGTGGGGCGAGCCGGCGGAAACCCTTATCGACACCGTCAAACGCGAGAAGCCCGATATGCTGGTGATCGGCCGACGCGGGCGCAGTCGGCTGTCCAGCCTGCTGCTCGGCAGCGTGTCGCAGAAAGTCGCGACCCTGGCCCCCTGTGCCGTGCTGGTCGTGCCCTAGCGGTCAGGTCTATGCGCTTCTTTCAACAGATCGCCTTGCTCCTCGACCAGAAGCAACTGCTTGCGCGCTTCTGGAAGTCGGCGTCCCAGGCCTGGGCCGAACGCAAGCTCCTGGCGAGCGCGCTGGCCGCGTTTCTGGTGGTGCTGGTCCTGCTGCAATTGCTGGTGCAGCTTCTGCTCAATCTTTGGAATCGCAACTTCTTCGACGCGCTTGAGCGCCGCGACGCGCATGCGCTCTGGGTGCAAGCGCAACTGTTCGTGCCGCTCGCCGCCGTCAGCATCGCGCTCGCGGCCACTTCGGTCTGGGGCCGCATGACCGCCCAGCGGAGTTGGCGCGAAGTGCTGACGCGCCACGTCATCGCGCGCTGGCTGGCGAACGAACGCTATCGCGGCCTCAACCATATCAACCACTTGGTGCGCGGCACCGAGAACCCGGAATACCGTATCGCGGTCGACATCCGCATCGCCACCGACGCGCCGATTGACCTGGCGCTGGCCTTCATCACCTCGATTCTGACCTCGCTCACCTTCTTCGGCGTCCTATGGACGGTAGGCGGTAGTATCGACGTTCCCATTTTCGGCCGCACGCTGACAGTTCCCGGCTATCTGGTGATCGGCGTCATTCTCTATTCCAGCGTGATGTCAGCGCTCATGATCTTCATCGGCCACCACCTCACCGGCGTGATCGAGCGCATGAACCAGGCGGAAGCGGAATTTCGCGCGGCGGTCGACGCCTTCCGCGCCGAGGCGCCGGGCGAGCAGGCCAAGGCGCTCGAAGACGAAAAACGCCGCACCATGTGGCTGCGCTTGCAAACCGTGCTGCTCTGGTGGCGCGAATTTGCGGGACAATTGGTGCGCACCACGCTCGTCTCGCACGGGAATTTTCTGCTGGCGCCGGTGGTGGCCTGGCTCTTGTGCGTGCCGAAATATTTGAGCGGGGCCATGTCGCTCGGCGAACTGACGCAGACCGCGGCGGCCTTTGTCACCGTGCAGACCGCGTTCAACTGGCTGGTCGATAATTTCCAACGCGTGGCCGATTGGCGCTCATCGGTGCACCGTGTTGCCACCTTGCTCAACGCCCTCGACGCGCTCGAAGCCAAGGAAGCGGAGCAGAAGCCGGCCGAGCAATAAGTCCGGTTCGTCGCGTCGGATTAGCCCCGTGCATCGCGCATTCCCGCGCAAGCGGGAATCCAGTCCGACTCGCATCTGGGTCCCCGCTTTCGCGGGGACGAGCGGGGGTCGGCTTGGATGTTCGAAGATAATTCGAGCCGCTGTCTCAGATCCGTTCGATCTTCGCCTGCGGGCACAGGCGGTAGACATCCTCCGGGCGGCAGAGTTCGGTGCCGGCGTGGATCAGCGCGGCGGCGCCGGCGGCGCTGGCGAGATGAAACGCATCGGCGAGACTATCGCCCTTCGCGAGCGCAAAGACGAAAGCGCCGAGGAAACTGTCGCCGGCGCCGACCGAACTGAGCGGCTCGATCGGCAGAGGATAGGCGCGTAATGCCTGCGCGCGGGTGACCAGCAGCGCGCCGAGATGGCCGAGCGACAAAGCTACGATCTCGACCTTGCCCGCGTCGATGAAACTACGTGCCGCGGCGATCCATTCCTTTTCCTCGCAAAGCTCCGCGCCAGTCAGTTCGCGCATTTCACGCAGATTCGGCTTGATCAAACAGACGCCGTGCTCGAGCGCGGCCTTGAGCGGCTCGCCCGACGTGTCGAGCAGGAACTTGGCGCCCAGCCCGCGCGCGATCTCCGCCGCGCGCGCATAGAAATCGTCCGGCACGCCGGGCGGCAGGCTGCCGCTGCCAACCACGAATTTCGGGCGCGGTGATGCCGAGGCCAACAGGTCGAGACAGGCGCGCCACTCCGTTTCGCGCAAAGGCATTCCCGGCAACACGAAGCGGTATTGCTGCGCGGTGCTGCGTTCGGACACCGAAAAGTCCTCGCGGGTTTCGGCTTCTACCTTGACGATGCGATTCGCAATTCCGTCGTCGTCGAGCAGACGGCGCAGCAATTGCCCGGTGAAACCGCCGGCCGGCAGGATCGCTTCCACAGTGCCGCCGAAGCGCTTGACCACGCGCGCGACATTGACGCCGCCCCCGCCGGGATCGCGGCGCGGCGCGGCGCAACGCAGCTTGCGCACCGCCACGATCTGCTCGACCGAGGTCGACAGATCGATCGCCGGATTGGGCGTCAAAGTGACGATGTCGGCCATGCTCACGCGTCCTAACTCGGTTAATCGTGCATTGCGGCGAGCGCGGAGAGGCCGATGAAAGCCATATCGTGCTGCACGATGAGGTAGACCGGGATTGCCGCGACGAATTGCGCCATGCGTCCCTTCGCCTCGAAGCGGGCGCGGAACTGCGACTGCGGCAAATAGTCGTGCAGGTGGTAGGTGACCCCGCCGCCGACGAACACGCCGCCTTGAGCCGCATAGGCGAGAGCGAAATTGCCGGCGACATCGCCGAGCAGCGCGCAGAACGTATCGAGCGCGGCGCGGCTCGTCGCGCAGCTTCCCGCGATGCCGGCCTGCGAAATTTCGGCGGCGCTGCGTTCCGGCACGCTCACGCCGTCGAGCGCGGCGATGGCGTGGTAGAGATTTTCCAAGCCGGGACCCGACAGCGCGCGCTCCACGGAGACATGGCCGAAGCGCTGCCGCAGCCTGTCGATGATGGCGTCCTCGCGCGCCGAGCCCGCCGCCAAGGTGCTGTGGCCGCCTTCGCTGCGCAGCACGATGCCGCCCGTCTGCAACGGCACATAAGCCGCGACGCCGAGGCCGGTGCCGGGACCGAGCACCGCCATCGGCGCCTGCGGCTGCGCGTCGCCGCCGCCGAGCTTGCGGATGGCGTCGGCGGGAAGATGCGGCAGCGCCCAGGCAATGGCCTCGAAATCGTTGATGATGCGGATGGTCTGAAAGCCGAAACGGGCGCGCAGTTCGACCGCGTCCACCACCCACCCGCTATTGGTGAGCTCGCAGCGTTCGCCTTCGATGGCGCCCGCCACCGCCAGGATGGCCCCGCGGATCGGCGGGTGTTGCTCCTGTTCGGAGAGGAACGCGGCCAGCGCGTCAGCGAATTGGGCGTAATCGCGCACGTCCATGTGCCCGATATTGCCGAGCCGGCCGCCGCCGCGGACCGCGAAGCGCACATGTGTGCCGCCGACGTCGGCCAGCACGAAACGGCGGTGGTCGTTTGGTGTACTTGCGTTCATGCGTTGACCGTCCGGCGCGCGGTTTCGATCAGGTCGTGGTACCAGTGAAACGACGCCTTTGGAATGCGCCGCTGGGTCGGGTAATCGACATAGGTGATGCCGAAGCGCACGCCATAGCCGGACTCCCATTCGAAATTGTCGAGCAGCGACCAAACGAAATAGCCGCGCACGTCGGCGCCGGCCGCGGCCGCTTCGTTCATCGCGCCGATATAGTCGCGCAAAAAGGCGATGCGATTGTCGTCGTGCACCTCGCCGGCATTGTCGGGCGTGTCGTGACCGCTGCCCATGCCATTCTCGGTCACATAGACCGGCAGGCCGTAGTCCTTCGCGACGGTCAGAATGGTGTCGCGAAAGGCATTGGGGTCGCGCACCCAGTCGATGGGCGTCACCGGCGTGCCGGGCGGTTTGTCACCGAAGTTCCAGCCGAGCCGCGCCTGCGGGTCGGTCCTGATGTAGCTCGGTCCATAATGGTTGAGTCCGAACCAATCGATCGGGCGATTGGTGCGCGCGAGATCGCCCGGCCGCATGAAGGGTTCCATCGCTGCCTGCATGAGCCTGGGATAGCGGCCAAGAATTTGCGGATCGGGAAAGGCGCGGTTCCAATAGGTGGCGCAGATGGTGGCCGCTTCCGTATCGGCCGGCGTCGATGGCAGGCATGGCTGACAATTGTAGATGGCGCCGATGGAAGCGCCCGCAACGCGCGCGCGCAGGCGATCGACCGCCGCGCCATGCGCGAGATTCACGTGGTGAATGGCGCGATGCAACGTATCGAGGCCCTCGCGGTCTCGCGCGCCGCCGCCCATGGCTTGCCCGAACAATGTGAAGATCGACGGCTCGTTGAAGGTGGCGATGCGCTTGACCCGGTCGCCATAGCGTTCCGCGACCAGTGTTGCATAGTCGGCGAACCAGGACGCGATGTCGCGGTTGGTCCAGCCACCGAGATCGTCGAGCGCCTGCGGCAAATCCCAATGATAGAGACAGAGCCAAGGCTCGATGCCGGCGGCCAGGAGGGCGTCGATCAGCCGGTCGTAGAAGGCAAGGCCCGCTTCGTTCGGCGTGCCGCGCCCCTGAGGCAAAAGGCGCGGCCACGCCACCGAAAAGCGGTAGGCCTGCAAGCCGAGCCGCTGCATCAGCGCGATGTCTTCCGGATAGCGGTGGTAGTGATCGCAGGCGACGTCACCGGTTTCATGATTGGCGATTAACCCCTTTTCACCATAAGTGTCCCACACGCTCGGTCCGCGCCCGTCCTCATGCGTTGCACCCTCGATCTGGTAGCTGGAGGTCGAAGCGCCCCAGATAAAGTCGTGACGCAATGCAGCAATTGGCGGCAGACCCTGTGTCTGCTGCCGTTCTTCCTGCGCCGCTTCTCCGGCTGCGTCGTCTGGACACATGGTCGAATCCCGTCTTTCCGAAAAACGATAAACAGTCACGCAATGCTGCCTTATTGAGGCAGGTCAATAGATTGCCGAGTCTTGTCGGCAAACTGTATTCGTCATTCTAGCGCGAGCCGCGCATGTCAGCTCAAGAGTCGAAAACCCAATGGGGAGGTATCGCCGACGGGCGCCACCGGCCCAGTGGCTTCTTTCGCGTCGAACATTGCGATGGAGCGTTCTGGCTGATCGATCCCGATGGCGGGCGCTTTCTGTCGAAGGGCGTCAATACCGTGCGCTTCGACCAGGATAAGATCCGAAACAGCGAGCGTGTTCCCTATGCCGAAGCATGCCGGGCCAAATACGGCAGCGCGGACGCCTGGCGCGCGGCGGCGGCGGCGCGGCTGAAGGGCTGGGGTTTCAACACGCTCGGCTCCTGGTCCGACGAGGCGGTGGCGCGCTCGGGCACGCCGCTCGCGCTGACCCCTAATGACGATCTCGGCATGTCGTTCACCTGGGGCAAGAACGACGCGAATCCAAACGGGCCGCGCCAGCATTTTCCCGACGTTTTCGACCCCGAATTCGAAACACATGTGCGGGCCAGGGCGCGCGAAAAATACGCGCCGCATCGCGGGCTGGCCAATATCGTCGGCTGGTTCATCGACAACGAATTGCGCTGGGGTCCCGACTGGCGCGGGCCGGAGGAACTGCTGCCGCTGTTCCTCGCGCTGGCGCCCGCGACGCCCGGCCGTGAAGCCGCGCGGGAGTTCCTGCGCGCCCGGCGCGGCACCGACGCTGTTTTCGACAAGAGCGACTGCGATGCTTTTGTCGGGCTGGTGGCGGAGCGCTATTTCGCGCTCACCGTCGCCGCCATCAAAGCCGCCGATCCGAACCATCTCGTGCTTGGGTCGCGCTTCGCGCTGCCGCCGTCGCGCGAAGTGATCGATGCCGCCGCGGCGCATGTCGATGTGGTCTCGTTCAATTGCTACGATGTCTCGCCCGAGGCCGCGCTCGCGATCTATGGCGCGACCGGCAAGCCGGTGCTGATCGGCGAATTCTCCTTCCGCGCCGAGGATTCCGGCCTGCCCAATACCGGCGGCGCCGGCCCGAAAGTGGCGACGCAGGCCGAACGCGCGGCGGCCTTCCGCCGCTACGCCACAGCCGCGCTTCGCCATCCGGCCATCGTCGGCATTCACTGGTTCGAGCACGCCGATCAGCCGGAGGAAGGGCGCTTTGACGGCGAGAATTCCAATTTCGGTACCGTCACCATCGAGGATCGAGTCTACGAGGAACTTACGCGAGCGATGACGTCGGTCAACGCCGAAGCCGAGGCCATCCACGCCCGCACAGGGAAGGCCGGCGCATGAGCAATCTTACCAAGATCGTCTTCCTCGGCGCGACCAGCATGTCGTTCGGACTGAGCATGTTGCGCGATGTGTTCAGCACCGACGAATTGCGCGGCAGCACATTGACGCTGGTCGGCCGCAACAAGAAAACGCTCGGCAAGATGACCGAACTGGCCCGCCTGCTCGACGCCAAGTCGGGCGCCGGCCTCATCATCGAGCAGACCACCGACCGCCGGGCCGCTTTCGACGGCGCCGGATTCGTTGTGAATGCCACCGCCATCGACCGCAACCGGCTGTGGAAGCTCGACTGGAAAGTGCCGCGCAAATACGGCATCCGCCACACGCTTGGCGAAAACGGTGGTCCGGGCGGGCTGATGTTCACGCTACGCACCTTGCCGCTGGTGTTCGACATTGTGCGCGACATGCAGGAGCTTTGTCCGCAGGCGACTTTCATCAATTTCGCCAATCCGGAAAACCGCATCGTCTTCGCGCTCGGCAAATACACGTCGCTCCGTGTGCTCGGCCTCTGCCACGGCATCTTCATGGGCCAGGGCGCGGTCGCCTATATCATGGGCCTGCCCTATGAAGACGTCGATGTCTGGGGCGCCGGCCTCAATCATTCGCAATGCCTGATGCAGATCCGCCATCGCAAGACCGGCGAGGACCTTTACCCGCTGCTGCGCGAGAAGGAGAAGAGCTTCGATCAAGGCTTCATGCCGCTGACGCGGAGCGTGTTCCGCGCCTTCGGCTACTGGATGACCTGCAGCGACGATCATCTCGGCGAATATCTACCCTATGGTTGGGAAGGCGGCGAGCACGGCTACGATTTCGAGGGCGACGAGCACGGGCGCGCGGAATTCGCCGCAGCGCTCGAGCGCGTGCTCGCGGGCGGCGCCATACCGCCGGAGTGGCTGAAGCCCTCGGGCGAACGTGGCGCCGCGGCGATCGGCGGCATCCTGCATAACAAAAAGCGCGTGCTGGAATCGGGAGTCGTGCCCAATCGCGGCGCGATACCGAATTTGCCGGACATTGCGGCGGTGGAAGTGCCGGTGCTGGCGGATGCCGCCGGCCTGCATCCGATCTCGCTCGGGCCGCTGCCCGATCCGATCGCGAAGCTGTTGCATACGCAAGTGGACGTGCAGGAATTGGCGGTCGAGGCGGCGGTGCGCGGATCGAAGGAACTCGCCTTGCAGGCGCTGCTGATCGATCCGGTGGTGAATTCGGCGAGTGCGGCGGTGAAGCTGCTCGATGAGTTGTGGGAAGTGAACAAGCCTTATATCCGGGCGTGTGTGTGACTTCAGCCAGACGAACACACCGCAATCCGTCGCCCTGAGGTGCTCGGCGCGGCACGCGCCGAGCCTCGAAGGGCGACGGCCCAGACTGTGCCCGTCATCCTTCGAGGCTCGCCATAGCGCGTCGAAGACGCGCGTAAACGCGCTTATGGCTCGCACCTCAGGATGACGGATCGAGGCCACCTTAACCGGACGCCCCGCTACTCCGCCGCTTTCGGCGGCACCGCACCCGCCGTCTCGGCCTCGCTCACAGCCTGCATGGTACGCAAGACGCTCGAGGGATTGACGCTGATCGAGTCGATGCCGAGTTGCGTCAGATAGCGTGCGATTTCCGGATAATTGGCCGGCGCCTCGCCGCAGATGCCGATATGGCGGTGGTTGCGCTTGGCGCCGGTCACCGCCAGCCGCAGCATTTCCAGCATGCCGGGATCGCGCTCGTCGAAATCGAAGGCGACGATTTCCGAGTCGCGGTCGACGCCGAGCGTGAGTTGCGTGAGATCGTTGGAGCCGATCGAGAAGCCGTCGAACAGTTCGGCGAACGCATCGATCAGGATCACATTGTTCGGGATCTCGCACATCACGAAGATTTCGAGCCCGTTATCGCCGCGCTTCAAGCCATGGCTCGCCATGGTCTCGATCACGCGCCGCGCCTCGTCGACGCGCCGGCAGAACGGCACCATGATGCGCACATTGGAAAGCCCCATCTCGTCGCGCACGCGCTTGAGCGCCGCGCATTCGAGCGCGAATCCGGCCGCATAGGCGGGATGGGCATAGCGCGCCGCGCCGCGGAAGCCGAGCATCGGGTTTTCTTCTTTCGGCTCGAAGCATTCGCCGCCCATGAGCCGGGCATATTCGTTGGTCTTGAAATCCGACAGCCGCACGATCACCGGCTTTGGGTAGAACGCCGCGCCGATCACGCCGATGCCTTCCGACAGTTTTTGGATGAAATAGTCGGCCGGCATCGGATAGTCGCGCACCAGCCGTTCGATTTCTTTTCGCGCCGCGGCGGAGACGATCTTATCGGGGCTAACAAGCGCCATCGGATGCACCTTGATGTGCTCGCTGATGATGAACTCCATGCGCGCCAGGCCGACGCCGTCATTCGGCAGCATGGCGGAACGGAACGCCAGTTCCGGATTGCCGACATTGAGCATGATCTCGGTGCGCGGACGCTTGACCTCGCTCAGTTCGACATGTGTTTTCTTGATCGGCAGCGCGCCCTCATAGACGCGGCCGATGTCGCCTTCGGCGCAGCACACGGTCACCGTTGCGCCGGTCTTCAACGCCTGTTTGGCGCCGGCCGCGCCCACCACCGCCGGAATGCCGAGCTCGCGCGCGACGATGGCCGCATGACAGGTGCGCCCGCCGCGCTCGGTCACGATGCCGGCGGCGATTTTCATTACCGGCTCCCAGTCGGGCGTGGTCTGCTCGGCGACCAGCACTTCGCCCGGCTTGAATTCGTGCAGTTGGTGCATCTCCGCGATCACCCGCACCGGACCGGCGGCGATCTTCTCGCCGACCGCGCGACCGGTGGTCAGCACCTTGCCGACCGCGCCCAGCGCATAGGTCTCGAAGCCGGTGGGCGCGCGCTGCGACACCACGGTCTCCGGCCGTGCCTGGATGATGTAGATCTGCCCGTCGTCGCAGTCCTTGGCCCATTCGATGTCCATCGGCATCGCATGGCCGGCTTGTTTCGAGTAATGCTCTTCGACCGCGATGGCATTGCCGGCGAGCTTGAGCACTTCGTCGTCGCTCAGGCAGTAGCGTTCGCGTTCGGCGTCGGACACCGTTACGTTCGTGGTGCCGCCGCCTTCGGCATAGATCATGCGCAACTGCTTGCGCCCGAGCGAGCGGCTGAGCACGGCGCGGAAGCCGGCGCGGAAAGTCGGCTTGTGCACATAGAACTCGTCGGGGTCGACCGCGCCCTGCACGATGTTCTCGCCCAGGCCATAGACGCCGGTGATGAACACGACATCGCGGAAGCCGGATTCGGTGTCGAGCGTGAAGATGACGCCGCTCGAGGCGCGGTCGGCGCGCACCATCTTCATCACGCCGACCGACAGCGCGACCTTGAAATGATCGAAGCCCTTGTCGACGCGATAGGAGATCGCACGATCGGTGAAGATCGAAGCGAAGCAGCGCCGACAGGCCTCGAACAATTCGTCCATGCCGACGACATTGAGATAGCTCTCGTGCTGGCCGGCGAAGCTCGCCGACGGCAGGTCCTCGGCGGTGGCCGAGCTGCGCACGGCGACCGCGAGATTGCGGCCATATTCGCTTTCGAGCTTGCCATAGGCGCTGGCGATTTCCGCGCGCAGCGCCTCGGTGCCGGTGGCGCGATAGACGATGTCGCGCGCCTCTTGCGCGCGCTCGGCCAGGAGTTCGACATTGCCTTTGTCGAGATTGTCGAGCAGCCGGCGCAGGGGCTCCCAAGCGCCGGCGGCCGTGAGGGCGTCGCGATAGGCCTCGGCGGTCAGCGCGAAGCCGTTCGGCACCTTCACGCCGGCGCCGGATAGATTTGCATAAAGTTCGCCGAGCGAGGCATTTTTGCCGCCGACCGACGGTACATCGGCGAGGCGAATGCCGGAAAACCAGCGCACATAATTCTTCATCGCCATCGGACCCTCTGTTGGCCCCTCATCTGCCGGTATCCATGGAACGCAGGCCATGGCCGGAAGCATTGACTTCCATCAAAGCGAACCGTCCGACGCTATCGAAATTATATGTGAAGAATTCGACCGGCCGCAGGGAACACCATGAGAGAGCGGACATGAGCGCCGATGCAACGAGCGGAACCGGCGCGCCGCCACGCGCGTGCTTTTATTTTTCGGCGCATGAGGACGACTGGCAGCTCTTCATGAATCCATCCGCCTTCCGCGACGTGATCGCGGGCGCGCATTGCGTGTTCGTCCATGTCACCGCCGGCGATGCCGGATTCGGAACCGGCGACGGCGGACGCAAGCACCCGCTCTATCTTGCTCGCGAGCACGGCGCGGAAAGCGCGATCCGCTTCATGGCCGATCAGGATTGGCAGACGCCGGAGGAGAGCACAATTGCGGCCGCCATGTGCAATGGTCATACGCTGCGCCGCGTGAACTACCGCAATACGGTGGGCTATTTCCTGCGGCTGCCGGACGGCAGTCCGCAAGGCACCGGCTATGCCGCAACCGGCGAGCAATCGCTCACGCGCCTGGCGGAAGGCCGTATCGCGAGTTTCAGGACCATCGACGGCGGCGCGACCTATCGTGGCTGGAACGATCTGGTAACGACGCTGCGTGAACTGATCGCGGTGGAGCGTGGAGCGGCGCCGACGGTCGATCTGCATATTCCGGATCCCGATCCGGCTCGCAATCCGGGCGATCACGCCGACCATGTCATGACCGCGCAAGCCGTGCTCGATGCGGCGAAGGAGGTCGCCGGCGCGTGCGTCACCTATCATTTGGGCTATGCCGGCGAGAGCCGGCCGGAGAACCTCAGCGGCCAGGATCGCGATATGAAATGCGCGGTCTATGCGGTGACGCTCGCTGGCCTCAACGCCTTCGATCACCCGAGCGCCTGGCGGCATTACGATGAGAGCTATATTGGGCGTGATTATTGGCGCAGCTAGGCGGACGCCGGGAGTCGTCCGACGCCGGTTTGGGACCGGCGATACCGATGGGAAAGCGCACGAAATATAGCGGACGCATACCCCAAATGGGGGGCGACGCCGGTTGACCGACATCACAAAATTTGTCGACGGTATCGACGCCCGATGGCGCCGGCCTGCGCGGGCCACGATTCTTGGCGGAGTGAACTCGGGGGACGACCATGATCGGCCAGCGCGCGGCCCTGCTCGGAACATTCCTGCTCGTGTTTCTGCTCTTGTGCGGCGTGGCCGCGCCGGCCAAGGCCGATCCCAGCCTGATCGTCGGCTTGAAATCCTGCCCGTCCGCGTCGGTGGTGGGCTCAACGGGCCCCTTTCCGAACGGCGCCGGCGGCGACATGCGCGCTTTCTTGGGCGTGCCCTATGCCGCGCCGCCGACCGGCGCGAACCGTTGGCTGCCGCCGAAAAAATTCTGTTGGTCCGGGCAGCGCGATGCTGGCCAGGCCAAGTCGGGCTGCCCGGCATCCTATGGCGGCGATGAGGATTGCCTCTATCTCAATATTTTCACGCCCTGGAAGAATGGCCTGACAAAGATGCCGGTCATGGTGTTCATCCATGGCGGCGCGCTCACCAGCGGCTCCGCGTTTTTCTTCGGCCAAAATCCCTACAATCTGGTCGCCAAGAACGTCATCGTCGTCTTGATCGACTATCGCCTCGGCGCCCTGGGTTTCCTCGCGCATCCGGCGCTCGACAATGTCGCCGGCCAGCGCACCGGCAATTACGGCATGCTCGACCAAGTGGCCGCGCTGAAATGGATCAAGGCCAATATCGCCGCGTTCGACGGCGATCCCAACAACATCACCATCTTCGGTCAGTCCGCCGGCGGGCTCAGCGTCCTGACCCATCTGGTCTCGCCCCTGTCGAAAGGGCTGTTCCAGAAGGCGATCGTGGAGAGCGGCTCATTCTATTACGCGCCCACATTGCTGTCTGCTGCCGAAACGCAAGGGAAAACCTTTGCCGCGAATGTGGGTTGCGGCAGCGGCAGCAGCACGGCGGTTGCCAGTTGCCTGCGCAAGCTGCCGGTCTCGACCATTGTCGCCAATCAAGGGGTGTTGGGATCGAGTACGTCACTCATCAAGCAGGATGGCATCGTACTGAAGGATTCGATTAAGAATCTTTTGGTCACGGGTCAATTTCAGAAAGTGCCCATCATCAACGGCTCGAACCACGATGAGGCGCGGTTTCATCTCAGTACGAACGCGTTCGGTATCGGCACCGGCGATATGTGCCATTTCGCATCCAATCTTGTTCCTAACGCGCAAGCCAATTTCTCAGGCGCGGTCAAATACAGCGATGCGGTGACGAGTCTGCTCTCCAGCAACTCTCCGTCGCTCCCCGCCCTCGCTTTGAAGAAATATCCATCGGGTGCCACGCCCTTGTCGGCAAACGAGGCATTTGCCGCGATATATACCGACCGTTCCTTCGCTTGCCGCCAATTCCGCGCCAGCAAGTTCATCGCCGGTAACGGCGGAAAGATCTGGACCTACGAACTCAACGACCAGAACGCTCCGGTCTGGAGCCAAGGCCCCTTGACCGTCCACGGCGGCGCCAAGATGCCCTATGGCGATTATCACAATGCAGAGCTGCAATATATCTTCCCGATGCCCAAGACGGTGGCGTGCGGACTGAAATATCCCGGTCTGTCGGCGGCGCAGAAGAAACTCGCCAATGACATGGTCATCTACTGGACGACATTCGCCAAGACCGGCGATCCCAACCCGACCGCCGGCAGCAAACCGCCGGCATGGCCGAAGTTTACCGGCGCCACGGGCAAGATCCTGTCACTGGTGTCGGCAGCGCCGGTGTCGGTGGCGGCCAAGACGTTCGATACCGCCCATAAGTGCAGCAGCTTCTGGGATAAGTATACCGAGTAGGCCGCGCGCGCCATTCACGCCACGCCGCGCGACGGCGGCGCGGCGGCGGACTCTTCGCCGACCAGCCCGAGCAGCACCGGCGCGGCGGTGGCGCGCTCCGCGTTGAACGTCGCGAGCGCGGCTTCAACGTCGCCGTCGCTGCGGATGGCGTTCTCGAGCTCGAGGGCGGCCGCCGACAGACACATGAAGCCGAACTGTCCGGCGGCGGCGATGATCTTGTGAGCGCGCGTCATGATCTCGTTGTGATCGCCGTCGCCATGCCAGATGTCGAGCGCGAGCTGATCGGAAAAGCCTTGCAAATGGTGGAGCGTGCGTTCGCGCCCGAACGCGGCACGCACGGCGTCGTAGGCCGCGCGCTCGAACGCCGCCTGCTCTGGCTGGGCCGCCGGCGGCGGCGCCGGTTCGGTGGAGCGCGCCACATGCGCGAGGATGCCGCGAAGGCGCTCGCGATCGATCGGCTTGCCCAGGTGATCGGTCATGCCGACCGCGCGATATTTCCCGACCTGGTCGGGCATCACATTCGCGGTCATGGCGACGATCGGCATGTTGGCGTTATGCGCATCGAGCGCTCTGATCTGGCGCGTCGCCTCCATGCCGTCCATGCCCGGCATCTGGATATCCATGAACACGATGTCGTAGCGCTTGGTCGCGCAGGCGCGCACGGCCGAGGCGCCATCGGTTGCGATGTCGGCTTTGTGGCCGAGCCGGCCGAGCAGCGCTTCGACCAGGTCTGCGTTCATGGCCGAGTCGTCGACCACAAGAATGCTCAGCGGGCGAACGGCGGCCTCGGGCGTGGGCTCGATCTTTTCCACCGGCGGGCCTGCGGCAACCGGCAGGTTGAGCGTGAACCAGAAGGTCGAGCCCTTGCCGGGTGTGCTGTCGGCGCCGATCTCGCCGCCCATCGCGGTCACCAGCGCCTTGGAAATGGCGAGGCCAAGCCCGGTGCCGCCGAACTTGCGCGTGATGGTTTCGTCGGCCTGCTGAAAGCGCGCGAACAGGAGCGGCAGCTTGTCGGCCGCAATGCCGATGCCGCTGTCGCGCACCGAGATGCGCACGGTCGCCCTGCCGTCCGGCAGTCCTTCCAAGGCAGCGGTCAGTTCGACACACCCCCGCTCGGTGAACTTTATCGCATTGTTGATCAGATTGAGCACGATCTGCTGGACCCGGCCCCCGTCGCCGATCAACCAGGGCGGAATGGCCGAATCGAACCGCTTGCGCAGTTCGAGACCCTTCACCTTCGCAATCGGCTCGGCGAGCGAGGCGCAATTGTCGACGATCTCGCGAATTGAAAACGGCGCAGACAGCACCTCGACCTTGCCGCTTTCGATTCTCGCCAGATCGAGAATGTCGTTGATGACGGTGCGTAGATTGTTGCTGGCGCTATAGATGAGCTTGAGGAAATGGCAGGTCTGCTCGGACAGGTTCTTATCCTCGAGCGCCAGCCCCGAATAGCCGATGATGCCGGTGAGCGGGGTGCGGATTTCATGGCTCATATTTGCCAGGAAGTTGCCTTTTGCGATGGCCGAGGCTTCGGCGCGCCTGGTCAGCACTTCGAGCTCGGTATTCGCGGCCGCAAGGCGCACGATGTAAGCATCTTGCTGGCGTTGATTGCGCGACGCCTGCACGATGACAAACGTCATGCCCCCGAAAACGATCAATGACAGCGTCAAAGTGGTGATGGCCTCGCGCTGCCAGGGCCGCAAGACCTCGTCCGCGGAAACGGACGCCGCAATGGCGAAGCGCTTTTTGTCCAGCCATTGCGCCGCGCCGATGCGTGTGCCGCCGCCATAGACGCTCTGGTAGGAACCGGCGAAGTGGTCGCCGTGGGTCGAGGCCAGCGCGCCGAGCAGACCGGCGCCGCCCAGCGGCCGCCCGATATCGCCTTCGATCCAGGGATCGCGCGCCACGAGGCGCATGTCGCGGTCGACCAATGTAATCGAATAATCGTTGCGTGCCCTCTCCGAGCGATTGGAACCGGCCGAATAGGAAAGCACCTCTTGTCGCAGATAGTTGATATCGATCTCGTCCACCTGCACGCCCACCAGGGCGCCGCCGAAATCGAAAATCGGCCGGCTCATGCTGAGCTCCCAGACGTCGTCGATGGGGTCGCGATGAAGTGCCGAAACGTAAACGGGATCGCGGCCGCCTTTGAGATAATAGGAGACGTAATCGCGGTCGCGGAGGTTGACGCGGTGAGACGGATAGCGCACCGACGAGAGCACGACGTTGCCGTCGCCGCCGACAATGCGAATCGTGCGAATGAACGGCAAGGAGCGGCTGACCGTGTCGAGGATTTCTTGGTTCTTTTGCGGGTTCGCGCCGTTGGATGCCATTTGGGCCGCGACGCTCAGCATGGCGAAGTCGGTCAGGTTAAGAATATACTCGAAGCTGGCCCCGAGGGCGTAGCCAAGCCGCGACAGTCGCTCCTGCTCGGCGCTGACATAGTCATGCTTGCGGGTAACCAGGGCGTAGTAGTTCAGCATGACCAGCGCCGCGACCAGCAAGGCATAGACGCCCGCGAGCAGCATGGGTTGTGTTAGGCGCAGGCCGCGATTGAGTATTCCGCTAAGTCGACGCATGAAGCCGTTGATCGAGCGCGGCATTAACGACAACAGCGACCGCGTTCGGTTGAGGCTGCTGTGCAAAGCATGCGGTGCGTTTCTTAAGTCGGCGTCGACGATGATGCGGCGCTTTAAACAATCATGCCATATCGTGCGCGCCGATCCAACGATTTAACGCTGTATATTGTCAAATGCGGTAGCGGGACGGGGCGCGGGCCCGCTCACCGGTAATCGAAACGGGCTGAGCACTCAGGATGTCCTTATCATCATGCCTGAACTGTCGCGCTTTATCCGGTCGTGCCGCGGCGACATGCGCTACGCACGAATCATCTGCGCCTGTCGTGCGTGCTTTAGAGAGGAACGACCTGCGACCGGCGATTCACCACGCTCGCTCCTGGCGCGGCGCCGACGAACCTGTGGTAATAATTGCCAGCCATCGAGCAGGCGATGGGTCGGGCCATATTTGATCGCTGTCCGCGCGACCCATCATATCGGGCAACACCCGTGCCGGCCGAGGGCAGAATGGATACTGGTGGTCAATGGACGTCTATTTCCTGCGCACCTTGCTGACGATCGTCGACCAGCGCAGCTTCGCCAAGGCGGGCAAGGCTGTCGGCCTGTCGCGCTCCGCGGTCAGCCTGCAGGTTCGCGCGCTTGAAGAAGAGTTTGGCGTCGTCCTGTTCGATCGCAACGCGCGTCCGCCCAAACTGACGCCGGACGGCGAAACATTCGTGGTGCGTGCGCGCGAGCTGATGTCGAATTGGGCCAGCCTGCGCAACGATGCAAAACAGTCCGCCACGGGCGGTGTGCTCAATATCGGCGCCGTGCACACCATCGTCTCGGGCGTGCTGCCGCACGCGCTCCGACGTTTGCGCGCGCGCCGCCCCGATCTTGAGATCAGGCTGTCGACCGGACTCGCGCATGAACTGGAGGCGGGTGTTCGCCGTGGCGCCATCGAGGCGGCGGTGCTGCCGCAGCCGGCGACCGTCGAGCCGGGGCTGGTGTGGCAGCCATTCTGCACCGAAGGATTGGCCGTGATCGCGCCGGTCACCGCCAAGGGCAAAACGGATCGCGAGCTGCTCGTCGGCGCACCGTTTATCCGCCTGCGTCGTGTCGCCTGGGGGCTCGGCCGATTGATCGATCAGGAGCTCGCGCGGCGCGGCATCGAAGTGAACGCCACCATGGAAGTCGATACGCTCGAAGGCATCATGAGCCTGGTGGCC
>DASZQT010000411.1:0-9593 GCA_035549515.1 Pseudolabrys sp. | reverse complement strand
GGCTCCGCTCGGAAGCACTATGACCTCCCGCCAGGAGCTGGCTGACGATGCAGAGTCCTCGATTGGGCTCCTTCGGAAGCGCGGCCCGACGCCGAAAAAACGCCGCGACGGAGCGCCGGGAGGCGCGCCTTTGCTCTCGCGGGCAGAGGCGACGCGCCTCGCAAGCGCGTCTCGGGCGGCTTCGCCAGCCGCCCACGGAGCGCGATCGCAAGCGCTCCGCGTTTCCCGGCGCTCCGCTCCCTCGAAGGGGCGTTGAATGCGACGACGGCGTGCCCGGCGCCGCCAAGAATACGGGCGAGGTCGCTTATCTTGGTCGCTTGTCTTGGTTGCTTGTCTTGACGCTAAGCGGGCAAACCCGCCGCGCGGCTATTTGAAAATCGAATCAGCGAACGCGTAGCGTAATCGACGCCACGCGGATCGGCGTTGGGCGCGCTCCGCCGCTAGCCGTCCGCCACCGGCACCTCGTCGACCTTGCGTCCGTGCTCGTCCACGATGGCGACAAACCAGCCGCCCCAGTCAAAGCCGGGCATGACGGCGCCCGATCGGAGATCGCGCGCCAGGTTTGCGGCGTCTTCGCGCGCGGCAGCCGGGCCGGCGAGGTCGAGGCCCTGGTGATTGCTCAAGACCTGGCGGCCATCGGTGAGGTGAAAATAAAAGCGCGGCATGGCGGTACCTCGCGTGCTGGCATCGGCCCGTTGCGGGTCGATTCTTCTAACATCGCGGCCGCAGGTCGTCACGGCATCCGGCCGCTGCCGCAACGAACCGGGCGGCGCGGCGGCTCGGGCTGATGCACGAACAGGCAGGCGGTGGCACCCGAATAGGCTTCCGAATCCAAAATGGTCCCCTATATTGGGAGCATCCGTTAACAACCGAAAGGAGGTGATCCAGTGTCTCATTGTCTATCGCCGCGGTCGCCGGCACGCGTGAACTGGATCCTCGCCTCTACCGAGGTCCACGCCAGATGATCTGACCGGTCATCTTGGCTCACGCGCACGGGGCTTATGCCCCGCGCCACCCGGGCCACGGTCCGACAATGGAAGGGCTGTCCGCGAGGGCAGCCCTTCTTTTTTGCGCCACGAGCGGGACGAGGTGTTCGGCCTCGGTTGCGTTGGATCAATGCCGAGGTGAGCGAATTGGTCCAAACAGCAACAAATGTTCCGATCCAGGAAAGACAAAGCCATGCCAAACATCGCCCCCCAAGCGGAGCCAGACGCGGTCCGCAACATGGCCGCGGTGACGGAGAAGCTCGGCCTGTCGACGGCGGGAAAGCCCGCAGCTTGGCCGACCGGCGTGTCGCTCTTGGCGCAGGCCATCGCCTCCTGCCAGCGCTGCGATGCCGGCGAGGTCTGCGCCGATTGGCTGGTGCGCGCCCCCAAGACTATCGAGGTGCCGCCGGCGTTCTGTCCGAACGCGCCCGAGTTCAAGCGGGCGAAGAAGGCGAAAGGGCAATAGTCCGTCGTCATTCCGGGGCGCGAGCGTAAGCGAGCCTGTAGCCGGCATGAGCGTGAGCGTGAGCGAATTGCGGGATCGGCCCAGCCGTTTCCCCGGATTTCGCTTCGCTCATCCGGGCTACTGCGGCGCTCGCGGACTGTGTCCGCGCCTCGGAATGACGGTCACACCGCCACCGAATGCCGCTTCTGGTTCGCCGCCAGATAGGCGTCGAACGCGGCGGCGGCGATGCGCACGTAAGGCCGGCCGCGCTCGGTCACGACGATGCGTCCGCCTTCCATCAGCAACAGGCCTTCGTCCGCGAGCGGCTTAAGAGCATCCAATTCGGCCGCGAAACGCGCAGCACCGCCCGAAAACGTGTCGAGGTCGAGCGCAAGATCGCACATCAGCCGTTCGATGATGCTTGAGCGCAGACGGTCATCGTCGTTCAGCGCCAACCCCTTCACGGTGGCGAATGTGCCGGCGGCGACCGCGCGCGAATAGCCGGCCAGATCGGGCGCATTCTGTACGAAGCCCTGCGGCAGCCGGCCGATGGCGCTGGCGCCGAGCGGGATCAGCGCGTCGGCCTCGTCGGTCGTGTAGCCTTGGAAATTGCGGCGCAGTCTTTTCTCGCGCGCGGCGACCGCGAGTTCGTCGTCCTCGCGCGCAAAGTGATCGAGCCCGATGGTGCGATAGCCGAAGCCTGTCAGCGTCTCGGCCGCGACTTCCGCCTGCTGCAGGCGCTCGGCCAGGCCCGGCAGCGCGGCTTCCTCGATCAGCTTCTGGTGCGTCTTGAACCACGGCACATGGGCATAGCCGAACAGCGCCAGCCGCTGCGGCGCGAGCGAAGCGGCGAGCTCGGCGCTGCGCGCGACGTCGCGCACGGTCTGTGCCGGCAACCCGTACATCAGATCGATATTGAGGTCCTCGATGCCGGCCTCGCGCAGCCAGTCGGCGGCGCGCTCGACCTGATCGAACGGCTGCACGCGCCCGATGACCTGCTGCACATGGGGCGAAGCATCCTGCACGCCCAGGCTCGCGCGCGTGACGCCGATCGCGCGCAGCGTGCGCACCAGCGCGCGATCGATGCGGCGCGGATCGAGCTCGATGGCGTGCTCCTTCAGGGCCGACAGGTCGAAGCGCGAGGCGAGTTTCGCCGCGACGGTTTCCAGCCATTGTGGGCCGAGGATCGACGGCGTGCCGCCGCCCCAATGCAGATGGGTGAGCCTGCGGCCGCGCAAGCCATCGAGCAGTTCGATCTCGTCGATCAGCCGCTCGGCATAGGCATCGATGGGCTCGCGCCGGCGCACCGCGCGCGTGGTGCAGCCGCAGTAGAAGCAAAGCTCGGTGCAGAACGGCACGTGAATATAGAGAGACAGCGTCGCTTCATGCGGCAGCGTGCCGAGCCATTCGCCATACGTCGTCGGGCCGATGGCGGCGGAGAAATGCGGCGCGGTCGGATAGGAAGTGTAGCGGGGAACGTTGCGCTCGGCGAGCGAAAGGGCGGTGCTCATGACTTTTTCTCGCGCATGATCTTGTCCGAAAACCGGTTCCCATCCCGGATCACGTCCGGGACATGCTTTTCAGGGATCATGCGTGCTCCCGCGGCACCCACGTATCGCCGTCCTTGACGTAGGCGCGCTTCACCGCCGCCCAGGCGATCATATGCGAGCGCTTCTCCTGCTCGCTCTCGCCGCTGTGGCCGGCATAGGCGTGATTGAACGCCTCGCGGTAAATGTCCTGTGCGTGCTCGGGCAGATGATGCCGCACCGAGGGCGGCAGATCGGAGTTTATACGGTAAGGCATATGCAAACCTTCGGCGCCCCCGCCGGGGTGGTCCTATGCATAGCCTAACGCGCCAGCCTGCTTCCTTGCGCTAGATCAAGGGTTGCCCAGGTTCCCGCGCGGGCGCCGGACCGCGCGCGCCGCTATTGCCGGCGCGCGATGAACAGGCCCTCGCACAGGCGGAAGGTCAGGTCGCCGCCTTCGCCCTTCGGTTCCAGCGTGGCCTTCACCTCGGGCGTGATCTGCTTGAGCATCGAGCGCAGCAGCGCCTGCATGGTGGCGTCGTGGCGCGCCGCCCAGCTCTTGAATTCCATCTGCTTGTACAATTGCTCTTCGTGCTCGATACCATAATGGGCGGCTTTGAGCGCGTCGCGCCATTCCGCCATGGTCCAGGCGCGCAGATGGCTCGGATCGCGGAAGCGCTCGAAGGCGTTGACATAGTCGCCGACCGTGCCTTCCGGCACCACATTGTCGACCACCGCGATCAGACCGTTCGGCTTGAGCACGCGGTGCACCTCGGCGAGAAATTCGGGGATCGAGTCGAAGTGGTGCGGCGCGATGCGGCAGGTGACCAGGTTGAAGGTCGCATCCTCGAACGGCAGCGCCTCGGCCTTGGCATAGGTGGTGCGCAAGTTGGAAAGTCCGCGCTTGGCGGCTTCCGCTTTCACCATGTCGAGCATTTCCTGCGTGATGTCGGTCGCCCATACCCGCGCGACATGCGGCGCGAACGTATAGGCGACGTGGCCGCCGCCGGTGGCGACGTCGAGCACGCTCCAGTCTTTTTGCGGTGCGGTGAGATCGACCAGCCGCTGCAGGCTCTTGCCGAGCGCATGCGGCGTCGAGGTGAGATAGCTGGCGGCGGTCTTGCCGAATTGTTCCTGGACGAGGGTTTTGCTCATGGCGCTCTTCTGAGGTCTTGCGAAACCGGGGACCGGCTGGAGCGGCATACATAGCCGCTCGCGCGGGCGCGCGATATGGGGGTCGCGCGCGATACAGTTTTTCCGGAGACCTGGAAATCGAGGCACGGGCAATGCCGTTCCGGCGCCCGCAGAAGCGGACGCCGGAAGCGGCGGGTATCGCGGCTCTCCGCCCGAGCGATTCGGGCTTGCGCCACGTCCTAACTGCTTGACCTTAGCGGTTCATCGGCGTCCCGGCAGGGTGGGCAGGCGAGCCCATCGGGCTGCTCGAGGTCGTGCCGGAGCCGGTGGTCTGCGACTGGCCGGACGGCGAGTAGTACGCGAAGTTCGGCGCGTTCTTGAGCTGATCCTTGGTGAAGCTGACGGTGATCTTGTCGATCGAAGCCGAGTTCTCCTTGCGCTTCACGTTCAGCGCCTGGAACGGCACCGCCACGTCCTTCTGGCCGACGCCGAGGAAACCGCCGACGCCGACGACGGCGGCCTTGATCTGACCGTTGTCGGCCAGGATGAGGTCGTTGATTTCGCCGATCGAGCTATTGTCCGGCCCATAAACGCTGGTGCCGACCAGCTTGGACGAGCGCCATTCGCTCTGATCCTGCTGCTGCACGAAGCCGGGCTGCTGCGTCGAGGTCGAATTCGTCATCGGCGCTGCGCTCGTCGACGGCGTCGACGTGGAGCTTCCGCTCATGGGTTGCTGTTGCGCCATGGCCGGAACCGCGAGCGCGCCGGCAAGCGCGGCAATCATCAAGGTGCGTTTCATCAAGTCGTCTCCCTATGGCTATTGCCGGAATGGGTGGAAGGCGCGGCGCACGCGATTACAAAAACGCGCCGCCTGCAGGAGAACGCGACAACGCCGCGCTACGTTCCGGAAATTCACATCATATTCACCGCGCAATGTGGGGAACCGTCCGTCATTGCGTCAAAAAATCGCGCGCGTTCCATGCACCTGTTGTATACGGTCGAGGATGGGAACAAGCGCCGCGTTTTGGTCACAACCGTGTCACGCATGAGCCAAGGAAACGATCGAGACGTCGATCGCGAAGCCGATCGCGGTTCCGACGCCGCGCATGCGAGCGCGAGCTACAGCTATCGCCCGTCATTGCTGGGTGCGCCCTGGACATTTGTATGCGGCGCGAATGGGATCGAGTGGAGCACCGGCGCCAAATCCGGCCGCGTGCCTTACGACAAGGTGCGCCGCCTGCGCATGTCGTATCGGCCGATGAGCATGCAAGCGCATCGCTTCGCGACCGAGGTTTGGGCGGAAGACGGAACCAGGCTCACCATCGTGTCGACCTCATGGAAGAGCATGGTCGAGCAGGAACGTCAGGACCGGCCCTATGCCGCCTTCATTCGCGAACTGCACCGCCGCGTTGCCGCGGCGGGCGCGCCCGTGCGCGGCGAGCAAGGCAAGACGGCGTGGCTCTATTGGCCCGGCCTGGTGGTGTTCGCCGGCGTCGCGCTTGGACTTGCGTTTCTGATCGTGCGCGCCTTGCAGGCGCATGCGCCGGCGGGGGTCGCCTTCATCGCGGCTTTTCTGGCGCTGTTTCTCTGGCAGGGCGGCAATTTCTTTCGCCGCAACCGCCCCGGACGCTATCGTCCCGACGCGCCGCCGGATGAATTGTTGCCGCGGGGCTAGCGCCGACCGGCCGGCCTAGCGGTCGGCGGCCTCGAGCGAGCGCGGACTGACGAAGCGCTCCAGCCGGCCCGATTGCGGGTGCAGCTTGTTCCAGTCGTCGAACGCGAAATCGACGATCACCAGCCCCGAGGTCGGCAGTTTCTCGCGCAGCGCCTCGCGCGCGTCGATGTCGCCGGAGGCGACCAGCATCACGGCGAGTTCCTGCAGGCCGGGATTGTGCCCGATCACCATCAGCGTGTGCGCGCTCGCCGGCGCGTCCTTGATCGCGGCCAGGATGGCGTGCGGCGTGGCGTCGTAGAGCTTTTCCACCAGCGTGGCGGCCGGCGCCGGCTTGAGCGCGGTGGCGAGGTGCTTCCAGCTCTCCTGCGTGCGCTTGGCCGGCGACAGCAGCACGCGGTCGGGCTTGAGCGCATGGGTCGCCATATAGGCGCCGATGCGGGCGGCATCCTTGCGGCCGCGCTCGATCAGCACGCGGTCGCTATCCGATTCGCCCAATTTGGCGGGCTCGGCCTTGGCATGACGGAACAATAACAGACGGCGCATGGCGGATGACGTATAGCGATTCGACCGGTTTGGGGATTGATCTATGTCTATTCGAGAAGTCGCTTTCGAATCTGCGACAGTCTAACATGCGCGCCCGAGTGGGCGCCGAACGATGGTAGCGCGATGAACCAAGCCGATTCGACGGCGGGATGGTACGAAGCGACGCGGGTGGAAGCGTGCGAACGCTCGCATCTGAATTTCGATCTCGACGTCGACGTCTGCGTCATCGGTGCCGGCCTCGCCGGGCTCACCGCTGCGCGCGAATTGGCCGAGCGCGGCTGGTCGGTGGCGGTGCTTGAAGCCGGGCAGGTCGGCCGCGCCGCCTCCGGCCGCAATACCGGCTTTGTGCTGCCGGGCTTCGGCGCTTCGCTCGAGGACATTATCGAGCGCGTCGGGCTCGACCAGGCCACCCGGCTGTGGGCGCTGTCCGAGCGCGGCCTCGATTATGTCCGCAGCACAATCGCCGAGGCAGAACTGCCGGGGGTCGATCCGGTTCCGGGCTGGCTGCATATTTCCAAGACCGACAACGACGTGGACCAGCGCGGCAAGGTCGAGCGCCTGCGTTGGATCGGCGCCGATGTCGAATTCTGGCCGGCTCGGCGCGTGCGCGACTGGCTACCCAACCCGCGCTATTTCGGCGCGGTGCATTACCGGCGCGCCTTCCATATTCATCCGCTGAATTATGCGCTCGGGCTGGCGGCGCTGGCGGAGAAGGCGGGCGCGCGCATTTTCGAGGGAACGCCGGCGCTCGGGCTCGATCCGGCCGGCGTGCGCAAACGCATCGTGACGCCGCATGCACGCGTGCGCGCCGCCCATGTGGTACTGGCCGGCAATATCGGGCTGGACACGCTGATGCCGCGACTATCGGCGACACTGCTGCCGGTCTCGACCTTCGTCATGGTGAGCGAGCCGATCCCGCATTTGGGCGAGGTCGTCCGCTACCGGGGCGCGGTAAGCGACACCAACCGCGCCGACAATCACTACCGCATCGTGGGCGGCAACCGGCTGCAATGGTCGGGCCGTATGCGCGCCTGGGCGGCCGATCCGCAACGCATCGGCCCGGCGCTCGTTGCCGACATCCAGGACAATTTCCCCGAACTCGGGCCGGTCGAGATCGCCCATCTGTGGCGCGGCACGCTCGGCCGCACCGTACACCGCATGCCGCAGATCGGCGAGTTGGAGCCGGGGCTCTGGCTCGCCAGCGGTTTCGGCGGACATGGCCTGAACACCACCGCCATGGGTGGCGAGCTGGTGGCGCGCGGCATCGTCGACAACGACCAGACCTGGCGGCTGTTCACGTCATCCTACGAGCTGGTCTGGGCCGGCGGCCGGCTCGGCCGCGCGCTGGCGCAAGCCATCTATTGGGGCAGCGGGCCGGCGGAGGCGGCGGCGGAGGCTTTCGCGCGCCGGCGCGACACGGCGCGTGCGCGCAGGCAGGCGCGCCTCGCCGCTGCGAATACCCGGCCCGCCGCAGAATAAAGCATGGCAGGCGCAAGATTTTTTTGGGTAGGCGTGAACCCTTCGTTTGCCCTATAGGTTTACAGAGTGGGTCGGAGGTTCGCCGTTGCGGATCGTCCGGTCAGCGGGAAAAGGGCGAGGGGCCATTCATGCCACGCATGCGATCCAAGCGGATGGCGCTGTTCGCGGGCCTGTCGCTTGGCCTGACGATGGCCACGGGCGCGGCCCGGGCTGCCGACCCCTCCCTGAACCTGCCGGCCTTCGCCCCCGGCGCCGCCAGCGAATGGACGGTGACGCTCGGCGCCGAAGGCCGCGTGGTGCCGACCTTCGAGGGCTCCGATCGCTATACGGTGGTACCCTTTCCGGTCTTCGACCTGCGCCGGGCCGGTACGCCACCGACTTTCCACAGCGCCTACGACGGATTCGGCTTCGGGGTGATCGATACCGGGCGCTTCCGCCTCGGCCCGGCCTTCAAGGTGCGGCTGCCGCGCAACGAGAGCGACGATTCCGACTTGAAGGGCCTGGGTGACGTAAATTGGGCGGTCGAGGCCGGCCTGTTCGCCGATTACTGGGTGACGCCCTGGCTGCGCACGCGCGCCGAGGTGCGCCAGGGCTTCGGCGGCCACGACGGAATCGTGGCCGACCTGACCGCCGACGTTGTCGTCCCGGTCGCGCCGCGCTGGACGCTATCGGGCGGACCGCGCCTGACGCTGGCGACCAACGCCGCCACCGCCCCCTATTTCAGCGTGACCGCGGCGCAATCGGCCGCCTCCGGCCTGCCGATCTATAATGCGAGCGGCGGCGTGCATTCCTACGGCGTCGGCGCGCAGGCGCGCTATCAATGGTCGCCGCAATGGACCACTTACGTGTTTGCCGAATATGAGCGGCTGGCCGATGGCGCCGCCAATTCGCCGATCGTGACGCAGCGCGGCTCGGCCAACCAGCTCGATGTCGGCCTCGGCGTGAGCTATTCCTTCGACATGCACGCGCTGTGGTGAGCGGGCTCAGCGCCCCTCGCGCCGCGCCAAACATAGGCCGCGTCAGCGGCCGTCCCTTCTCGCCATACATAGGCCGCGTCAGCGACCGTCCCTTCTCGCCATGAACGCCAGCCGCTCGAACAGGTGCACGTCCTGCTCGTTCTTGATCAGCGCGCCGTGCAGGGGCGGGATGAGCTTCTTCGGGTCGCGCTCGCGCAGCGTCTCCGGCGTGATGTCCTCGACCAGGAGCAGCTTGAGCCAGTCGAGCAGCTCGGAGGTCGAGGGCTTCTTCTTCAGCCCCGGCACCTCGCGGATCTCGTAGAACAGCTTGAGCGCCTCGCTGACGAGGCGCTGCTTGATGCCGGGGAAATGCACCTCGATGATCGCGTTCATCGTATCGGCGTCAGGGAAGCGGATGTAATGGAAGAAGCAGCGGCGCAGGAAGGCGTCCGGCAGTTCCTTCTCGTTGTTCGAGGTGATGACGACGATCGGGCGGCGGCGCGCCTTCACCGTCTCGCCGGTCTCGTAGACGAAGAATTCCATGCGATCGAGCTCCTGCAACAGATCGTTGGGAAACTCGATGTCCGCCTTGTCGATCTCGTCGATCAGCAGCACCGGCCGCTCGTCGGAGACGAACGCCTCCCAGAGCTTGCCGCGCTTGATGTAGTTGCGGATGTCCTTCACCCGCTCGTCGCCAAGTTGGCTGTCGCGCAGCCGCGACACCGCGTCATATTCGTAGAGGCCCTGCAGCGCCTTGGTGGTCGACTTGACGTGCCACTCGATCAGCGGCGCGTTGAGACTCTTCGCGATCTCAAGGGCCAGCACGGTCTTGCCGGTGCCGGGCTCGCC
>DASZQT010000410.1:0-9565 GCA_035549515.1 Pseudolabrys sp. | reverse complement strand
CGCGCTCCAAGCATGAGCGTTCCGCCGGCGGCAAGTGCCGCGCTTCCCAGCGCGACGATCAGCGCAAGCATTGCCACGATCATTGACGGCGAAGGTTTGTACGACTTTTGTCACCCCCCAATTCGCGAGCCGACCCACATCGACGGCCCAGCCGTTGGGACTCTAGCTCGGCAGCATTCTCGTACGAAGAAGAATACGGGGACTGCAGGACCCTTGCCGCAGGACCGAAGCCGCAGGACCGATGCCGCAGGACCGATGCCGCAAGATCCTTGCCGCCGGACCTTGCCGCCGGCGCCTTTGGAACGGCAACGCCGGGTCAACCAGCGCCAGGCTTCTGCCATCCGGAGGGTTTTTGACTCGTCGACTGATTTCGCTTACCCGCCTGCCATGACCGCAACTATTTTGCCTGTAACCGACATCTTCGCCGACGTCCTTGCCCGCGTGCGTGCCGCCTGTGCCGCCGTGCTGGGACCGCAGGCCGACCTCTCGCGCGTGCTGGTCGAGCCGCCGCGCGATCCGACCCATGGCGACATGGCCACCAATGCCGCCATGGTGCTGGCCAAGGATGCCGGAAAGAAGCCGCGCGAGTTGGCCGAGGCCATCGCACAGACGCTGCGCGCCGAGGCGCTTGTCGCGAAGGTCGATGTCGCCGGGCCCGGCTTCATCAATCTCACCCTGAAGCCGCAGGTCTGGGCCGAGGCGCTGCGCGCAGCGCTGCGCCAGGGCACCGATTATGGCCGTAGCGACATCGGCGGCGGCGAGCCGGTCAATGTCGAATATGTCTCGGCGAATCCGACCGGGCCGCTCCATGTCGGCCACGGCCGCGGCGCGGTGTTCGGCGATGCGCTGGCGAGCCTCTTGGCGTTCGCCGGCTACAAGGTCACGCGCGAATATTACATCAACGATGCCGGCGCACAGGTCGACGTGCTCGCGCGCTCGGCTTTCCTGCGTTACCGCGAGGCGCTCGGCGAAGCCATTGGCGAGATCCCGGAAGGGCTCTATCCCGGCGACTATCTGAAGGAGTGCGGGGCCGAGCTCGCCGCCGACTACGGACCGTCGCTCAAAGCGATGCCGGAGGCCGAATGGCTGCCGATCGTGCGGCGGCGTGCCACCGACATGATGATGGCCGAAATCCGCAACGACCTGATGCGGCTCGCCATCGTGCCGGACGTGTTCTTTTCCGAACGCTCGCTGATCGAGGGCGAGGACAGCGACCCCTTCGCCAATGCCGATGCGCCGAAAGCCGCGCGGCCGACGGACGTGGTCGCCGCCACCATCGACTGGCTGCGCGAGCGCGGTCATGTCTATGAGGGCCGGCTGCCGCCGCCCAAGAGCGGCGCGGTCGAGGACTGGGAGGATCGCGAGCAGACCCTGTTCCGCTCGACTGCCTTCGGCGACGACGTCGATCGGCCACTGAAGAAGTCTGACGGCAGCTATACTTATTTCGCCACCGACATCGCTTATCACAAGTCCAAGATCGACCGCGGCTTTCGCCATCTGATCGACGTCTGGGGCGCCGACCACGGCGGCTACGTCAAGCGCATGCAGGCGGCGGTGAAGGCGGTCAGCGGCGGTGAGGCCGATCTCGACATCAAGCTGGTGCAGCTCGTGCGGCTGCTACGCGCCGGCGAGCCGGTGAAAATGTCGAAGCGGGCAGGGGACTACATCACGCTGCGCGAGGTGGTCGACGAGGTCGGCCGCTCGGCCGTGCGCTTCGACATGCTGTTCCGCAAGAACGACGCCGTGCTCGATTTCGACCTCGCCAAAGTGATCGAGCACTCGCGCGAGAACCCGGTGTTCTACGTGCAGTACGGCCACGCCCGCGGCGCTTCGATCTTCCGCAATGCGCGCGAGGAAATGCCGGACCTGCCCTCGGACGCCAAAGTGCGTGCGCAGTGGCTCGAAAAAGCCCCGCTCGACAAGCTCGCCGACGAGGGGGAACTGTCGATTTTGAAGCGGATTGCGCTTTATCCGCGCCTGGTGGAGGCTGCCGCGGCGGCCCATGAGCCGCACCGGATTGCCTTCTATCTCTATGAACTAGCAAGCGAATTTCACGCGCAATGGACGCGCGGAAGGGACTTGCCTCATTTACGCTTCATTATCCAGAATGATCCACAAACAACAGCGGCGCGGCTCGCCCTGGTTCAGGGCATCGTCACGGTGTTGGCCTCGGGGCTCGCGCTGCTAGGGGTCGAGGCGCCGGAAGAGATGCGTTGAGCCCTCTTTGCGGGGCGATAGCCGGCGCGACCGGGCGGGGATGCCCACAACACTTACCGGGGACGTGATGGCGGACGACCACAGCCAGCGACTTTTCCGTAGCAACAATGCACCCGCGCAAGGCGGGCAGGGGCGGGGCCAGAACCCGCTCTCCGGCAACGACCCGCTTGCCGAGCTTGCCCGCCTGATCGGGCAGAACGATCCCTTTGGTGAATACGGCCGCGCCCAGGCGCAACCGGCGCCGGCGCCTGCCGTGCAGCCCGCGCAGGCAGCGCCCGCCACGGCGCCGCTGCAGTGGGACATCGATCAATCGCACGCCGCTTACACTCAGCATGACCCGATGGCGGAGGCGCAAATGGCGCCGCCCGGTTATGCCACGCCGCATGGCGGCCCCTATGACGAGGGGGGCCACGAGGCCGGCTACTACGCCGCCGACCCGCAGGCGCACGAGCATTACGATCCTGACGATCCGCACTACGCCCACGACGACCAGGACTATTATGACGACGTGCCGCGTTCGCGCCGGCGCACCGGCATGCTGGCGATTGCCGGCATTTTCGCGCTGGCCGTGGTCGGCACCGCCGGCGCTTTCGGCTATCGCGCCATGTTCGGCTCGTCCGGCAGCCATGGGGTCCCGCCGGTGATCAAGGCCGACACCACACCGAGCAAGATCGTGCCCGCCGGTCCGGCCAAGGACAATTCGAGCAAGCTCATCACCGATCGCCTGAACGACCGCTCGCAGGACGAGCGCGTGGTCTCGCGCGAGGAAAAGCCGGTCGATGTCGGCCAGCCCGGCAACGGTCTCACCACCGGGCAGGTGGCGCCGCAGCCGGGCGCTGCGCCGGCCCCGCTCGGCAGCGGCGTGATTGCCACCGAGCCGAAGAAGGTGCGCACCATCGCCATCCACCCGGATGGCACCGTGGAAGCCGATGCGACGCCGCCGGGTGCCGCGCCGCCGGAGGCTTCGCAGCCGCTGGCCGCGCCGCCGCTGGCCGCGATGCCGGAATCGTCGCCCCCGGCGGCTGAGCCGCCGCCTCAGGCCGCCAACCCTCCCATGCAGCTTGCCGATCCGCAGCCGGCCCCCGAGCCGGAGCCGCCGCATCAGGTCGCCGCCAGGCCGTCGCCCACCAGGCCCGCGCCCGTCGCACAGCGTCGCTCGGCGCCGGCC
This sequence comes from Pseudolabrys sp., assembly GCA_035549515.1. Classification (GTDB taxonomy): domain Bacteria; phylum Pseudomonadota; class Alphaproteobacteria; order Rhizobiales; family Xanthobacteraceae; genus Pseudolabrys. The sequence continues at coordinate 6,180 of DASZQT010000410.1, read as the reverse complement.
GTGAGCAATGCCCCGCTTTCCTTGAGCCCCGACGCGCCGGCGCCGCGCGCGCCGACCCGCACCGCGGCAGTGGCGCCGACCCAGCTCGCGCCGGCCTCGCGCAGCGTGGCCCGCACGGGCGGCTATGCCGTCCAGGTCAGCTCGCAGCGTAGCGAAGCCGAGGCGCAGGCGGCGTTCCGCGGCCTACAGGGCAAATACCCGAACCAGCTCGGCGGCCACCAGGTCATGATCCACCGCGTCGATCTGGGCGCAAAGGGCGTCTACTACCGCGCTCTGGTCGGGCCTTTCGCCAGCGGCGCCGAGGCCAGCCAACTGTGCTCGAGCCTGCGGTCGGCCGGCGGGCAGTGCATAGTTCAGAAGAATTAACCCTGTCGGCTTGACCCTCGCGGCGGGCGCGGGCTAATCCGCGTCGATGACGGCGCGCGCATTTATCACCGGGCTGGCCGGGCTTTCGATCTCGGCCGACGAGCGTGCCTTCCTGCGAGAGGCGCAGCCCTGGGGCCTGATCGTCTTCAAGCGCAATGTGAGTTCCCCAGAACAACTCTCGGAACTCACGAGCAGTTTTCGCGACATCCTGGGTTGGCCGGCGCCCGTGCTGGTGGACCAGGAGGGCGGTCGGGTGCAGCGGCTCGGTCCGCCGCATTGGCCGGTCTATCCGCCGGGCGCGCGCTATGGCGAGCTTTACGACCGCGATCCGGCCGTCGGACTGGCGGCTGCCCGGCTGGCCGGCCATCTGATCGCCGCCGACCTTAAAGCTGTCGGTATCGATGTGGATTGCCTGCCGATCGCCGACGTGCCGGTGAAAGGGGGCGATCCGGTCATTGGGGACCGCGCCTACGGCACCGAGCCGGGCAAAGTGGCGGCGATTGCCGGCGCCATTGCCGAGGGATTGCAGGCGGGTGGTGTCCTGCCGGTACTCAAGCACCTGCCAGGACACGGGCGCGCCACCGCCGACAGCCATCACCAGCTTCCGGTGGTCGATGCCGACCGCGCCACCCTGGAGGCAACCGACTTTGCCGCCTTCCGGCCGCTGCGCGGATTACCGCTCGGCATGACCGCACATGTTGTGTTTAGCGCCATCGACCCCATCGCGCCCGCCACCACTTCCGTCACAATGGTAGGCGATGTGATTCGCGGCTTCATCGGGTTCCGGGGCGTACTGATGAGTGATGACGTTTCGATGAAGGCTTTGTCGGGCACGATCGCAGAGCGCAGCCAGGCCGCGATCGCGGCCGGTTGCGACCTCGTGCTCCACTGCAATGGCGAGCTCGCCGAGATGGCGCAGGTCGCCGCCCATGTGCCGATGCTGGCGGGAGAAGCGGCGCAGCGGGCCGAGGCGGCCCTCGCGCGGCGCTCGGCGGGCGAAGAGTTTGACGCCGTTGAGGCGCGCGCGATGTTCAACCGCATGGTCGGAGCGGGCGCTTCGGCTGCGCACGGGATCGCACAAGGGATGGCGGGTTCATGAACGCGCAGGATTTCGACAACGCCCTCGAGGCCGATCGCGCCGAGAGCGAACCGGCGATGATCGTCGATGTCGAGGGCTTCGAGGGGCCGCTCGACCTGCTGCTTGCGCTGGCGCGCCAGCAGAAGGTCGATCTCGCCAAGATTTCCATCCTGGCGCTCGCCGACCAGTATCTCTCCTTCATCGAGGAAGCGCGCCGGCTGCGGCTCGAACTCGCCGCCGATTACCTGGTGATGGCGGCGTGGCTCGCCTACCTGAAATCGCGCCTCCTGTTGCCCGAACCGGCGCCGGGCGAGGGGCCGAGCGCCGAAGACATGGCGCTGGCGCTGGCGCAACGTTTGCGCCGGCTGGAAGCGATCCGCGAAGTGGCCAACCGCCTGATGGAGCGCCCGCAGCTCGGCCGCGACGTGTTCGTGCGCGGCGCGCCGGAGCCGATTGCCGAGGTGAAGCGGCCGGAATGGACGGCGACGCTTTACGACCTGCTCAGCGCCTACGCCAGCCAGCGCCAGCGCACCGTGATGTCGCGCGTGCGCTTCAAGCAGCGCTCGGTCTGGTCGCTTGCGGAAGCACGCGTCACGCTGGAACGCCTGATCGGGGATGCCGGCGACTGGTCGCGCATCGATCAATTCCTGATCCAATATGTGGTCGAGCCCGCGCAGGCGGCCACCGTATTCGCCTCATCGTTTGCCTCCGCGCTCGAACTCGTGCGCGAGGGGCTGGCCGAGATTCATCAGAAGGAGTCGTTCGCGCCGATCTACATGCGCAAGCGTGTGGGTGCGAATACGGTTTCGCCGGCGCATGACGCGTGAGCCGAAGAGCAAGAAGACGCACAGGGAGGCGGGGTTGATGCCGAGCGTAGCCACGAAATTCGAGATTGTTCACAGTGAGGAACCGGCGATGGCGAACGAGCCTGTCTCGGACGCTGCGGCCGGGCCCGTGGCGCGACCGGAGGAATTGCGACTGATCGAGGCCCTGCTGTTTGCGGCCGCCGAGCCGCTCGATGAGGCGACGCTCGCCAAGCAGCTTCCCGAAGGCGTCAATGTGAAGGAGGCGCTTGCCGCCCTGCAGGCCGAATATGCCCCGCGCGGCGTCAATCTCGCGCGCATTGGCCGCAAATGGATGTTCCGCACCGCCTCCGACCTGTCCTGGCTCTTGACCAAGGAGACGGTGGAAAGCCGCAAGCTGTCGCGCGCGGCGGTCGAGACGCTCGCCATCGTCGCCTACCACCAGCCGGTGACCCGCGCCGAGATCGAGGAAATCCGCGGTGTTCAGGCGGCGGCCGGCACGCTTGACGTGTTGCTCAAGACCGGCTGGATCAGGCCGCGCGGCCGGCGCAAGGCGCCGGGCCGACCGATCACCTACGGAACCACAGAACAGTTCCTGTCCCATTTCGGGCTGGAGGAGGTCGGCGATCTGCCCGGGCTCGACGAACTGAAGGGGGCCGGCCTGATTGAAGGCGGCCTGCCGGCCGGCTTCAATGTGCCGGTACCGTCGGACGACTCGGCGCTGCGCGACGACGAGGAACCGCTCGATCCGGGCGATCTCGATCTCGCTTTGGCGCCCGCGCCGGAGGCCGTCTCCGAACCGGCCGCCGAAAGCGCGTCGGAGCCGTCGGGAAGCCCCGACAGCGAGCCGGGTCAGGACTGATCGCAGCGCCGATCGCTCCCTTGGCCGGGGAGGGATCGCTAAGCCGTGGCGCCGTTAAGGTAAATTCAGCTTGGCCGCGCGCAAAGCGCCGCGGCCGCGCCTGCGGTTAAGTCCTTGTTTTTGCCCTCACCCGAGCCTAGTTTCTAATCGAAACATGTGCCGACGAGCGCCGAGTTGAGCCCGTCGCGAGCGGAGGGTTTTCGTAATGGGTTCCTTGAGCATCTGGCACTGGATGATCGTCATCGTCGTCGTGCTGTTGCTGTTCGGGCGCGGCAAGATCTCCGACCTGATGGGCGATGTGGCCGGCGGCATCAAAGCCTTCAAGAAGGGCATGGCCGAAGACGACAGCGCGCCCAAGAGCAGCGAGCCGGCCAAGAGCATCGATCACCAGGCGGCCAACAAGGCGCCGGCGGCCGACAGCGAAAAACGCGCCGAAAGCGTGCGCTCCTGAAGCGCCGCGCGGCGCGGGTTTTCCTGCCCGCGATGCCGGTCTTGGTCGCGGCGCCGGGCCCGCGGGGGTGGCGCCTGGGAGTTGGCTAATCCATGTTCGACATTGGTTGGGGCGAGCTTGTCGTCATCGGCGTCGTCGCGTTGATCGCGATCGGACCCAAGGAGCTGCCCACCGTCCTGCGCACGATCGGCCAGTACATGGGCAAGGTCCGGCGCATGGCGAACGAATTCCAGGGCCAATTCCAGGAAGCCTTGCGCGAGGCCGAGGTCGCCGACCTCAAGAAGCAGGCCGAGGACTGGAAGTCGACCGTCACCGATTTCGCCAATTACGATCCGCTCGCCGAGACCGCCAAAACTGAGGAGTCAGGCGAGCGCACGAGCGTGGAAACGAGCCCCGTCACCGCCGAGGCCGCCGGCGAAGCCGCACCGCCCGCGCTGGAAGCCGCGCCGTCTTTGCCTGAAATCGCCACCGAGCTGCCGCTGCCCGAATTGCCGCCGCCGGTGACGTCGGTGGATTTTGCGCCAGCCGAGCCCAAGGCCGAGCCATCGCCGTCACCGGAGCAAGCGCCCCAGCAAGCGCCCAAACAGGCCGGGGGTGCGGCATGACGCATGAGGACATCGAGGCCACCAAGGCCCCGCTGATGGAGCATCTGATCGAGCTGCGCTCGCGCCTGATCAAGGCGCTCATCGCTTTCGGCCTGATGTTCGCGCTCTGCTTCGCGTTCGCCAAGGACATCTACAATGTTCTGGTGTGGCCTTTCGTCTGGATCGCGGGGCCGGAAAATTCCAAATTCATCTACACCGCGCTGCTTGAGTATTTCGTCACCCAGCTCAAGCTCGCGATGTTCGGCGCCGCCTTCCTGTCGTTCCCGGTGGTCGCCGGGCAGATCTACATGTTCGTGGCGCCCGGCCTCTACAAGCACGAGCGCAAGGCGTTCCTGCCCTATCTGATCGCGACACCGATCTTCTTCGCCCTTGGCGCCATGGTGGTCTATTTCCTGGTGCTGCCGATGCTGGTGCGCTTCTCCCTGCACATGCAGCAGCCCGGCACCGAGACCGAGGCCTCGATCGCGCTGATGCCGAAGGTCGGCGAATATCTCTCGCTGATGATGACGCTGGTGCTGGCCTTCGGCGCGGCGTTCCAGTTGCCGGTGGTGCTCACGCTTTTGGGACGGATCGGGCTCATCACCTCCGATCAGCTCAAGGCCAAGCGGCGCTATTTCATCGTCGGCGCCTTCATCCTCGCCGCCGTGCTGACCCCGCCCGACGTGATCAGCCAGATGTCGCTCGCGGTGCCGCTGTTGCTACTGTTCGAAGGCTCGATCTGGTCGGTGCGCATCGTCGAGAAGCGGGCCAAGGCGGCGAAGGCGGCGGAAGCCGCGAAGGCCGCGGCCGATGGCAACGCGGCCGAATAGGCGCCGCGCTGGTCTGTTGAAATAGGTTATGCATTTGCATTGCATTTTAAGCGTTAAGCCTCGCGTATTACGAGGCTTGCGCGCTTAAGGGTTCATTGGTGGGTTCACGCTATGGCTGTCGGAAGGACAGACGGGCGAGGCGCTCGCCAGTCCTTTTTGCGGGAATGCGTTGCGATGACCGCCGTTGTTGAGTCGCTTCTGACCGAGATCGACGCCGTGCTGGACAAGGTGTCGGACCAGCGGCATCTTTTGATGCTGCGGCAGGTCACCGAACTGTTCCTCGCCCATGCCGGCAGTTGCACCGAGGACCAGGTCGCGATCTTCGACGCCGTGATCGCGCGGCTGTCGCGCGACATCGGCCGCCACGGGCAGGCGGAGCTGGCCGCGCGGCTCGCGGCCATGCAGGACGCGCCGTCCGACACCATTGGGCAATTGTCGAACAGCGACGACATCGCGGTGGCGGGTCCCCTGTTGGAGCGCTCCAGCGCGCTCACCGACGACGACCTCGCCGGCATCGCGCAGAAGAAGAGCCAGCGCCATCTCTTGGCCATCGCCGGGCGCGCGCACATCAATGACAGCGTCACCGATGTGTTGGTCGACCGGGGCGATGCCAAGGTCCGCTACAAGGTGATCGACAACGAGGGCGCCCGCTTCTCGGAGTCGGGCTTCGCCCGCCTGGTGACCGCCGCCAGCGTGGACAAGCAGCTCGCCGCCAAGGTGGCCAAGCGGCCCGACGTGCCGCCGGAACTGCAGCCATTCCTGCAAGTCGCGCTGGGCTGAGGCGCTTCTAGCCGCTCTCTCGCCTAATTCGCGCGTCCGAGGCGCGGTATTGTCATGCCCGGCCTTGTGCCGGGCATCCCGCTTAGGTAGGCAACGCCTTGCCTTTTGAATCGGGATGGCCGGGACTTGTTGCGCCAAGACGGCACTTCGTGCCTTTTGCCCGGCCATGACTGGATAGAACCACGCCATGTACGACATTAAATGGATTCGCGAGCATCTTGAGGCCTTCGAGCGCGGCTTTGCCCGCCGCGGCATGGCGGAGGCCGAGCGCAAGGCGCTGATCGGGCGCATCCTCGCGCTCGACGAGGGCCGGCGCGCCGCGATCACGCAATCCGAGCAGGCGCAGGCGCGCCGCAACGCGGCCTCCAAGGAAATCGGCGAGGCCAAGAAGGCCAAGGACGAGGCGCGCGCCGCCGCGCTGATGGC
>DASZQT010000409.1:0-2273 GCA_035549515.1 Pseudolabrys sp. | reverse complement strand
GCGGTCACCGTCGGCGCGCTGCCCAATGTCGCGGCGCGCCTGATGCCGGAGGCGGTGCGGCTGTTCAAACAGGATGCCGCCGGCACGCTGGTGCGCGTCATCACCGGCGGCAGCAATTCGCGCCTGCTCGATCAATTGCGGCTCGGCGAGTTGGAGCTGGTGGTCGGCAGGCTCGCGAAAAGCGAGCACATGACCGGGCTTTCCTTCGAGCATCTTTATTCCGAGCCGCTGTCGATCGTGGTGCGGCGGCATCATCCGCTCGCGTCGGCCAAGCGCTTTTTGCTCACTGCGCTATCGCAACATCCCTGGGTGCTGCCCGACAATGGCACCATCATCCGCCAGGAGATCGACCGATTCCTCTTGGCCGAGGGCGTGAGCCCGTCCGCCAACATTGTGGAATCGACGTCGGTCAGTTTTGGCCGCGCCTATGTCGAGGCCTCCGATGCGGTGTGGTTCACGCCGCGCGGCGTGGCCGAGGCCGATATTGCGAGCGGCGACCTGGTCGCGCTGCCCGTGCGGGCGGGCGCGATGGAAGGCCCGGTCGGCATCACCACCCGCGCCGATGTCGCGCCCACCCTCGCCGGCCGCCTGCTCATCGATGCCGTGCATCGCGCCGCGCGCGGCCTCAGCTCAGCCGGCGAGCAATAACCGCACGGATATGCTCATCCTCGAAAAACTCATTTCCGCAAGCGGCCCGGCTCGGCCAGTCTGCGCCGCCCGGCCGTCATGCCGGAAGGAGACGCCATGACGCGCGCAACCAAGCGGCCGAATTTCGTGCTGTTCATCACCGACCAGCACCGGGCCGATTATCTCGGCTGCTACGGCCATCCGGTGCTGCGCACGCCGCACATCGATTCGATCGCCGCGCGCGGCACCGCCTTCGACCGCTTCTATGTCGCGAGCCCGGTCTGCATGCCGAACCGCGCCAGCCTGATGACCGGCCGCATGCCATCGGTGCACGGCGTGCGCAGCAACGGCATCCCGCTGTCGCGCCAATCCGTTACTTTCGTCGACCTCTTGCGCGCCGCCGGCTATCGCGCCGCGCTGGTCGGTAAGAGCCACTTGCAGAACTTCACCGGCAATGCGCCGCTCGCTAAACCCAAGCAGCCGACTGAAGGCTATCGCAGCCCGCCGGCGAGTCTCGCGCAAGCCATCCGCAACGATCTCGACAGCGACGACTACGGCCAGGAGCAGCCCGGCTATTGGGAGCGCGAGGACGCGCGCATCGTCACGCCGTTCTACGGCTTCGATCACGTCGAGCTGGTACGCGGACACGGCGACACGGTGACCGGCGATTACACGCGCTGGCTGCTCGAACGCGAACCCAACGCGCTCAACCTGCTCGGGCCGGAGAATGCGCTACCGACCGACTATGTCTGCCCGCAGGCGCACCGTACCCGCATCCCAGCCGAGCTTTATTCCACCGCCTATATCGCCGAGCGCGCGCGCGCCTATATCGAGCGCCACGCCGCGCAGAACAGCGACGATCCATTCTTCCTGATGGTGTCGTTTCCCGATCCGCATCATCCGTTCAATCCGCCCGGCAAATATTGGGACATGTACAAGCCCGGGCAGTTCGCGGTGCCGGAAGCCTTCACGCGCAACGATTGGACGCCGCCCGCGCATGTCCAGGCCGTGATCGAGGCGCGCGCGCGCGGCAGCGCCAATCTCAAAGGCATGCGCTCGATCGCCACCACGCCGCGCGAAGCGCAGGAGGCGCAGGCGCTCACCTGCGGCATGATCGCCTGCATCGATGATGCCATCGGCGGCGTGCTCGCCGCGCTCACGGGCAGCGGGCGTGCCGATGATACCGTCGTGATGTTCACCACCGACCATGGCGACCATCTCGGCGATCACCGCCTGCTGCTGAAAGGTGCCGAGCAATATCAGAGCATCGTGCGCGTGCCGTTCATCTGGTCAGACCCGCAAGCGCCGCAAAGCGCCGCGCGCAGCGGCGCCCTGGCGTCGACCATCGATATTCCGGCCACCATTCTCGACCGCGCCCGCTGTGAGCCCTATTACGGCCTGCAAGGGCGCAGCCTGTTGCAGACCATCGGCAACAATGAGGCGGGACGCGAAGCGGCCTTCATTCAATACGACCACCAGATGGCCGGGCTGCCGCCGGATGCGGGCTTGCGCGTGCATACGCTGGTCGATGCGCACTGGCGCATGAGCGTGGTGCTCGGCAGCGAGGAAGGCGAGCTGTACGATCTCGCCGCCGATCCGGGCGAGTTCAATAATTTGTGGTCGTCACCGGCGCATCGCAGCGTGCG
>DASZQT010000408.1:0-4938 GCA_035549515.1 Pseudolabrys sp. | reverse complement strand
GATGCCGATCATCGTGGTCTTGCCGGCGCCGTTCGGTCCGAGCAGCGCGAAAATCTCGCCGCGCCGGACCTCGAGATTGACGTCGTTCAGCGCCCGGAAACCGGACGCGTATTGCTTCGACAGATGGGAAATGGAAATGATCGGTGGCATGGGCGAGGCGGATATAGGTCGTGCCTCGTGGGTCCGCCAGCCTCTCGCAACTGCGCCAGCCCGGCCTGTTGCAACAATGCAACTCAGGCGGCTGCGGCGAGCGACGACAGATCGCTCACCACGCGTTCCGGCGCGAAGTCGGCATATTCGTCCGGCATTTTGCTGCGATTAACCCACAACCCGTGGAAGCCCACGGACACGCCGGCCATCACGTCCCAGCGATTCGATGATACGAAAGTCACATCCTTGGGCGTGCAGCCGAAATGCTGCGTGACGAGGCCGTAAACCTCCGGCCGCGGCTTGAACATCTTGAGAGCGTCGACCGACAGCACGGCGTCGAGCACGTCGCCCACGCCGGCGCCATCGACCGCGCCCTTCAACATGGCGGGCGAGCCGTTCGACAGAATGCCGGTCTTGTGACCTTTGGCCTTCAGCGCGTGCAAGGCGGCGCGTGCGTCCGGAAAAGCGTCGAGCTGAAAATAAGCGTCGAGCAGCTTCGGCTTGAGCGCCTTGTCGACCGAGGGAACGCGCGCCAGTGCGTAGTCGAGCGCGCGCTCGGTCAGCGTCCAGAACTCGGCGTAATGGCCGGCCATCGTCAGCGTCCAGGAATATTCGAGTTGCTTGGTGCGCCAGATGTCCGACATGCGTTCGGCGTCCGGCCCCTTCTGGAAGCGTGCAATCGCCGCGTGCACGTCGAACAGAGTGCCGTAGGCGTCGAACACGTAAATCGCTGGCATGCTAGCCTCCAAGGCGTCTAAGTTTTTGTCTTGTCGCGTTTCGGGGGGCGAACCGGTTCCCACGTCGCCCGGAAACGCTCTATGCTTGAGAAACCATGCGGCGAGGGGCAAAGAAACCCGCGCGAGAATCACAATCGGGTGTAGGGAGCGTCGGAATGGCAGGGAAGGACTGGTCCACGACCTGGACCTTTTACAAGGGCGATTGGCACGAAGGCAACATCCCGATCATGGGCACGCGCTCGCATGCGGCGCTGTTTGCCTCGTCGGTATTCGATGGCGCCCGCACTTTCGAGGGCGTGACACCCGACCTCGACCTGCATTGCGAGCGGGTCAATGCTTCCGCCCGGGCCATGTTCCTGAAGCCGGTGGTTACGGCTGAAACTTGGGCGGGGCTGGCGCAGGACGGCATCAAGCGGTTCGCGCCCGATGCCGCGCTCTATATCCGCCCGACCTATTGGGCCGAGCACAGCGGCAGGCTGATGATCGCGCCCGATCCCGATTCGACCGCATACTGTCTCACCATTTGGGAAGCGCCGATGCGCCCGCCCGAAGGCTCGTCGATCACGCTGTCGCCGTTCCGCAAGCCGACCATCGAGACCATGCCGTGCGATGCCAAGGCCGGCTGCCTCTATCCCAACAATGCGCGCGCCTTGCTCGAGGCCAATGCGCGCGGCTTTTCAAGCTGCGTGATGACCGACATGCTTGGCAATGTCGCCGAACTGGCGAGCGCCAATCTGTTCATGGCCAAGGACGGCGTGGTGTTCACGCCGGCGCCGAACGGCACCTTCCTCAATGGCATCACGCGCCAGCGCGTGATCAAGCTCATGCGCGATGCGGGTGTCGAGGTGGTGGAGACCACGCTACGCTACAGCGATCTGCAGGCGGCCGACGAGATTTTCTCCTCCGGCAATTATTCCAAGGTGATGCCGGTCAATCGCATCGACGAGCGTTCGCTGCAGCCGGGTCCGCTCTATCGCAAGGCGCGCGAGCTTTACTGGGAATTTGCGCATGGCTGAAAAACACGACGGACGGCCGGTCGCCGTCATCGGCCTCGGCCTGATGGGCGAGGTCATTTCCCAGCGCCTCCTCAATGCCGGCTTTGCCGTTACCGGCTACGACATCGATCCCGCGCGGCGCGCGCGGCTCGCCGAGATCGGCGGCCGCCCGGCCGGCAGCATCGCGGAACTGGCGGCATCCGCGCGCTGCATCGTCATCACGGTGTTCAGCACCGACCAGGTCGAGGACGTGATCGAGAATCATTTGTTGCCGGCGCTCGGCGAGGGCTCCGGCAAGATCGTGCTGTGCATGAGCACTTGCGATCCGGACCGCGTGGCGGCAATGGCCGCGCGCGTGATCCCGCGCGGCATCCGCTATCTCGACACGCCGGTGTCGGGCACCAGCGATCAGGTCCGGCGCGGCGACGGTGTCGCGCTGATCGGCGGCGATCCCGCGATCGCGCAAGAGGTCAAGCCGATCCTCGACTCGCTGTTCGCGCGCTATCTCCAGGTCGGGAAGGTCGGCGACGGCGGGCGCGCCAAGCTCGCCGTCAATCTGATCCTCGGCCTCAATCGGCTCGCGCTCGCCGAGGGACTGGTATTCGCCGAGCGGCTCGGTCTCGATCCGGCGGCATTTCTCAATGTGGCGCGCCGCTCGGCCTCCTATTCGCAGGTGATGGAGACCAAGGGGCTGAAAATGGTGCGCGGCGATTTCTCGCCCGAAGGCCGTGTCAAGCAGACCCTGAAGGATGCCCACCTGATGATCGAGCAGGCGGCGGCCGTTGGGCAGAAGCTCGCCATGCTGGAATGTCATGTCGACGTGCTTGAAGCCTGCGTGAAGGCGGGCGAAGCTGAGCTCGATAACAGCGCCATCATAAAAGAAGTACGCCGCCGGTCCGTGAAAAGCTGACGCTTGCGGAACAAGGCGACATAAAAAGGGGAGGAGACAATGAAGAGGTTCATTCCACTATTGAGCGCCATGGTTTTGGGGCTCGGCCTGGCCGCGCCGGCCTCGGCGCAGGATTATCCGCAACGGCCGATCCGCTTCATCGTCTCGTTCGGTCCGGGCGGCGGCGCCGACATCATCGGCCGCATTCTGGGCGACGCGATGCAGCATAAGCTCGGCAAGCCGGTGGTGATCGAGAACAAGCCGGGCGCCGGCGGCATCCTGGGCAATGACGTGGTCGCCAAGTCTGCGCCCGACGGCTACACGCTCGGCATCATGACGGCGGGACAGATCATTGCCGCGGCCACCAAGAAGAACATGCCCTACGACACGCTCACCGCCTTTGCGCCGGTCGCGCAGGTGGCGACCGCCAGCCTGCTGATCGTGACGCGGCCGGACTTCCCGGCCAATAATGTGAAAGAGCTGGTCGCGGTCGCCAAGGCCGATCCGGGCAAGGTGGTGTTCGCCAGCCCCGGCTTCGGAGCCACCCAGCATTTCGCCGGCGAACTGTTCAAGCAGATCGCGCATGTCGATTTGCTGCATGTGCCGTACAAGACGTCGCCCGAAGCGCTCAACGCGGTGCTCGGCAAGCATGCCGACATTCTGTTCGATACGGTGTCCTCGCTGATCGGGCAGGTGAAGTCCGGCCAAGTGAAGGCGCTGGCGGTCACCGGCAAGGATCGCTTTCCCCCGGTGCCGGACATTCCGGCGGCGTCCGAATCGGGTGTGCTGCCCGGCTATGACGTTACCACCTGGTACGGCGTGTTCGCGCCGCACGGAACGCCGGCGCCGATCGTCGCCAAGCTCAACAAGGTGCTGTTGGAGATTCTGGCCGACGAGGCCGTGCAGAAGCGCATGGCCGCGGTCGGCGTGATCGTCAAGACCTCGACGCCGGAGGGGTTCGGCCAGTTCATGGCCGACGAATATAAGCGCTGGGACGCCGTGCGCGAGAAGGCGGGCATCGCGCGGCAGTAGGAGGCAGTGATCCGGGGCAGAATTGCCCCGTCCTCCGCTCATTCCCGCGACCCGTCTTCGCGAAGGCGCGTCGCGTCAGCGAAGGCGGGAAGCGGGAGTTCAGTTCTTTTATTGGGCAAAGACCGGGTCCCCGCTTCCGCGGGGACGAGCGGAACTTGGCGAACTGCCTGAAATTCTCAGCTAGCGCCGCACATCCACCGGCCGGCCTGCCTCGATCGAGCGAACGACCGCCTCGAAGGCGCCGACGACATCGAGCATCTCGTCGGTCGAGACCGGAAAAGGCTTTCGGGTCTCGATCGTTTCGGCGAAGGCTTCCAGCAGCACGCCGAGTGAATCGACCTGCGGAAAAACTTGTGTCTTCGGTTCCTCGCCGATGCGCGCGACCGTGAGCGTGGTCTCGTCGCGCGCTTCCGCCCAACCCTTGGTGCCGAACACATGCACGCGCCAATAGGCCGGACCCGCGCGCACCGTCGCGATCTGCCCGCTGGCGCCGCTCTCGAACGTCACCAGCGCGGCGGCGGCATCGCGCGGATCGGGCGGCGGCTTGCGCGCGAATACGCGCGCATCGACGCGCGCGATCGGGCCGGCGAGATTGATGAGCGCGTCGATCAGATGCAGCCCGGCGCCGGTCATGCCGCCGCCCGGCGATTCGCTCGGATCGTCGCGCCAGCCGCCCTTCACGCGGGTGGAATGCTCGTTGGTGAAGTGGGCTTCTATATGCATCACCTCGCCGATCACACCGTCGGCAACGACGCGCTGCAACTCGCGCATCGAAGCAAAGCAGCGCTTGTTGTTGCCGAGCGCGAAGGGCACGCCCGCCTTCCGGCAGGCTTCGACCGCGCGCGCGGCCTCCGCGCGCGTGAGCGCGAGCGGCTTCTCGCTCCACACCGGCTTGCCGGCGGCGGCCACCGTTTCGATCTGGCGCACATGCAGGGAATGCGGCGTCGCCAGGAACACCGCCTGCACGCGCGGGTCGGCCACCGCCTCCTCGAACTCGGTCGTGAGGTCGAAACCCTGCGCGCGGGCGAAGTCGGCGACCAGTTCGGGCTCCTTGCTGACGCCCCGGATGAAGCGCAGGCGTTGGCTCTTGCCCTGCACCGAGCGGACGATGGATTGTCCCCAGCGGCCGAGGCCG
>DASZQT010000407.1:0-2546 GCA_035549515.1 Pseudolabrys sp. | reverse complement strand
ATTGCCCGGAATGGTGAACACGTCGCCGGCATCGCACAGCGTCATCTGCTCTCTGAGATCGACACCCAGCTCGTAGTTATAGGGCGTATAGAGCGCCGAGATGCGGCGGATGCCCTGAGGCCCAAAGCGCGTGCCCGGCCGATAGGTGGTGCCGGAATCGAACGGAATGCCCATCACCGCGGCGTCGTATTTGGCGACGTCGCGCACGTTCTCGACATAGGGCGCTTTCAGGAACGTATTGATGCCGGCGAAATGCGGCAGTTCCCCGCGCGAAAATGTCGGTATCGACTTGTCGGTCAGACAATCGGCGCCGGGCAAGCCCATATCGAGCGCCCATTGCTGCTCCTTGCGCCAGCCGGCCTCCGACAATTTGCCTTCGGCGTCGAGCGCTTTCCAGCCTTGCGTGGCCATCCGATCGAAATCGGGATGATGGCGGCGGCTTCGCTCGCGCACCGGAAACAATCCGGCCTGGCGCGAAGCGCGCGTTCGTCGATCGTGCATCAGGAAACTCCTTTTGTTTCTCTTGTCGCTGATGAACGGAAGCCCCGGCTCCCGCCCTAGAACAGATGGCTGTAGCGTTCCACTTCCCACTGGCTGACGGTCAGGTGATAGCTTTCCCATTCCATCGTCTTGTACTTGACGAACTCGTCGCGCAGCTCCTTGCCGAGCGCGCTTTCGGTGAGCGGATCGGCGGCGAAGGCGGCCACCGCCTCTTGCAAAGTCTGCGGCAGGAAGTCGATGCCTCGCGCCCGCCGCTCGGCTTCCGAAATCGTGTAGAGATTGTCCTCGTTCGGTTCACCCGGATCAATCCGCTCGCGTATGCCTTCGAGCCCGGCGGCGAGCGCAAGCGTCGCCGCGAGATAGGGATTGACCGCGCCGTCGGCGTTGCGCGACTCGCAGCGCCCGCCATTCATCGGCACGCGCACCGAATTGGTGCGATTGTTCGAACCGTAGGAGTTGAATACCGGCGCCCAGGTGAAGTAACTCATGGCGCCCTGCCGCACCAGCCGCTTGTAGCTGTTCACGGTCGGCGCAAAGGCCGCGCAGAGCGCGCGCCCGTGCCGCAGGATGCCGCCGATGAAGTGGTAGCCGGTCTCGCTCAGGCCCAGCTTGCGCGGGTCCTCGGCCACCGGCCGCGCGAATATGTTGCGTCCGCTAGCGAGATCGTAAAGCGACATGTTGAAATGCGCGCCGCAGCCCGTCTTGTCGGCGAACGGCTTCGGCATCATGGTCGCCAGCAGACCCTCTTCCTTGGCATAGTGCTTGGTCATGTAGCGGAAGAAGATCATGCGGTCGCAGGTGGTGAGCGCGTCGGCAAAGCGAAAATCAAACTCGTACTGGCCGTTGGCGTCCTCGTGATCGAAGGAATAAAGGTCCCAGCCGAGCGCGTTAATGCAGCTCGCCACCTTGTCGAGCCATTGGAAATTGTCCAGGAACGGGCGCAGGTCGTAGCAGGGCTTGGTCAGCCTGTCGTCCGGATTGGGCACGCTGAGCGTGCCGTCGGCATTCTTGCGCAGCACCGAAATTTCGCACTCGATGCCGAGATTGAAGCCGAAACCGAGTTCGGCCGCCTGCGCCAGCATGTTCTTGAGCGCGACGCGCGTGTTGAGCGGATAGGGCTCGCCGCGAAAGGTGTTGTCGGCCGGCATCCAGGCGAGCTTGGGCTCCCAGGGAAGCTGGATCACATGATCGAGGTCCGGCACCGAGGCGATCTCGTCGTCGTTCGGCGCCTGTCCCAGTCCGTCCAGCGCATAGCCGGTGTAAAGCTCCGAGCCGTGCGCCATGTGCTCGAGATGGTCGAGCGGCACGACTTTGCCCTTGGGCACGCCATGAATGTCGACATAGGCGCCGATGCAGTATTTGACGCCCTTGGCGCGCAGTTGTTCCTGCGTCTCTTTGATCTTGTCGGTAGCCGGCATGGTCGTTTCTTGTCCTTTGTTGGGGATCAGCCGATCGTCTCGAAATAGGAATGCGCAAGCGGCGGCGTCTCGCTCAAACCGCGCATGACGAGCGCGCTCAGGTCCTGCACCATCCATTCGAACCAGAGCCGCCCTTTCTCGGCGGTGGCGCGGCTCGGCATGCCGGTGACGCCATTGCGGCTGGTGCGGTTGACCGGATGGGCAAAGACCAGGCCCGCCGTGCGGTCGGGATCGTCGGCCTCGGCCATCAGTTCGGGCCGCACCATGGCGGGCGCCAGCGCCAGCATGAGCGAAGTCTCCGCATCGTTGGCGTGCCAGTCCTCGCCGTCCGCGCGGTGGAAAGCGCGTACGCGTTCGCTCATCTCAGCCGAATTGATCAGCGCCACCATGAGGTCGTCGTGCTCGGCGCGCAGCATTTCCAAAGCGCAGCGCAAGGGCGCCGCATTGGTCACATGGGTGTTGACGATGAACAGGCGCCGCACGCCCGCGTGATAGGCGCCCTCGCCGATCTCCTTCATCAGCATCATCAGCGTCCCCGGCTGCACCGCGATCGTCCCCGGCCACCGCCGGCTATGGCCGAGCGAGCAGCCATAAGGCAACACCGGCAGCATCGGCACCTTGGTGCGC
>DASZQT010000406.1:0-15345 GCA_035549515.1 Pseudolabrys sp. | reverse complement strand
ACGCCGCCTGCGCGACGGCGTGGCCGTTGAAGGTGAGGCCCTGCTTGCCGGCCGAAAGCTCGACCGTCTCGCCGTCCTTGACCGTGCCGGCGAGGATCATCTCGGCGAGCGGGTCCTGCACCGACTTCTGGATCACGCGCTTCAAGGGACGCGCGCCGTAAGCCGGATCCCAGCCCTTTTCGGCCAGCCACTCGCGCGCCGAGGGTTCGAGCACGAGCGTGATCTTGCGATCGTCCAGCAGCTTCTGCAGCCGCTTGAGCTGGATGTCGACGATGCGCCCCATCTCCGACTTTTTGAGCCGGTGGAACAGGATGATCTCGTCGATCCGGTTCAAAAACTCCGGCCGGAACGACGCCCGCACGATGCCCATGACCTGGTCGCGCACCGCGTCGGTGTCCTGGCCTTCCGGCTGGTTGACCAGGAATTCGGCGCCCAGGTTCGACGTCATGATGATCAGCGTGTTGCGGAAGTCGACCGTGTGGCCCTGCCCATCCGTCAGACGACCATCGTCGAGCACTTGCAACAGGACGTTGAACACGTCCGGATGCGCCTTCTCGATCTCGTCGAACAGCACGACCTGATAGGGCCTGCGCCGCACCGCTTCGGTAAGCGCGCCGCCTTCCTCATAGCCGACATAGCCCGGAGGCGCGCCGATCAGGCGGGCCACCGCGTGCTTCTCCATGTATTCCGACATGTCGATGCGCAGCAGCGCGTTCTCGTCGTCGAACAGATACTCCGCCAACGCTTTGGTCAGTTCGGTCTTGCCGACGCCGGTGGGCCCCAGGAACATGAACGAGCCGATCGGCCGGTTCGGGTCCTGCAAGCCGGCGCGCGCGCGCCGCACCGCGGTCGAGACCGCCTTGACGGCTTCGGCCTGGCCGACCACGCGCTTGGCGAGTTCGTCCTCCATGCGCAAGAGCTTTTCCTTCTCGCCCTCCAGCATCTTGTCGACCGGCACGCCGGTCCAGCGCGAGACGACGCCGGCGACGTGGTCGGCGGTCACGGTCTCCTCGACCATGGCACTCTTGCCTTCGCTCTCCTCGACCGCCTTCAGCTTCTTTTCGAGATCGGGAATGCGGCCGTAAGCAAGCTCCCCGGCCTTCTGGTACTCGCCCTTGCGCTGCGCGATGGCGAGTTCGTTGCGCGCGTCGTCGAGCTGCTTTTTCAGCTCGGTCGCCGAACCCAACTTTTCTTTTTCCGATTTCCAGCGGCTGGTGAGATCGGCCGATCTCTTTTCGAGATCGACGAGCTCCGCCTCGAGATTCTTCAGCCGGTCCTTCGAGCCCGGGTCGGTCTCTTTCTTCAGCGCTTCCTGTTCGATCTTCAGCCGCACGATTTCGCGGTCGATGGAATCGAGCTCTTCCGGCTTGGAATCGACCTGCATTTTCAGCCGCGCCGCCGCCTCGTCGACGAGGTCGATGGCTTTGTCGGGCAGGAAGCGATCGGTGATGTAGCGGTTCGACAGCGTCGCGGCCGCGACGATCGCGCTATCCGCGATGCGCACGCCGTGGTGCTGCTCGTATTTGTCCTTGAGGCCGCGCAGGATCGAGATGGTGTCCTCGACCGTCGGCTCCGACACGAACACGGGCTGGAAGCGCCGCGCGAGCGCGGCGTCCTTCTCGACGTGCTTCTTGTACTCGTCGAGCGTGGTGGCGCCGATGCAGTGCAGTTCGCCGCGCGCCAGCGCGGGCTTCAACAGGTTGGAGGCGTCCATCGCGCCTTCCGCCTTGCCGGCGCCGACGAGCGTATGCATCTCGTCGATGAACAGGATGATGCCGCCTTCCGACGCAGTCACCTCGGTGAGCACGGCTTTCAGGCGCTCCTCAAACTCGCCGCGATATTTCGCGCCGGCGATCAGCGCACCCATGTCGAGCGCCAAGAGCTTCTTGTCGTGCAGGCTTTCCGGCACGTCGCCGTCGACGATGCGCTTGGCCAAGCCCTCGACGATGGCGGTCTTGCCGACGCCCGGCTCGCCGATCAGCACCGGGTTGTTCTTGGTGCGGCGCGAGAGCACTTGGATCGTTCGGCGGATTTCCTCGTCGCGGCCGATCACCGGGTCGATCTTGCCGTCGCGCGCGGCCTGCGTGAGATCGCGGGCGTATTTCTTGAGCGCGTCATAGGCGTTCTCGGCCGACGCCGAATCGGCGGTACGGCCCTTGCGCAGCGCCTCGATGGCGGCGTTCAGGTTCTGCGGCGTGACGCCGGCGGCTTTCAGGATCTTGCCGGCCTCGCTGTCCTTCTCGACGGCCAGAGCGAGCAACAGCCGCTCGACCGTGACGAAACTATCGCCCGCCTTCTCGCCGGCCTTCTCGGCGGCGTCGAACACGCGCGCCAGCGCCGGATCGAGATAGACCTGCCCTGCCCCGCCGCCCGACACCTTCGGCCGTTTGGCGAGCGCGGCTTCCACCGCCTGCAAAGCCTGGCGGGAATTGCCGCCGGAACGATCGATCAGGCCGGCCGCCAACCCTTCCGGGTCGTCGAGCAGGACTTTCAAGAGATGTTCGGGGGCGAATTGCTGATGGCCCTCGCGGAGAGCCAGCGACTGCGCGGATTGCACGAAACCGCGGGCGCGGTCGGTATATTTCTCGAAATTCATCGTCTACTCCCTCGGCCCATAACGGCGCCGGATGATTGCGGGTCCCGGGTGAAAGGCGGCCCGCGTCATGGCTCTATGTGGGTGCAATTATTGCCGTTTGAAGGGTCATCCTGCTTGATATAGGTCAGGGTTTACGGGTCGGGCTTTGGGGTCGGCCGCGACCCGAAATGGGGGATGCTTCAGTCCATGGACCGACCGGCCGTCATCCAGTCGCTCTACCGTTATCCGGTTAAGGGCCTGTCGCCGCAGCCGCTCGACCGGGCGCGGCTATCGGCCGGGCAGACGGTGCCCGGTGACCGGCTCTACGCCATCGAAAACGGACCGACCGGCTTCGACCCCGCCCATCCGGCCTATTTCCCCAAGCAGCGCTTCCTGATGCTGATGAAGAACGAGCGCTTGGCCGGTTTGCGCACCGACTATGACGAGGCGAGCCATACCCTGGCGATCCATCGGGGCGGCGCGGCCGCCGCCCAGGGCGACCTGCGGACGCCGGAGGGCCGGGAAGCCATCGAGCGGTTCTTCGCCGCCTATTGCGCGGACGAGCTGCGCGGGCCGCCCAAGGTGCTGTACGGCGACGGGCACAGCTTTTCCGATGTCGCCCGCAAGGTGGTGTCGATCATCAACCTGGCCTCCGTGGCGGCGCTGGAAACCGTGATCGGGCAGCCGGTCGACCCGCTGCGCTTCCGGGCCAATGTTTATGTCGCCGGCTGGCCGGCCTGGCACGAATTCGACCTGCTCGACCGCGAGATCACCGCCGGCGGCGCGCGGCTGAAGGTCGTCAAGCGGATCGTGCGTTGCGCGGCCACCAATGTCGATCCGCAGACCGGCGCCCGCGACCTCACCATCCCGCACACCCTGATGCAGACCTTCGGCCACATGGACTGCGGCATCTATGCCGAGGTGGTGGCCGGCGGCGACATCGCGCCGGGCGATCGGATCTCGACGGCATAAAAAAACCGCGCTCCGCCTGGGGCGAAGCGCGGCATTTTCGGCATGGTAGCGGGCGCGCCGCTATCAGTTGTCCGGGTTCACATAGGCGATGACGCGGCTCTTCGGATAAACCGACTCGGCCACCTTCCGGCCGTGGTTGCCGGAGACGACGATCGGGTTGCCGTTGGCGTCAACACCGCTGACAACACCAACATGGCCGCCGCCCTTCCGGCTCAGCACCGCGATCGCACCGACCTGCGGGCCGTTCACGCGCGGACCATAATGGGCATAGTCTTTGGCCAGCGCGCTGCCGCCCTTATGCCCGGTGTTCCGCAGCACCATGTCCATGAAGGCCCCGCACCAGAGCTTCTTCCAGCCGGTCGGATTGGTGCCGAGGTATTTGCGCGCCTCACTGACCAGTGCGTTGGACGACAGCGCCTCGGAACTGAACCCCGCCGTGACCGGCGTCGATCGCGCCACCTGGTAGCGGACCTTTTGGCGCGACCGGTGCGCGTAGTGCCGGTGGTGTTTGACGGTTTTCGTGATGGCGGCCCTTGCGACGTGGTGCCGATGTGCCGCTTTATGGACGGGTCTTGCGAAGGCTGCGGTCGAGAAGGCGACCGCCGCCGCCGAACAAAGCAGAATCGTCGCCCGTCTTTTTCCAAGTCTCATCAGGTTTATCCCCTTCATCTAAGCAATTCGTGCCGCCTCGACAGAATCGCTACGGCATGAGGGGCGCTAAACGCCGGTCGCATGTGGCTATTTCGTGATGATGAGAGGGTAATTTTGTGTAATATTGGCCTTGGAACTCACGTTAATCTATGAGGCAAATAATCTATACGATGAATAGTTCTCAACATCTACCAAGAAAAATATATTAACTGATATATACAGTCTTCGGCCCCACGATTAACCCGCGAACAAGTTGTCCGACAATTAATGCAAAGTTTAATGGAACAAGATGCAAGAGCCACAATCGCAATGACAAAGGCGCACCCGGCAAGGCGAATGAGGGGCCACGCAATTCCCAAAACGAGTTATTAAAGCGTCCTGGAATACGAGGCCTCACCATGTCGAAACAGCCCGAGACACCCTCACTCGCCGATCTGCGCAAGGACATCGACCGCATCGACGAGACGATGCACCAGCTCTTGATCGAGCGCAGCGAGATCATCGGGCGGCTGATCGCGGTCAAGAAATCGCAGGAGACTGGCTCGGCCTTTCGCCCGGCGCGCGAGGCCGAGATGATGAAGCGGCTGGTCGAGCGCCACAGCGGCCTGCTGCCGCTCGACACCGTCGAGAGCATCTGGCGCGTCATCATCGCGACTTTCACCTACGTCCAGGCGCCCTTCGCGGCCCATGCCGACCTGTCGGCCGGCGATGCCCTGATGCGCGATTCGGCCCGGTTCCATTTTGGCTTCACCGTGCCGCTCGTCCCGCATATGGGCGCGTCCGGCGTGGTGGCGGCGGTGTCCGAATCCAAAGGGGATCTGGGGTTGGTGCCGGCGGTGGTGGTGCCCGGCGCCGGCGCCTGGTGGAGCGCGCTCGAATTCGACACCGCGCCCAAGATCATCGCCCGCCTGCCCTTCGTGGAGCGGCCCGACCACCCGGCCGCGCTGCCAGTCTTCGTGCTCTCCCGCGTGGCGGCCGACGCCATGGCGACCGAGACCTCGGTCTGGAGCATCCGCGTCGCCGGCTGGGGCGCCGTCCCGGCGCAGGCCCTGTCGGTGCTGACCGATTTCCTGGCGGTGCCGGATCGCGCCTTCGACGGCGCCGCTTTGCTGGTGAGCCTGCCGCAAGGGGTGAGCCTCGACACGATCAATGAGGCGCTGGTCAAGGCCGGCGCCACCGTCCGTTCGGCGGCCCTCGTCGGCAGCCACGCAAGGCGCTATACCGTGCCCGCCGAGAAGGCTTCCTGAAGACACCTAAGGTGTCATCGCCCGCCCCCGCCTGCGGAGGGCAAGCTGCGGCGGGCGATCCAGTACTCCCCGGAGTCCCGTGGTTACTGGATGCCCGCTTTCGCGGGCATGACGACTGCGAGGAACTGAAATGACCGCCAACCGTCCCATTCCGCGCCCCGGCGTGCTCGACATCGCCCCCTATGTTCCGGGCAAGAGCACGGCGCCGGGCGTCGCCAAGGTCTACAAGCTGTCGTCGAACGAGAGCCCGCTGGGCCCGAGCCCGAAAGCGATCGCCGCCTACCAGAGCGCGGCCGGGCATCTCGAGGACTATCCCGACGGCGCGGTGACCGAACTGCGCGCCGCCATCGGCCGCGTGTTCGGGCTCGACCCGTCGCGCATTCTGTGCGGCGCGGGCTCCGACGACCTCTTGAACCTGTTGGCGCACGCCTATTTGCAGGACGGCGACGAGGTCATCTACAGCGCCCACGGCTTCCTGATGTACCCGATCTATGCGCGCGGCCACGGCGCCAAGCCGATTGCGGTGCCGGAAAAAAATTACGTAGCGGATGTCGACGCCATCCTGGCGGCGGTGACCGACAAGACGCGCATCGTCTTCATCGCCAATCCCAACAACCCGACCGGCACTTATTTGCCGTTCGACGAGATCAAGCGCCTGCACAGCAAGCTGCCCGGCAACGTCATCCTGGTTCTCGACGCGGCCTATGCCGAATACGTGCAGCGCAACGATTACGAGGCCGGCATCGAACTGGTGGCGACCACCGAGAACGTCGTGATGTGCCGGACCTATTCCAAGATTCATGGCCTTGCCGCCGTGCGGCTCGGCTGGATGTACGGACCCGAGCACATCATCGGCGCGCTCGACCGCGTGCGCAATCCGTTCAACGTCAACACGCCGGCGATGAAGGCCGGCATCGCGGCGATCGAAGATGCCGCGCATGTCGAGCGCTCGGTGGCGCATAACAATCGCTGGCTGGCCTGGCTGAGCGATGAAATCGCCAAGCTCGGCCTGGAAGTGACGCCGAGCGTCGCGAACTTCGTGCTGATCCACTTCCCGCAGACGGCCGGCAAAACCGCGGCCGACGCCGACGCGTTCCTCACGCAGCGCGGGCTGATCCTGCGCCGTGTCGCCGGCTACGGCTTGCCGAATTGCCTGCGCCTCACGGTCGGCACCGAGGAGGCGAACAGGCTCGTGGTCGCGGCGCTGAAAGACTTCTTGGGGAAGGCGGGGTGAGCAAGTCGCCAACCCTCTTTAACCGCCTCGCGCTGATCGGCGTGGGCCTGATCGGCTCCTCGATCGCGCGGGCGGCGCGCGTGCAGAACGCCGTCGGCTCGATCGTCGCCACCGCGCGCTCGCCCGAGACGCGTCGGCGCGTGGCCGAGCTCGGAATCGCCGATCAGGTGGTGGAGACCAATGCCGCCGCCGTCGAAGGCGCCGATCTCGTGATCGTCTGCATTCCGGTCGGCGCCTGCGGCCCGGTCGCCCAGGAAATCGGCCCACACCTTGCGCCGGGCGCCATCGTGTCCGATGTCGGGTCTGTGAAAGGCTCGGTCGTGCGCGACATGAGCCCGCATCTGCCGCAAGGCGTCCATTTCGTGCCCGCGCATCCGGTCGCCGGCACCGAATATTCCGGCCCCGATGCGGGTTTCGCCGAGCTGTTCGTCAACCGCTGGTGCATCCTGACGCCGCCGGAAGGCACCGATCCGGCCGCGACCGAGAAGCTCGCCGAATTCTGGCGGCTCATCGGCGCCAATGTCGAGACCATGACGCCCGAGCATCACGACCTGGTGCTCGCGGTCACCAGCCATCTGCCGCATCTGATCGCCTATACCATCGTCGGCACGGCCGACGAGTTGCAGACGGTGACGCGCTCGGAAGTGCTGAAATTCTCCGCCGGCGGCTTCCGCGATTTCACCCGCATCGCGGCTTCCGACCCGACCATGTGGCGCGACGTGTTCCTCGCCAACAAGGACGCGGTCTTGGAAATGCTCGGCCGCTTCAACGAGGATATTTCGGCGCTGACCAAGGCGATCCGACGCGGCGACGGCGATTCGCTCTACGAGCACTTCGCGCGCACGCGCGCGATCCGCAAAGGCATCGTGCAGATCGGCCAGGATTCGCCGGCGCCCGATTTCGGCCGCCCGCATCCCGGCCTGCCGCACACGCCGCTGCCGAAGCCTTATGCGGCGCAGGATGACTGACTATGTCTCCGGCGTGCCGGAAGGCGCGCAGCGGGAGAGCCTCGATGAAGCGTGACCGTCCGGCGGCAAAAGAGCGCGACAAGGAGACTTGGCGCAAACTCTGGCCGAGTCGGGATGCGGACAAATCCGTTCCGCTGTTGCAAGCGCTGCATATCCTCACGCGCGACGGCACGCTAAACGCGGATTCGCGGCGCAAGCTCACCCAGGTACTGCATCTGACGCAGCTTCTGCGCCCCGCCTTGGACGTGCTGTTCGAGGAAAAGGATGAACCCGTGCTCGCCGATGTCGGCGCCGGCAAATCCTATCTCGGTTTCATTCTCTATGACCTGATGTTCGGTCCGGCCGGGCGCGGGCGCATCATCGGCATCGAGGCGCGCGAAAAACTGGTGGAATCCTCGCGCGCGCTGGCGGCGGCATCGGGTTTCGAGCGCATGCAATTCGTCGCATCGCCGATTGCCGAGGCAACGATCCCCGGCGGCCGCGCCGACATGGTGACCGCCCTGCACGCCTGCGATACCGCCACCGACGACGCCATCCGCTTCGCCTTGCGCCACGAGGCGAAGACGATTGCGCTGGTGCCATGTTGCCAGGCCGAAGTGGCGCGGCTCTTGGAACATCAGACCGGTCCCTTGCGCCAGTTATGGCGTCATCCGATCCAGCGGCGCGAATTCGGCGCGCACATAACGAATGTCATCCGCGGCCTGGTGCTGGAAGCGCACGGCTACAAGGTGCGCGTCACCGAATTGACCGGGCTCGAACATTCGATGAAGAACGAGTTCATCCTGGCCGAGCGCCATCAGCGCAGCAATGCGCAAGCGCGCGGCGAACTTGACCGGCTGATCGATCAGCTCGGCGTCAGGCCCGCGCTGCTGGACACGATGATTTTTTGATTTTCTTCGATTGAAGGGAACTGCACTTTTCCCGTCATCCTGAGGTGCGAGCGAAGCGAGCCTCGAAGGATGATCGGCCGGGGCCGTCGCCCTTCGAGGCTCGGCGCTTTGCGCCGAGCGCCTCAGGGTGACGGATCAAACGGGTCGCCTTCAAAACAACGCCGGTGTTTTCCCGATCGGCACCGGCCCCAGGAACACCGCGCCATCGGAAAACCGCAGCGGCACCGTCACCGCGCGGCGGCCTTCGAGCGTCGTCGGCTCGCCGATCAAATTGATGCCGGCGGAAATGTTCTGCCCGGCCTGCTGACGCGCCAGCCCGCCGAGCCCCGGCATCAGCCGGTCGAGTGTGCCGGCGACACGGTCCATGGCGGAAGAATTCTGCACCAATTGCTGCGCACCGATCTTGTTGAGGAACTGCTCGAGGCCGGCAATGGTCACGCGCAATTGCCCTTCCAGCCGCCCATTGGCATTGAGCGACAGCGCACCGCTGCCGACGGCGAGAATGTCGCCCTGCTGCACGCGCGCCCGCGTGATGTCGATGCGCCCATTGGCGGCCTGGATCTCGCGAAAGCGCACCGGCCAGGGCTTGGGCGAGAAATCGTGCAGGCCGCGCAGCATGGCGACGATCTCGCCGTCCATCGGCGCGGCGGCGGCCGGATGCAGGCCGGGCAGCGAGGCATCGTCGAAATCCAAAGCCGCCTCGACCACCGGATTGTCGGTCACCGATCCCTCGGCGATGCGGCCGTGAATTTCCACGTGCTTGGCGCGCACGAGCGGCTGCCGCGTGCCACCGGCGACGCGATCGAGCCCCGGCTCGTCGAACACCAGCGCCACGCGCTCCGGCGCCATCGGGGTGCCGCGCACGCTGGTCTGCAACAAGGTCCAATCGGCGATCATGGCGGGCGGCTTGCCCTGGTCGGCGATGGTGAGCGGGCCTTTGACCTCGCTAATCAAGAGATCGGGCTGGTAGATCTGCGCCGCGACCAGGATATTGGCGGCGGCGATCTCGACCGGCGGCTTGAGCGCATGGAAAACCGCGGTCGGCTGCTCGCAGTTTACCTCGAAACGGAACGGATACCCGCCGAAGGTCTGCGTCGCGCAGGCATAGTCGCGCCCGGCCTTGGCCTCGCGCGCGCGCCAGCCTGCCATGGTGACCTCGGCCTGGCGGACGGCGAAATACCAGACCGCGCTCCAACCGGCGAAGAGCGCGACGACCACGGCCACCAATGCAATGTAGCGCCGGTTGCGCCGGCGCGGCGAATAGCCTGCTGCCATACCGATGTAACACCTGCCGAATGCGGCGTTTCTGCGCCGACCGGCGCGTTCCCCGCCCTCTGGGTTGCGCCGCAATATCGGTCCTGTTAGGCGTGCGCGAAGCGGCCCTCCCCTGTCAACGCCGCGGTTCCTTTCCAGCCCCGATGGCCACACATTTCGAACAAAGCACCGAGGATTTGTGGGTCTTCGGATACGGATCGCTGATCTGGCGGCCGGGATTCGAGTTCCTGGAGCGGCGCAAGGCGCGCGCGGTCGGCGCCCACCGGGCGCTCTGCGTCTATTCCTTCGTTCATCGGGGCACGCCGGAACGGCCCGGCCTGGTGCTCGGGCTCGACCGCGGCGGTAATTGCCGCGGGCTCGCCTATCGGGTGGCGGCGGAAAATCGGGCATCCACGATCCAGTATCTGCGTGAGCGCGAGCAGGTCACGCTGGTCTATCGCGAGGCCTGGCGCACGGTCTGGCTCGACGACGATCCGCAGCAAAGGGTGCAGGCGCTCTGCTACATGGTCGATCGCGGCCACGAGCAGTTCGCCGGCCGGCTGACGCTGGACCAGCAGCTTCACCATGTGCGCCAGGGCCACGGACGCTCCGGCAACAACCGCGATTACGTGATCGAGACGGTGGGCGCGCTTGAAGCGCTCGGCTTCCGCGATCACGAACTGCATTTGCTGGCGGAGCGGCTGAGAGGCATGCACGAGCAGGGCGCGAAACCGTCATCCTGAGGTGCGAACGCGTAGCGTGAGCCTCGAAGGATGGCGGACACCGCGCGGGCCGTCGCCGTTCGAGGGCCGCGCTGCGCGCGGCCACCTCAGGCTGACGGCATCGGGCCGGAACTGCTTGATTTCCCCTTCGCCTCCGCGATCAGCCGTGCGGTGGCCGGCTCGATGGCCTCCTGCAGGCGGGCGAAGAATTCGTCCCTCGGCAGGCCGGGCACAATCGGATCGAGCACTTCCACGACAATCGTACCAGGAAAACGGCGGATCGAGCGGCGCGGCCAGAACAGGCCGGAATTGAGCGCGATCGGCAGACAGGGCACGCCTTCCGCGACGTAGAGATGCGCCACGCCGTATTTGTAGCGCGGCTCCGCGCCGGGCGGCCGCCGCGTGCCTTCCGGAAAAATGATGAGCTGGCGGTTGTCGGCGAGTTCCCGGCGCGCGCGCTCCGTCATTTCCATGAGCGCGGAAGAGCCGCGCGAGCGGTCGATCGGCACCATGCGGCCCTTGATGGTGAGCCAGCCGAAAATCGGCAGCCACTGCAATTCGCGCTTCATGATGAAAGTCGGATTATCGAACAGCGTCAGCAGCGCGAAGGTCTCCCAGGCCGACTGATGCTTGGCGGCGACGATGAGCGGGCCGGCGGGAATTTTCTCACGCCCCCTGATTTCGTAATCGATGCCGGCGAAAACGCGCAGCAGCTTCAGATTGGTGCGGCCCCAGGAGCGCGCCACCGCGATGATGGCGCGGTAGGGCATGAAGAAGGTCGGCAGCGCGATGATCAGATAGACCAGCGTGTTCAGGTAGAACAGCACGTTGAACACAATGGAGCGGACGAGGATAAGCAACGGGGCGCGCTCCGGTTACACGGCGCTATCGGGATCGAGGCGCATGCGGGTGAGCGCGAACAGATACTTCAGATATTCGCCGAACAGCAAGCGGGCGGTCTCGCCGTTCTGCCACCAGGGATCGCTCTTCACTTTCTCAGAGATCACCGGATAGGGAATGAGCGTGATGTCGGGCAATTGATGCCTGATCTCGGCCATGGCGCGCGGCATGTGCCAGTTCGAGGTGACCACGATCAGTGAGTTGAAATTGTGCTCACGCGCCCAGCGCCGCGCTTCCAGCGCATTGCCGAAGGTGTTGAGCGCGGAGCGGTCGAGATCGATGCAGCAGGCGAAATATTTCGCATAGAGCGGCGTCAGCCGGGCGATCTCGCGCGCACGCGTGTCCCGGTGCACGCCGGTGATGAGCAGGCGCTGGCCGCGGTCGGCCGCGAGCAGTTCGATGGCGTCGGGGATGCGCGCAGCAGCGCCCGTGAGCACCACGATGCCGTCGGCCTTGGGCGCGAGCGAGGGCTCGTCGAGCGGGATCGTCCAGGCGAACCACAGGAAGCCGAAGCCGACCACAAGCCCGCCCACCACAGCGGCCGTCATGGTGAGGAAACCGATCCAGCGGGCGAGCGCGGCGAGCATGTCAGTCGATGCTCTCCAGCGTGCGGTTCACCGTTTGCCGCGATGTGACTGCGGTCACGGCCGCGATGAGCATCACTTGCACCAGCACCGCCAAATAGCCGGCGAGGCCGATCGAGAACGAGCCGAACAATGCCGAAGTCTGCTCGCCGCCGGCGCTGCCGGCGAACCAGCGGCTCACCAGCGAGGCAAGCGCGAACAGCGCGATGGCGGCGCCGCCGCCGATGGCGCCGCCCTCGAGGCCCAGGATCAGGAAATGGCGCTGGAAATTACCGGCGATGAAGCCGTTCTTGGCGCCGACGAAATGCAAGACCTCGATCACGGTCTTGTTGGTGGCCATGGCGCCGCGCGTGGCGAAGGTGACCGAGAGCATGGTGGCGGCGATCACCAGCACCAGGATCGCAATGCCGATGCCGACCGCCGCGCCCGCCATCGCGCGCATGCGGTCGATCCAGCCGCGATGATCGTCGAGCGTGGCGCCCGGCACCTGCTCGGTGAGCAAGCTGCGAAGCTGGGGAATATCGGGCGTGGCGCCGGCCGCGATCTTGACCACGATCAGGCGCGGGATCGGCAGGTCGGCGAGCGACAGGCCGGAGCCGAGCCAGGGCTCGAGCAGCTTGCTCGATTCTTCCTTCGAAAAGGGCCGTACCTCGCCGATGCCGGGGAAATTGCGCGCGACCGAGGCCGCCTTATCGACCGCCGCATCGAGATCGCGTCCCGGCGCCGGCACGAGCTGGATGGTCACTTCGCGCGAAACATCCGACCGCCATTCGGCCGCCGACTGGCTGACCAGGATGACGGCGCCGACGGTGATCGAGGCGAGAAACGTCATGATGGCGACCACCGCGACCAATGCGCGGCCGGCGATCGACTGCCGCGGCACCAGCGCCGTCTCGAAGCGCGGCAGCGCGGTCATCGGATGGCGGGCCTGCTCGGTCATCGTTCGTCTCGTCCGCGCCGCGACCTTTGCGAAAATCGCGCTTGCGAAAACCCGGATCCCGCTCTCGTGCTGCCCCTTAACGATACGTTCAATCATAGATATGCAGGCGTCCGTCGTGCAGCACCAGACGGCGCGCATCGTACTCGTCCATCAAGGCGATGTCGTGGGTGGCGATCACCACCGACGTGCCGGATTTGTTGAGCTCGACGAATAGCCGCAGCAATCTCTGGGCCAGCGACGGGTCGACATTGCCGGTCGGCTCGTCGGCAAGCAGCAATTGCGGCCGCGCGATCACCGCGCGCGCGATCGCGGCGCGCTGCTTCTCGCCGCCCGAGAGCACCGGCGGCAGCGCCGACATGCGCTCGCCCAGGCCCACCCAGTTGAGCAGCTCGACCACCTCGTCGCGATAGCTCTCCTCCGGGCGCCCCATCACGCGCAGCGGCAACGCCACATTCTCGTAGGTGGTCATGTGATCGAGCAGGCGGAAGTCCTGGAATACGATGCCGATGCGCCGGCGCAGCGTCGCCACCGCGTCGCGCGAGAGCGTCGCCACGTCGTGGCCGAACTGCGTGATGAGGCCGCGCGTCGGCTTGAGCGAGAGGAACATCAGCCGCAGCAGCGTGGTCTTGCCCGCACCGGACGGGCCGGTAAGGAACTGGAAGGAATGCGGATCGATGCGGAAGGTGAGGTCGCGCAGAACTTCCGGCCCCAGGCCGTAGCGCAAACCGACGTTTTCGAATCGGACCACACCCCTCTCCGACAAATCCCATCAAGAGCCGTGGGTTGCCCCGTACCCGGGGTCAAGCCGCCGGTTCCGTCCCGCTGCCCGATTTTGCTCGTTCGTCTGCGTCCCCAGGAAAGCGCTTTTACAGGAATTCCGGGCGCTGGGCATAGGACGAAGGCAGCCGCCTTGGCGCTGCCGGGGCAAACGCTGGGGCCGGCATGGTTTCCGGTCCATTAACGGACGGCTGCTAAGCTCCACATACCACTGGAACGCCGCGACGCCATGCTGCTGGTCTGCCCGAGTTGCGCCACGTCCTACATGATCGATGCCGCCGCGCTCGGGGCCGAGGGCCGCAGCGTGCGCTGCGCGCGCTGCAAGACCACCTGGTTCGCCAGCGCCGCCGACGGCGGCGGCGACCTGAATGCCTTTGTCGACGACGTGATCGCGGAGGCACAGGCCGAAATGAAAAGCCGGCCGGCGCCCGCCGGCGAACCGGTTGAGCGAACCTCCGAATACGGCGAGGTCGAATCGGACGATTTCGGCGCCGATGCGCACACTCCGGACGAAATACCGCAGCCGGCTGTGGAATGGGGCGCGCCCGGCGACGGCTTTGCCGAACGGCCATCGGACATCGCGGAAGTGGCGGCCGAACCGTTCCCGACCGGGGAACCGCCGGCCATCGGCGATGCGCCACCGTTGGTGCCGCCGATCGATCACAGCGAGTTCGCTGAAAGCGCGGCGCCCGAGCATACTGCCGAGGACATCGAGACTTTCGCCGCCCGCCGCAAGCGGCTGCAGGCCAAACGCAAGAAAGCGCGTGGCTCGTCGCGCTGGACCGCCATCGTCCTGTTGCTGTTCGCCGCCAATGTGGCGTTGATCGGCGCGCGTAACGAAGTGGTGCGCTATGTGCCGCAGACCGCTTCGTTGTTTGCGGCCATCGGCCTGCCGGTCAATCTGCGCGGGCTGAGCTTCGAGGACGTGCATATCGCCAAGGAGACGCAGGACGGCATGGCCATCCTGCTGATCGAGGGCAAGATCGTCTCGACGACCAACCGCACGGTCGAGGTGCCGCGCCTGCGCTTTGCGGCGCGCAATGCATCGGGGCAGGAGATTTATAGCTGGACCGCCAAGCCCGAGCGCGGCGCGCTCGGCCCCGGCGAGAGCATGAGTTTCCACAGCCGGCTGGCCGCGCCGCCCGCCGACGCCAATGACGTGATGGTGCGCTTCTTTGCCGCGCGCGACGCGATGGGGAAGTAGCGCCGCCACCTTCCCCGTGCGGGTGGGATAAGCGCGACTGCGGCCGGAAAACTTAGAACCCTTGCAGCAGCCGCTCGATGTAATCGAGCTCGAGCTGCGGGCGGGAGCTTTCGCCGTAGCGCTTGCGCAGTTCTTCCAGGATGCGGCGGGCGCGCTGCGCGTCGATCTCGCCCGGCACCTTCACCGTGACGTCGTCGCCGTATTCGCGCCCGCGCATCGGGCGTCCGAGCGGGTCGGTGTCCTGCTGCGCGCGCTGACGGCCGCGCCCGGGCCGGCCATTCGGACCGGGGCCGTTATTGCCCTCTTGCTGCTGCATCTGTTGGGCGAGCCCCTGCGCGCCCTTGCGCATGGCCTCGAGCGCGCGGCCCTGCGCATCGACCGCGCCATCGGCATCGCCCTGGCCGAGATTGCCCTCGGCCTCGCCCAT
>DASZQT010000405.1:0-30170 GCA_035549515.1 Pseudolabrys sp. | reverse complement strand
TTCTTCCAGTCCTTCACGTTGAGCGCCTGGGCGATCTCGCCCGGCGAGTCGTGCATGATCGGCGTCATCACCACGTCCTTCTCGACGCCGAGCACTTCCGGCGCCACGTCCGAGAATTTCCTGGCGATGGCCTTGTAGATTTCCCAATCGCTCTTGCATTCCCACACCGGGTCCACCGCCGAGGTGAGCGGATGGATGAACGGATGCATGTCGGAGGTGTTGAGGTCGTTCTTCTCGTACCAGGTCGCCGTCGGCAGCACGATGTCGGAATAGACGCAGGTGGTCGACATGCGGAAGTCGAGCGTCACCAGCAGGTCGAGCTTTCCCTTCGGCGCCTCGTCGTGCCAGGCGACTTCCTGCGGCTTCTTCTTGCCCGTCTCACCCAAGTCCTTGCCCTGCACGCCATGCGTGGTGCCGAGCAGGTGCTTTAGGAAATATTCGTGCCCCTTGCCGGACGAGCCGAGCAGATTGGAGCGCCACACGAACATGTTGCGCGGCCAGTTGTCGGGATGGTCCGGGTCTTCGCAGGATAATTGCAGTTCTCCCGACTTCAGTGCCTTGGCGACATAGTCCTTCGGCTCGAGCCCGGCGGCCTTGGCCTTCTTGGCGAGGTCGAGCGGATTTTGCCGAAGCTGCGGCGCCGACGGCAGCCAGCCCATGCGTTCGGCGCGCACATTGTAGTCGATCAGCGCGCCATCCCACGGGCCGGGGGGCGCGGTCGGCGAGACGATCTCGTCGACGCCCACCGTCTCGTAGCGCCACTGGTCGGTGTGCGCATAGAAGAACGAGGTCGAGTTTTGCTGGCGCGGCGGGCGGCCCCAATCGAGCGCGAAGGCCAAAGGCAGCCAGCCCGATTGCGGACGCAGCTTCTCCTGCCCGACGTAATGCGACCAGCCGCCGCCCGACTGGCCGACGCAACCGCACATCACCAGCATATTGATGACGCCGCGGTAATTCATGTCGCAGTGATACCAGTGGTTCATCGCCGCGCCGATGATCACCATCGAGCGGCCCCTGGTCTTCTCGGCGTTGAGCGCGAATTCGCGCGCCACGGTCACGATCTGGTCGCGCGGCACGCCGGTGATCTTCTCGGCCCAGGCCGGCGTATAGGGCACGTTGTCGTCGTAGGACTTGGCCACATGCTCGCCGCCGAAGCCGCGGTCTAGCCCATAATTGGCGACGAACAGGTCGTAGACTGTGGCGACCAGTCTCTCGCCGTCCTTGAGTTGGACGCGCTTGGCCGGCATCTTGCGCACCAGCACGCTCGGGTGGTCGGTGCCGGCGAAATGATCGTGCTCGCGATTGCCGAAATAGGGGAAGGCGACATCGGCAAGTTCGTCGCGGTCGTCGGCGAGCGAAAGCCGCAGCTTGATCGGCGCGCCGTCCGATTTTTTCTCTTCCAGATTCCACTTGCCCGTCTCGCCCCAACGAAAGCCGACCGAGCCGCGCGGCACCACGATCTGGTTCGTGGTCTCGTCATAGGCGACCGTCTTCCATTCCGGATTGTTGCTCTCGCTAAGATCGCCGGTGAAGTCGGAGGCACGCAGGAGCCGCCCGGGCACCAGTCTGCCGTCCTGCTTCACCAGCTCCACCAGCATCGGCATATCCGTGTACTGGCGGACATAGTCCTCGAAATATTGCGCCTTCCGATCGATGTGGAACTCGCGCAGGATGACGTGGCCCATCGCCATGGCGAGCGCGGCATCGGTGCCCTGCTTCACCGAGATCCAGAGATCGGCGAACTTGGAGGCTTCGGAGTAGTCCGGACAGATCACCACGCTCTTGGCGCCGCGATAGCGCGCTTCCGTATAGAAGTGCGCATCGGGCGTGCGGGTCTGCGGAACGTTGGAGCCCCACAGGATCAGGAAACCGGAATTGTACCAGTCGGCCGATTCCGGAACGTCGGTCTGCTCGCCCCAGGTCTGCGGCGAGGACGGCGGCAGGTCGCAATACCAGTCGTAGAACGACATGCAGACGCCGCCGAGCAGCGAGAGATAGCGCGAACCGGCGGCATAGGAGACCATCGACATCGCCGGGATCGGCGAGAAGCCGACGATGCGGTCGGGCCCGTGCTTCCTGATGGTGTAGGCATTCGCCGCCGCGATGATTTCGGTGACTTCGTCCCAGGTCGCGCGCACGAAGCCGCCGAGCCCGCGCTTCTCGGTATAGGCGGCGCGCTTCCGCGGGTCTTCGACAATGGAGGCCCAGGCCGCAACAGGCGCGCGCAAAATGCGCGCCTCGCGCCACAGCCGCAACAGGCGCGCGCGCACCAGCGGATATTTCACGCGATTGCCGGAATAGAGATACCAGGAGTAGCTGGCGCCGCGCGAACAGCCGCGCGGCTCGTGGTTCGGCAATTCCGGCCGCGTGCGCGGATAATCGGTCTGCTGCGTCTCCCAGGTGACGATGCCGCCCTTGACGTAGATCTTCCACGAGCAGGAGCCGGTGCAGTTGGCGCCGTGCGTCGACCGCACGATCTTGTCGTGCTGCCAGCGCTTGCGGTAGCCGTCCTCCCAGCGCCGGTCCTCGTGGGTGACGATGCCGTGGCCGTCGGCGAAGGGCTCGTCGTGGCGTTTGAAGAAGGTCAGTCGATCGAGAAAGTGGCTCATTGTTCTTGTCCTTCTTATTCGGCCGGTTGCGGAGCGGCGGGCGGCAGCGGCGTGCCGCGCTCGACATCGTGCAGGAGTCCGCCGCGGCGCGTGTAGAACCACCAGGTGATCGCGACGCAGGTCACGTAGAACAGCATGAAGCCCCACAGCGCCGCCTGCACGCCGCCGGTCAGCGAGATCGAACTGCCGTAGGCCTTGGGAATGAAGAAGGCGCCATAGGCCGCCACCGCCGAGGTGAAGCCGATGATGGCCGCCGCTTCCATTTCGGCGTGGCGTTGCCGCTCGGCGGGGCTCATGCCCGGCTCGAGCCGTGGCATCTCGGTGCGCATGATCGCGGGGATCATCTGGAAGGTGGAGGCATTGCCCACGCCGGTCGCGAAGAACAGGAGCATGAACATCGCGAAGAAGCCCCAGAACGCGCCGGCCTGTTCCTTGATGCCGAGGAAATAGAGCACCCCGCCCACCGCCGCGATCATCAGCACGAACACCCAGAATGTGACGCGGGCGCCGCCATATTTGTCCGCCAGCCAGCCGGTGGCCGAGCGCGCAAGCGCGCCGACCAGCGGCCCGAGGAAGACATATTTGAGCGAGTCGACCTGCGGAAACTGGGTCTTGGCGAGCAGCGGGAAGCCGGCCGAATAGCCGATGAACGAGCCGAAGGTGCCGGTATAGAGCCAGCACATCAGCCAATTATGCTTGCGCTTGAAGATCACCGCCTGGTCGGCGAAGGACGCCTTCATGGCGGCGATGTCGTTCATGCCGAACCAGGCCGCGGTCGCCGAGATCGCGATAAACGGCACCCAGATGAAGCCGGCATTCTGCAGCCACAGCTTGGTGCCGTCGCTTGCGACCCGCGCATCGCCGCCGAGCCAGCCGAACACGGCCGCCGTGATCACCAGCGGAATGACGAACTGGCCGACGCTGACCCCGAGATTGCCGAGCCCGGCATTGAGCGCGAGCGCATTGCCCTTCTCCGCCTTCGGGAAGAAGAAGCTGATATTGGCCATCGAGGAGGCGAAATTGCCGCCGCCGAGACCGCATAACAGCGCGAGCGATAGGAAGATAATGTAGGGCGTGTCGGGCGACTGCACGGCAAGCCCGATGCCGACCGCCGGCACCATCAGCGACCAGGTTGACACCGAGGTCCACAATCGCCCGCCGAAGATCGGCGGCATAAACGAATAGAAGATGCGCAAAGTCGCGCCCGAGAGCCCCGGCATCGCCGCCAGCCAGAACAACTGGTCGGTCGTGAACTTGAAGCCGACTGCCGGCAGTTTGGCGACCACCACCGACCACACCATCCAGATCACAAAGGCGAGCAGGAGCGCGGGGATCGATATCCAAAGGTTTCGCCGGGCGATGGCGCGGCCCTTCGCCTCCCAGAACTGCGGGTCCTCCGGCCTCCACTCCTCGATCACGCCGGCGAGCGCGCCGACATGCTTCTCTCCGTGGATCGGCTGCATTTCCGGGAACTGCGGCAGCTTTTCCAGGCCGGGCGCCAGCGCTTCTTGCTCCATGCGACGGATGGCGAGATGCATCCAGAGCAGGGAGCCGGCGGCGATGACGAACAGCAGCATGAAGCAGCTTGTCCAGATACCGGTGAGATCGTTGAGCACGCCAAAGGCGATCGGCAGCACGAAGCCGCCGAGGCCGCCGATCATGCCGACCAGGCCGCCGACGGAACCGACATTTTCCGGGTAATAGACCGGGATGTGCTTGTAGACCGCGGCCTTGCCGAGGCTCATGAAGAACCCGAGCACGAAGATCAGGCAGGTAAAGGTGACGACGCCGGTCGCCATGTGGAACTGGATCGGACCTTTCACGCCTTGAATCACATATTCAGCCGGCGGATAGGCCAGGATGAAAGCAATTGCCGCGCAAACGCTGAACATCCAGTACATGATGCGGCGCGCACCATAGCGGTCGGAGAGAACGCCGCCATAAGCACGGAACAGGCTTGCCGGGATCGAGTAGGCGGCGGCCAGCATACCCGCCGTTTCGATGTCGAGCTTATAGACGCCGATCATGTAACGCGGCAGCCACAGCGCCAGCGCGACGAAGCCGCCGAAGGCGAAGAAATAATAGAGTGAGAAACGCCAGACCTGCAGGTTCTTCAAAGGCTCGAGTTCGAGCCAGGCGCTGCGCGGACGCTCGCCCTTGGCGCGACGCGCCAATTCGACTGGATCCTCGCTGGTCATGAACCAGAAGACGATAGCCATCAGCGCGATCGCGGCCGCCCAGACCTGCGCCGTCACCTGCCAGCCATAGGCGACGAGGACGAACGGTGCGCAGAACTTGGTGACGGCCGCGCCGACATTGCCGGCGCCGAAGATGCCGAGCACGGTGCCTTGCCTTTCGGCCGGGTACCAGCGTGACACGTAAGCGATGCCGACCGCGAACGAGCCGCCGGCGACACCGACGCCAAGCGCGGCGATCAGGAACTGCACATAACTGTGGGCGTAAGTGAGCAGGAAGGTCGCGATCGCAGCCGCGAGCATCACCGCCGTGTAGACGCGACGCCCGCCATATTGGTCGGTCCAGATGCCGAGGAAAATGCGCGTCAAAGAGCCGGTGAGAATCGGCGTGCCGACCAGCAGGCCGAATTCGGTCTCGTTGAGGCCGAGCTGCCGCTTAATCTGAATGCCGATAATGGCGAAGATGGTCCAGACGGCGAAGCAGACCGTGAATGCGATGGTGGACATCCACAGTGCCCGGCTTTGGCCGGGGGTGGTCGTTGCGGCTTGCAATGCCATGATGGGCCCCGTCGTGAAAATCGATGGGGCGAGGAAGCCTCATTCCAACCATGTGTTCTTTGAGCTTGATCAACTTTACTTGCGACTTCTCCAGAATTAATTGGATTGATCTTAGATGTGCTTCGAATTGACTTATTAGGCTCTTCGGCTTGATGAATATCAAGCGACGTTTGTACTATAAGGAAACATTGCCGCGTCAAATGACAAGGCGCGGTCCCGGGAGATGGAGCAAATGTCCGTTCGCCTTGCCGAGGCCCCGCTGATCCGCGCCTTGCCATTGTTCGAGGAGATGTCCGAACAGAGTTTCGCCGACATCATGGGCCTGTCGATGTTGCAGCGCTTTCCGGCGCGGGCGGAGATCATCAGGGAAGGCGAGTTGCCGGATTTTCTCTACGTCGTAGTCGAGGGCGCCATCGATCTATATGCCACTCGCGACGGCGAGGAGACGACGATCGACATTCTTTATCCGGTGTCCAGCTTCATCCTCGCCGCCGTGGTTCGGGATGAGCCGCATCTGAAGTCGGCGCGCACGCTGGTGTCGTCGCAGCTCCTCATGGTGCCGTCGCAGGCCGTGCGCGCCACCTTCAAACGCGATGCGGCGTTTGCGCACGGTATCGCCGCCGAGCTGGCCGCTCGTTATCGCAGCGTCACCCGCGTCTTGAAGAACGACCGAATGCTCACCTCGACCGAGCGCCTCGCCAACTGGATCCTGAATACGGCGCGGCGGTCGGGCCGCAATGAATTTGAATTGCCGCTCGAAAAGCGGAAGCTCGCATCTTATCTGGGCATGACGCCGGAGAGTTATTCGCGCGCCATGACCGCGCTCGAGCCGTATGGTGTCCACAGCCATGGTGCGACTATTACCGTGACGGATCACGCGCGCTTGACGGAGTTCGCCAGGCCGACGCTCATCGAAGAGGATTGATCGATATCACGGCCGCAGTCGCGGGCTGGCACAGATCGACGTGCCGGGCGCGCGCAGGCAGCGGAGAATTTTCCGCCCAATGGGGCTGGCGGAGGAAGAGGAACTGGGGTCGAACCTTCTTTACGCAGTCCGACCTGCTGGAAAAAGCAAATCGTGAACGGCCGAACCGTTCCTCTATTCCGGCACAGCCACGCGAAAAAAGCGCCGACGTGATGACCGGCAGGAGCATCCCGCCGGTGAGCGCGCGCATATTGCGAGACCGCATATTGCGCGGCGGAAGCGCGGCGGCAGGCAAAATCGTCGGTCGGGACTTCCCTGGCGCAAGGCCAGAGTGTATTATACTTGAAACTATGATTTGCTAATGAAACAGGCGAGAAAGATGACGAATTCAAACGATGAGCGAAGGAAGGCTCTGACGAGCCACGAGGCGCCGCTCGCGGACGAGCCCGCGACTGTAAAATCGACCCCGCTCAGCGTTATCACCGGCTTTCTCGGCAGCGGCAAGACGACCACCCTGTCTCACCTGCTCGCCGATCCGCGCATGAACAGAACCGCCGTCATCATCAATGAGTTCGGAGAGATGGGGCTCGACCATCTGCTGGTGGCGCGTCCGCGCGAGGACGTCATCCTGCTGGCGAACGGCTGCCTCTGCTGCACCGTCCGGGGCGAGCTGGTCGACACGCTCAGCGAGCTGTTCGTCGCGCGGGCACGCGGCGAGATCATGGATTTCGATCGCATCGTGGTGGAGACGACCGGATTGGCCGATCCCGTCCCGGTCCTGCGCACCGCCCATTTCGACGAGGACCTCGGCAGCCTGCTGCATCTGGAAAACGTGATCACCACCGTCGATGCCGTGCACGGCCTGGAGCAGATCGCCTCGCACCCGGAATGCATGAAGCAGATCTGCACCGCCGATACCGTACTCATCACCAAGACCGACTTGGCGGATCGCACTCAGATCGAGCGCCTGCGCTCCGTCATCGACGAATTCAATCCCGGGGTCGCGCAGATCGAGGTCTTGAACGGCAGGGTATTGCCGGATCAGTTGTTCGACACCTTGAGCCCGCAGGCATTGCAGACCGCGCGCTTGCCCAAGTGGCTCGCCGCGTCCGGCGAAAAGCACAGTCATGCCCATGCCCCGCACGATCATCATCATCACCATCATCACGGCCACGCGGCGCACCACCGCGAGGGCATAACGTCGTTTCCCGTCTTCATCGATCGCCCGGTGACCGCCACCGGACTACAGATCTGGACGCAGATGCTGAGCGACTTCAACGGCGCCGATCTGCTTCGCATCAAGGGCATCGTCAATATCGAGGGACGGCCTTACGTCTTGCAGGCCGTGCAGCACCTGATCCACCCGCTCGCCGAACTGCCTGAATGGCCGTCGGACGACCGGCGTTCGCAGCTCATCTTTATCACCCGCAATATTTCGCGCGCCGACATCGAAGAAACCCTGCACGCGCTGCAATTCGATCTGCCGAAGAAGCCCGCCGCAGGCTTCGATGCCGAAGGCTTCAGGCGATTCTCCGAACTCGCCGGCACGTTTCGCTAATCCGGTGGCAACGATGGCTCCCGCATCCAGCAGCGCAGCGACATCGGCCGCTTTCGCCCAACAGACCCTAGCTCGTCCGATCACCGAAGTATGGGGACGGCGCGCCATGGTTTCATCCATGCATCCGGACGCGACGCTGGCGGGCGTAGAGATGTTGCGGGCCGGCGGCAATGCCGTCGATGCCGCGGTGGCCGTGGCGACGACTCTGTCGGTCACCAATCACAACTGGTCCGGGCTTGCCGGCGATTCGGCCTGGTTGATCTATGACAGCCGGACACGATCGGCCATTCATCTCGACGGCTATTCGGTCTGCCCCGGTGCGCTGACCGCCGAGCGGCTGGTCGCACATTTCGGTCTCAAGGAGACGACCGAGGCGAGCGCCTTCCGCGAGGAGCCGGAAGGTCACCGCGAGGTCGGCGCCATCATCGCC
The DNA here is from genome assembly GCA_035549515.1 of Pseudolabrys sp. Lineage (GTDB taxonomy): Bacteria > Pseudomonadota > Alphaproteobacteria > Rhizobiales > Xanthobacteraceae > Pseudolabrys. The sequence goes on along the minus strand of DASZQT010000405.1, from coordinate 21,895 downwards.
ATGGTGCCCGGCACTCCGGCAGCACTGCATGCCGCCTGGCAGCAATTTGGCCGCCTGCCTTTCGCGCGGCTCCTGGAAACGGCGATCGACCGCGCCGCCAACGGCACCGTCATGTCGAGCTACGTCGCCGGCTCGTTGCAGAAGTGTCGTTCCAAGCTGCAAGGCTTCGCCGCTTCGCGTGACATCTTTTTCCGGCCCGATCAGGAGGTCTGGTCGAAAGGCGAAGTCCTGGCCCAGCGCGATCTGGCCGAGACCTTGCGCCGCTATGCGCGCGATCCGGAAAACGAATTCGCGCGCGGCCAGACCGCCCGCCTCATACTCGATTGCATGCGCGCGGCCGGCGCTGAAATGACTTCGGAAGACCTTGAGAACTATCGCCCGGTCTGGCGCCCGCCGGTGGAGGGCAGCTACCGCGGCCACCGCGTGGTGACGACCCCGCCGCCGACCGCGGGCCTCCATGTCGTGCAAGCCCTCAACATCCTCGAGAACGTGCTGACGCCGGACATGGCTTATGCCAGCGCGCCCGCGCTGCATACCGTCATCGAGGCCTTGAAGCGCGCGCTCGCCGATCGCCGTGTCAGCGGCGGCGACCCCGACCACGTGCCGATCCAGGTGGCGCACCTGGTCGACAAGGACTACGCGCGCAAGCTCGCCCAGTCGATCGACCCCGCCGTCGCGCATCATGTGCTGGCCAACAGCCGGTCGACCGCGGTCGGCACCACGCATTTCGTCGTCGTCGACGAGAGCGGCAATGTCGTCTCGGCCACGCAGACCATCGGACGGGATTTCGGCTGCGGCGAGGTGGCCGCCGGCACCGGCCTGGTGTTGAACGACCGGAGCTGGTGGATGTCGCTGGCCGACGGCCCGAACAAGGTCGCCCCCGGGCGTCGTTCCAATATCGGCCATGCGCCCACCATGGTGTTCGACAACGACCGGCCCTGGCTTATGCTCGGCTCGCCGGGCGGCTTCGGCATCGTGCCCTATGTCGTGCAGACGCTGATCAACGTCATCGACCACGGTCTCGACCTGCAGCAATCGATCGAGGCGCCGCGGTTCCGCCTGATGGACCTCGAATGCACGGTCTCCTGCGAAGAGCGCTTCGACGGCGCCGTGCTCGACGACCTGCGCGCGCGCGGGCATCGCGTCGATCTCTTCCCGCGCTGGAGCGACCGGGTCGGCGGCGTCGAAGGCGTGCAGCGCGACAGCAAAACTGGCATCCTGCTCGCCGGGGTCGACCCGCGGCGCAATTCCTATGCCGCCGGATTCTAGCCGCTTGCTGAAAAGCGCTCCTCAACGATTCCGGGACGCGCCCAAGGCGCGAACCCCGAAGCCAGCCGCTTTCTGAATTTCGTAGTAATTCTCGAGTCCGGATCGCCGCTTCGCGGCGCCCGGAACGACTGAACGAGATTCAGCTCGCCGCTAATGCCGGGCTTTGCGAACATTCTGCGGCGGGGTGTAGCCGAGGCTGGCCGAAATCTCGGCGGCGGTCGCCAGCAACTCGTCCTTGAGCTTTCCGCCCAACTCCTTTTCCAAAGCCGGATCGCGCGCGCCGGAGATATTGATCGCGGCGATGATCTTGCCGGTCGCGTCGCGCACCGGCGCGGAAAGTGAGCAGCCGCTCGGCACGAAAGTGCCGAGGCTGATCACGTAGCCGCGCGCGCGGTCGCGCGCCAGCAGCTTGCGGAGTTGATCGAGTGTCGTCGGCGTCGAGGCCGTATAGCGAGGCAGCGGATCCTTTCCCGGATAGAGGGCCGCCAGTTCCTCGTCCGGCAGCTCGCAGAGCAGGACACGGCCCATGGGCGCTGCATGCGCCGGCCGGCGCTGCCCGACCTGGAGGTTCGATGTGAAGGGCCCGCGACTGGCTATGCGGATCAGGTGAACGATATCGGTGCCTTCGCGCACCGCCAGATTCACGCCCAGCCCGGTGCGTCGGTTCAGCGCATTGAGCGGATCGCGCGCCACATTGACCACTTCGGTGGACGACAGATAGGCGAAGCCGAGGCTCAACACGCGGCTGCCGAGACGATAGCCATAGCCGTCCTTGGTGCGCTCGACGAAGCCCAGGGTCTCGAGCGTGTAGACAAGGCGAAAGGCCGAGGAGCGCGGCACTCCCAATTGCCGGGCGATTTCAGCCAGCCGTATAATTTTACCGTCGTCGCCGAATAGCTGCAGGATCGTCAGGCCGCGCTCGAGGCCGGGCACGATGTAGCGGTCGCCGCCCGCGATGAGCGGCGCTTCCGGACGCGGAAACGGCCGCCCTTTGGCCCGCGCGCGATCCGCAGAGTCCGGCGCCTCCGGCGCGGTCTTGACCTGACGGTTGCTCAGCAATCGACCGTTGTTCATTGCCCCAGGATTTTTCGCGCTATTAGCATACGTTGAATTTCATTGCTACCACCACCGATCTGGTAGTGGCGCAAATAGCGATAAAAGAGTGTGAGCGGAATCTCAAGCGATTCGCCCATGGCGCCATGAATCTGGATGGCGTGATCGAGGCAGCGCGTGCCCCACTCGCTGGCGCACATCTTGACCATGGCCGCTTCCGCCCGCACGTCCTCGCCGGCGTCGGCGCGCGAGGCGACTTCGTAGGTCATGGCGCGCAACGCATTGATGTCCACGAACATCTCGACCAGGCGCCACTGGATGGCTTGCCTCTCCGAGAGCGGCTTGCCGAACGTCACCCGCTGCTTCGCCCAGTCGCGGCTCATGTCGAGCGCGCGCTGCATCTTGCCGATCGAATAGGGGCCGCGCATGAGGCGGTCGTGGATCGTCAGCCACTTCTGGCCAAGCCGGAAGCCGTTGCCGACGTCGCCGAGAATCGCGCTCGATTCAACATAGCAGTCGTCAAAGTGCACGATATAGGTCGAGGGCGTCGATCCCAGCCAAGTCGAAATCCCCGGCTCTTCGATCCTGACGCCGGGATTGGTGCGCTCGACGATGAACATCGTGATGCCGCCACGCTGGCGCTTTTCCGGATCGGTAACCGCTTGCACCAAGAGAAAATCGGATTCGGCGGCGCCGGAAATCCACATCTTGGTGCCATTGATCACCCAGCCGTCGCCCTTCGGCACCGCCGACGTCTTCATCATGCCGCCGGGATCGGAGCCCGCGTTCGGTTCGGTCTGCGCGAAACAATGAATACGCGTGCCTTCGATCGCCGGTTTGAGATAGCGCTCGATCTGCTCGCCTTTGCATTGATAAAGGATGTTGGGCACGTTCACGAACGGAAACGGCACCGCCGTGTACATGAACTGCTCGATGACGGCCATGCGCGCCAGCGTGCTCATGTCGTGACCGCTGAACTCCTTCGGCACCATCAGATACCAAAGCCCGGTGTCGCGCGCGATCTTCTCCAGCCGGTCGGTAACGTCCTTCGGGTAGACGCGGCGAAGATTGGTCAACGGCTGTAGACCGTAGGCCGCGCCCTTGGTGGCCAGATATTTCGACTCGAGCGGCAGCAATTCGTCCTGCACGATCTTGCGGGCCAGGTCGCGATACTCGATGACCTCGGGCGGGAGGGTGTAACCGGAAGGCGCTTCGATCATGCTGTCCATTGTCAATCGGCCGTTATTCGTTTGCGTTAGCCTGCTTTGCGTAGTCCGAGTTTTGGATTCCGTATCAGATCGGTGAGCTGCGCGACCTGCCGCAGCGCGTCTAGCCGGCGCAGAATGTCGCCGGCTGATTCGATGGCCGGGGCATCGAGGACGAGGCTCGCGCAGCCGCGGAACTTGACCATCAGGTCGTCCCATGTCGGCGGCGTCATCGGCTCCCAAGGTCCGCGATTCTGTTGATCGCGCAGATACTCGCCCGATTTCGTCCAGATCTCGATGATGCAGCCGTGCGGCGCGTATTCCGGCAGATAGCCGTCCTTGGCGAAATCCGGCGATATGACCATCGTCACTTTCTGCATCAGATCGACGATGCGCGCATCGGCGACGGTCTCGTCGGTGACATTGGCCAGTGTCACCTCGCCTGCGATCAACGCCAAGGCGACGCAGAACGGCAGGCTGTACTTGGCTTCGAGCTTGCTCTTGGCGACGCCGAACTTCAGATAATCGGCCACCGCCGGCGTGACGCTGCAAACGATGCGATCGATATTGTCGACATCGATGCGATGGCTTGTCCGCATGCGCAGCGCCGCGGTGATGCCCGGATGCGAGCGCGTGCAGGTCGGATAGGCCTTGTAGGTCATGCCCGGCTCGGTGAACTCGTACGGATTACCCAACGACTCCACGATGCCTGCACCGCTCGCGCCGTCGCCGAAGGTCTGCAAGAAGCCGTCGCGCGCCTCGATGACATTGGTCGGGCCGGTGTAGCCGAGCTCGGCCAACAGTGCGGCCTCGAGCCCGTCGCGCGCGGAGCGGCCGGCGCCGAGCGCCTTGCTCATCGTCCCCATGCCGGCACGGATGCCGCCGGTCATGATGCCCGCGATGCCGAGCGCGGTCGCCATCTTTTCGGTGTCGAAATTCAAGAGCTTGCCGCAGGCAACGGCCGCGCCGAAGGTGTTCAGCACGGCGAGCGGATGCCAGCCCTTGAGCTGCAGTCCCGGCTTGACGCCGACGCCGATTTTGTCCGCCACCTCGACGCCGATCACATGCGCCGCGATCATGTCCTTGCCGGAACTGCCGCGTTCCTCGCCAAGCGCAAGAATCGCGGAGCAGATGGCGCCGGACGGATGGTTCATGTTGGTGACGACGATATCGCTGAAACCGAACACGTCGGCGGCGGTGCCGTTCACCAATGCTGCCAGCGGCGCGGTCGTGCGCGCGCCCTGCCCGAGCACGCTGGCGCGGCCGACGGCTCCGGTCCCGCGCGCGTATTGCGCCAGGATATTGGGCGCCGGCTCACCGCAACCGCCAAGAATAATGCCGATTGTATCGAGAAAAGAGCGCTTGGAGCCTTCGATGACGTCTGACGGAAGGTCCTCAAAACGGGTCTCGGCCGCAAAACGGGCGAGGCGTCGGGTGATGCCTTCGGTCGTCGGTGATTGAACCATGTTGCATTCCTTGTCCAACGGCAACTAGACGCGTGTCTCACCAGGCGACGACGCCGCCATCGACCATCAGGATCATCCCGGTAACGAAGTCGGAGGCATCGGAGGCCAGAAACACCACCGGCCCTTTCAGATCGTCGGGTCCGCCGGGCCGGCCCATCGGGATTTCGCGCAGGATCGCTTCCTTGCGCTCCTCGAAACGTCCGGAGTTCCGGCTCGACAGGAAAAACCCGGGCGCGATGGCGTTGACATAAACGCCCTTGCGCGCCCACTTGACCGCGAGGTCGCGCGTCATATTGACGACCGCGCCCTTGCTCGTGTTGTAGGCCAGCGAATTGTGAATCTCGGGGTTCTTGCCGAGCACGCCGGACACCGACGCGATATTGATGATCTTGCCCTTGCCGCTCGCGATCATCGCCGTGCCAAACGCTTGCGAGCAAAGAAAGGTGCCGGTGACGTTCACGCGCATCACCTGTTCCCAGCGGTCGAGGGGCATTTCTTCTGGCGGCGCGAACCAGGCCCGCCCGGCATTGTTCACCAGCACGTCGACCCGTCCGAAATGCGCCAGCGTGCGATCGCGCAGCGCGGCAACGTCTTCCGCGCTCGCGATATCGCATTTGGCGGCCAGCACCTTGACGCCGAGCGCCTCGAGGTCGGCCGCTGCTTCCTCGCACGGCGCGAGGTTGCGGCCGCAGATCACCAGATTCGATCCGGCCTCGGCGAGCGCGGTCGCCATCTGGCGTCCGATGCCTTTTGCCCCGCCGGTCACGACACTGACGCGACCGGAAAGTGACATGAGCTGTTGTACAGTCGCCATTGGCCGTCCCGGGTCGCCTTAGAGGTAGGGCCGCTCGAGCTTGAACGTCTCGGTCAGCCGCGCATACATCGGCCCCGACAAACGGCCGACCGGATTGAGTTTCTCGAAGCTCACCCGCAGCCGTTCGTCGACAATGTCCTCGTGGTAGTGGAACCAGACCACCTCGCCGAGCACGAAGTGATGCCGCGATCCAACGTCGATGATGTTCATCACCCGGCATTCGAACTGCGCAGGCGATTCGACAATGCGCGGCGGCGACACTTTGCGCGCCGGAGCCGTGGCAAAGCCCGCCTTTTCGAGTTCGTTGACGCCAGGCGGGAAATTCGTCGAGCAGATGTTCATGCGGTCGGCCATGGCATGATTGACGATGTGCACGACGAATTCCGGATTCTTGCGAAGGTTTTGAATCGTATCCTTCTCGCTGCCGTCGTCCTGGTTGCCGGACGAGAAAAACAAGGTCGGAGGGTCCGTGCCGACAATGTTGAACAGACTGAACGGCGCCGCATTCGGGCCTTGCGGCCCGAGCGTCGTCACCAGGGCGATCGGGCGCGGCACGATCGTCCCGGTCATCAGCTTGTATTGCAGCGGCTCGCTCAGTTGCGCGGGATCGAATTCCATCTTGCCCTCATCGGATTGGCGTTCACGGTCAATGCAGACTGATGTTGGCCGTCTTGGCGATTGCCCGCGTGTTGTCTAGCGTGGACTTGAGAAATTTTTCGAACTCCTCGGGGCTTGTCGGCGCCGCGGTAAAGGCGAATTTGGCGATGCCATTCTTCACCGTGGCGGTGGCCAGCGCGTGGTGCATCGCGTTGACGAGCCGCGCCTTCACCGCCGGATCGAGGCCTTTGGGCGCCATCGCGACGTACCAGGTCTGCTGGTCGAAGCCGGGGACGGTCGCACTGATCGGCGGCACATTGGGCAGCGCCTCGATCGGCTCGGCCGAGGTCACGGCCACCGGCCGCAGTTGCCCGGATTTGATCATGGGCAGCGCCGGCGAAGCGCCCGCGAACATCACGCTGATCCGGCCGGCGGCGAGATCGAGCAGCGGCGCCTGGGTTCCCTTATAAGGAATGTGCATCATCTTGGTGCCGGTGCGTTCCATGAACATCTCGGTCGCGATATGCGTGCCCGTGCCGACGCCGCCGGACGCGAATTGCAGCTTGCCCGGATCTTTCTTGGCCGCCGCGATCAGGTCGGCAATCGTCTTGATCGGGCTGGACGGCGGCACCACCACCACGTTCGGGATCAGTGCGAGCCGCGTCAGATAGTCGAAATCGAGCGGGTCGAAATTGAATTTTCCGCCGAGCGCGACATTGTTGAAATAGCCATCCGACTCCAGCAGCAAGGTGTAGCCGTCGGGCTGGGCCTGATGCACGGCCGCCGCGGCGATGATGCCGCTGGCGCCCGGCTTGTTCTCGATCACGACCGTACCTTTGAGTTCCTTCTCCAGCTCGGCGGAGACCGCCCGCACCAGATAGTCGGACGCGCCGCCCGGCGGATAGCCGATGATCCACCGGATCGGCCGCGTCGGATATTCCGCGGCACGAGCGTAATTCACAACCGATAGCGAGCAGGCGACCGCCGCCAAGAAAAGCAAAATTCGTCCGATGCGCATCCTACCCTCCTATGACCGTTTTTTTCGTTTTCACTTCACGTGCAAATCGCGTCCGCTATTTTCACACGGCTGGTGATTTGCCTCGCACTGGCGATACTCGGCAGCCTCTGCAAGTCGGAGAACAGCCGATCGCGCGCCGCTGGGACGAGCGCATCGCCAATGCAATCGTTGAATTTCATTTGCAGCTCGGCCGGCTGCAGCGGCCGTGAGCTGTGTCCTTTTGCGCGCGAGACGGGCTGGCTCTCGAGCCGCCTACCGTCGGCAAGCGTGACCGTGACCACATCGAAGAAGCAGTAGTTCGGAAAGTCCGGGTCGACGCTGTCGTCGAGCGTGATCGTCACGCGGCCCATGAGATCGCGAAGATCGTCCCGCGTGAGAAATTCGGGCCGCAACTGCGCAAATCCGACATTGCCGGCGAGCGCTGCCGCCGCGAGGCAAAACTGGATGCTGAATTTCGCCTCCAGCGCATCGCGCGGGTTTTCCACCCGCAACATGGCCGCCTGGGTCGTCCCGATTTTCGCCGATATGGACGCGATGGCGCGTGCATCGAACCCATCACGGCCGCGAAGTTCGAGCATCGCATCGATGACGCGGTGAGCCGCATAGCAGACCGGGTAGCGTTTGATGCTCAGTCCGTGCTTGAGAATGCGCAACGATGAACCGACAGGCGCGCTCACATCGCTGCGGTCGCAGCGGCCGGCCGGCGAAAACGCCGCGAGAAAGCCGCTCGGATTCTCAAGCACGTCTTCGGTCCCGGTCGCGCCGGCCGCGGCCAGGCGCGCGCAGATCAGGCCGGACGAGGCGGCGCGCCCGACGTGAAACGATTTCGACGAACTGCCGAAATTCGCCGTCAATCCGGACGCCTGCGACGCGGCCAAAGCGATGGCATGCGTCGCCTGCTTGGCGCTCAGCCGGCGCAAGTTGGCGCAGGCCGCGGCCGCAGCCAGAGTCCCGTAAATGGCTGTCGGGTGCCAACCTCTCTTGTGAAGCGGATCCGGCTCGCGGCGATTGAGTTCGCCCCAGGTCTCAAAGCCCGCGATATAGGCCGAAACCATCGCGTCACCCGGACAATCGAGCTCTTCGGCTTCGGCGAGGATCGCGGGCACCAGAACGGCGCTTGGATGCCCTCGCATCGAAATGTCGTCGTAATCCAACACATGGGCCGCGGTGCCGTTCACCATTGCCGCAGCCGGTGCCTCGGCGCGGCGATCGGTGAAGGCGACATGCGAGTGCCCGCTGTCCTGCGCCGGCAGGAAAACACTGGCCGCCGCCTTGACCGGTGCTTCGTCGCGCCCCGCCACCATGGCGCCGATGCAATCGGCGAATCCGGTGCAGACAAGGGCCCGCGCCTCGCGCGGAATCGCATCCGGCCGCAGCGTCGCCGCAAATTCACCCAGTGCCGATGTCAGCCCCAAGGCCATCGTTACCATTCCAATTTCCGGCAGCCGGCTAGGCCGCCGAGCGCGCCTTGGCGCGCAAAGAGCTCAAACTGCCGCCTTGCATCACATGGCCGGGCAGCGGATGACCGACGATCTCCTGCGCGAGCGTCGCGGCCTCGATCATCCGCTCAAGATCGATGCCGGTGGCGATGCCCATCTCATCGCAGAGAAAGACGAGATCTTCGGTACAGACATTGCCGGCCGCGCCGCGGTGGCGGGCAAAGGGACAGCCGCCCAGGCCGGCCACCGAACTGTCGAAGCTGTCGACGCCCATTTGCAGCCCGGCATAGACGTTGGCGATGCCCATGCCGCGGGTGTCATGCAGGTGCAGGTTGATCCTCACCTGAGGAAACCGCTCGCGCACCGCGCCGACCACGCGTTTCACCGCCTCGGGATTGGCCCAGCCCATGGTGTCGGCGAGCGCAATTTCCTTGATCTCCAAGCTGTGCGCGGCGGCAATCTCGAAGATCTGGCCGACCAGGTCGACGACGCGCGCCGGCGGGATCTCGCCCTCGAAATTGCAGCCGAACGCGGCCATCACCGAGCCGCGGTTCACCGGAACGCCGCGCGCCTTGTACATCCGGACCTGCTCATGCAGGGCCTCGACGTTCTCCTGCATCGTTCGGTTCTGGTTGCGTTTGAGGAACGTTTCCGACGCACACATCGGCAGCGCGCCTTTGACAGTCAGGCGGTCGCCGAAACCGAGCGCCCGCTCGAAACCTTGGTTGTTAAAAAACAGCGCGGAATAATCGACGCCGAACTTTTTGTTGAACTGGCGCACGACATCTTCGGCGTCCGCCATGCCCGGCACTTTTTTCGGATTGACGAACGAGACGATCTGGATCTGCTTTACGCCGGTATCGGACAACGCATCGATCAAGGCGACTTTCCGGCCCGTGGGAATCTGCGCGCTCTCGATCTGGAATCCTTCGCGCGGCCCCTCCTCCTTGATCGCAATCGATTTCGGCAAATCGCTCATGGCGCCACGCTCACTTGCTGTCCGGAGGCACGAACGGATAAGGGACACCGGCGCCGCGATGGCGATAGGGCAGCGCCACGACGGCGGTGCCGGGGGTCGACTCGGCGCCGGCATCGTTCACAATGCCGAGTTCCAGATCGACCAGCCCGTAGTCCGGCAGTTCCCGCTTGCCGACGACGCGCGCCCAAATGCGCAGCGTCTCACCGACCTTGTTGAGCGCGCGGAACTGAAAGCTGACTTTCCATAGCCAACCGGCCGGCCCTGCCCAACGGCGCAACGCCTGAGCCACAAGCTGCTGCTTGAGCGTACCGTTGATGGCGAGATCGGGCAGCTTGTCGTGATTGACGGCGAAATCGCGATCGTAATGGATCCGGTGCCAATTTTCGATCGCCGCCGACCAGCGCATCAATATCGGAGCGGACAGCGGCCCTTTCACCAAGGCCGGAATCTCCGTCCCCAAGATAACATCGTCGAAAAAGATTTGCTGCGCGCCTGCCATGATCACCGCCGGATCTGTGTCTTGCGCACGCGCAGCAGCAGCCGGCCCTCGGCCATGTAGTCGGTGGCGATCACGACGAAGAGCATCGGTCCCGACTTGCCGGACTTCTCGTAAATCGCTTCATAGCGCGACTTGGAGGTGACGCGGCTGCCGTGCGGCGCATAGGCAAAGAGCTCGACTTCGGTGCCGCCGTTGAGCAGAGCCAAGCCGCTGACCGGCAGCGGCGGCAGGCCTTGCACCGTCGCGCCGACGATGCCGTCGAAGTCGGGATCGGCCGCGCGTTCGGAGAGAACATCGGCCGATCCGAAATCGTCGCGAAACATGGTCATCGGGAACAGCGGCGGCGCCACCGGGCCCCCGAAACGCTCGCTCGCCGCCGAAGCCTCGTAATAGATCGGATCGTCGTCGAGCGATGCTTGCGCAAACCGGCGGACCGCGCCGCGCTCGACACGATCGCAGGCGGCGACCTCTTCGGATTCCATTCCGACCAGGGCTTCGATCTCGCGGGTGAGAAGGGCCATGGCGCCGCCCCTTAAGACCGCGCGCCGAGCGCGGTGACTTGCCGCGCGCGGGACGCCGCCGGCACCTGGATGACGCCCCCGGCCACCATCGCGTCGATTTCGGCTGGTCCGTAGCCGAGTTCTTCGACGATCTGCGCGCTGTGCTCGCCGAGCAATGGCGGGCTCTGGCGAATGACCCCGCTCGTGTCCGAAAACTTGATCGGCAGGCCGATCATCTTGATGTCGCCGACCTCGGGATGCGTGATGGTCTGGATCATCTCGCGCGCCAGTGCTTGTTCGTCGACCGCGACCTGATCGATGGTGTTCACCCGCGTGAACGGCACTCCCTCACCCGTGAGCCGCTTCTCCCATTCATCGACGCTACGCGTGGAGAAAATCGCGCTGAGCTGTGCGATCAAAGGCTCGCGGTTCTCGAATCGGCCGGCCGCGTTGTGATAGCGGGGATCGGCGCCCCATTCCGGCCTCTCAATGGCATTGCACACGCCGCACCACATCCGGTCGGTGAAGGCGGCCACCACCATCCAGCCGTCGAGCGCATGGAACGCCTGATACGGCACCATGCCCTGGCCCGACGAACCGCGCCGCGGCGGCACCTTGCCGCTGGCGAAATAGGACGAGAAATGATTGGTGAGCATCGCCATCTGCCCTTCGAGCAGCGACGTGTCGACCAATTGGCCGCGTCCGGTCCGATGACGCATTTCGAGCGCCATCAGAACGCCGATGGTCGAGAACAGGCCGGCGCCGATATCGGCGACCGAGATGCCCATCTTGACTGGGCCGCCATCCGGCTCGCCGGTGAGGCTCATGCCGCCCGAATAGGCCTGCACGACCGCGTCGTTCGCCCGCTCCGCCGCGCGCGGGCCGGTGGCGCCGAACCCGGTGACCCGGCAGTAGATCAGCCGCGGATTGACGGCGCTCAACTGCTCATAGCCGAAGCCGAGCCGGTCGAGCGTGCCGAGCCGGAAGTTATCGATCAGAACGTCGGCGGAAAGCGCGAGCTTGCGCATCACCGCCACACCTTCCGGCGACTTGAGGTCAACGGCCAGGCTTCGCTTATTGCGGTTTACGGCGGCAAAGTAGTGCGAATACGAGCCGTTGACGAACGGCGGCCAGTTGCGGCTCTCGTCGCCGTGATCCGGCTGCTCGATCTTGACGACGTCGGCGCCGTAGTCGCCCAGCATCAGACCGCAATAGGGCCCGGCCATGGCGATACTGCATTCGACGACTTTCAGACCATCCAGGGGACCGGTCATAATGACGTCCTTCGCGCTATCGGCGCCTAACACCTATTGCGCATCGATGATCTTCCAGGAGCCCGGCGCGGCAGAAATGACGTAGCGCGGGGTGGCCGAAATCTTGTCGACGAAGACCTCGCCTTCCTTCATCACCATGCGGATGTTGTCGCGTTCCTGCAGCAGGCGGATGTCGTCGAGCGGATTGCCCTTCACCGCGATGATGTCGGCGTATTTGCCGACATCGAGCGAGCCGGTCTGCTTGCCGAGCCACAGGGCCTCGGCGGCGTTGATCGTCGCGGTCTTGACGGCGTCCATGGTCGACATGCCGTATTGGACATAGAGCTCCATCTCGACGGCGTTGCGACCCGCCTCCGGGTCGTAGCCGAGGTCGGTGCCCATGGCGAGCTTGATGCCGGCGGCGTGCATCTTCTGGAACGACTCGAAGCAATAGGGCTGGATCTTCTTCATCTTCTTCAGCACGAAGTCCGGCGTCCCGTGCGCGCGCCGGCTTTCGATCGCCTCGTCGGTGCGATGCAGAAGCGTCGGAATGACGGGAATATTGGCGTCGACGATCATCTTGATGGTGTCGTCGTCGGTGAACACGATGTGCTCGATGGTGTCGACCTTCGAGCGCACGCACATACGATGCGATTCCGCCGTGAAGCAGTGCGCCGAGACCGGCTTATGGAAGGCGTGCGACTCGTCGACGATGGCGTCGAGCTCCTCCTGGGTCATGTTGCGCACGTCCGGTTCTTCCTTGTCGGTGCCGCCACCGCCCGAGACACTGGTCTTGATGACGTCGCAGCCCATGCGCAGTTGCTCGCGCACCATATTGCGCAGCGGGTAAGGACCGTCGGCGGTGTTGCCCGGCAGCCGGCGCGCGGCGCGCGGAATGGTGAGATCGAGATGTGAATTCGCGATCACGGCGCGGCCGGCGACGATGAGCCGCGGACCGGCGATGATGCCCATTTCGATGGCGTCGCGGATGGCACAGATTTCCTCGGTCATGAGCCCGCGCGGCGTCAACCGGCCGAGATCGCGCAGCGTGGTGAAGCCCATTTCGAACGCCACCTGCGCATGAAACAGCGCGTAGAAGGACTGCAGTTGCGGCGTGATTTCGAACGTGGCGACCCGGTAGTTATTGAACGTCAGCGGATTGAGCGCCGCGATGTGCAGGTGGCAGTCGATAAGCCCCGGCATCAGCGTGCACCCGGCGGCGTCGATGACGCGAGCGCCTTGCGGGATCTGCACTTCGCCCTCGCGGCCCACCGCGGCAATCGAATCGCCGTCGACAACGACAACGGCCTTCTCGATCAACTTCGCGTTCTTTACGTCGATCAGCCGCGACCCTTTGATCGCCACCACTTTCGATTCCGCCATGTCCGTCCCTTTTCATGCACCCAGATCAAGCCCCGCCTCCTTCCGGGAAGGCGAACAGGCCGGCCGCAGACCGCAGCGGCAGCAAAACTGTAGGGTGTTTCACATGAAAAGCAATGTTTAATATATGAAACACGCAGATCAGGATGCTTCATATAGAAAACATTGATTTATGGACGTAACAATGATGATCTTCAGGCGCGACGGTTCAACGGCGCGGGCAACAAGCCGCAATCAAATCGCGGCAAGCAAGGGGGGATATGATGACGCGCATTGGGAAATGGGTCCGGCCGACGTTCCTGCTGGGAGCGCTCGTGCTGGCGCAAGCGACGCTTTCTCAAACCACCGCATCCGCGCTCCAGAACATAACGGTCTCACTCGACTTCCGCCCGTTCGGCCGCCACGCGGGCTGGTTCGTCGCGCTCGACAAAGGCTACTACAAAGCCGCCGGCTTGAACGTGTCGATCATCCCCTCGACCGGCACCGCGCAGGCCATTCAAAGCGTGGAATCGGGCGCGGCGCAGTTCGCCTTCACCGACGTCGCGGCCGTTGTCGCGGCGCGCGCCAACAGCGGCTCGAATTCCAAAATTATCGCCATGATCTATCAGAAAGCGCCCTATGCGCTGTTCTCGTTGAAATCCGGCGCCAACTTGACCGAACCGAAGCAACTCGTCGGCGCCGAAATCGGCGAGGGCGCGGGCAGCTTCACCAGCAAGGTGATTGACGCCTTCATGCTGCAGCACAAGCTCGATCCGAAGACGGTCAAGTACACGCAGATCGATCCGGCCGTGCGCATCAATATGCTGGTCACCAAGAAGGTGCCGATCATTGTCAACTACGTCCTGCAACAGCCCGGCATCGAAAAGGCGCTGGGCGACGACGCCGTCACATTCCTGATGGCGGACCACGGGCTCAAACTCTACTCGAACGGCATCGTCGCGCGCGCGGACTTCCTCAACGCGCATCCCGACTGGGCGAGAGCCTTCGTAGAAGCGACGCTCAAAGGCTATGCCGAAACGTTTCGCGATCCTGAGGCGGCGGTGGACATCGTCATGAAGTACCAGAAGGCGCTTAGCCGCGATATCAGCCTTAAGGAAATCGCCATCGTGAAATCGCTCGTGCTGGGTCCGGACGCCAGGGCGCATGGCCTCGGCACGATAGACATGGCACAGATGCAGTCGAGCGTCGATTTCGTCCTCGGCACGATTTCGAAAGGCGGCCAGACCATGCCGGCAAGCGACGTCGCCGATCCAAGTTTCTTGCCCAAGACACCGGTCATGCCGTAGCCCGGCGCGCCGCCATGACGCACGCCGAATCCGATCACGCCGTTGGCACCGCGCCGGCACCTTTCGGCCGCATCGACAATGTCGCCAAATTATTCGGTGCCGACCGCAACGCTCGCGGCGGCTTTGTCGCGCTCGAGGCGATCTCCTACACCATCAACGCGGGCGAGCTCGTCGCCTTCTTGGGGCCAAGCGGCTGCGGCAAGACCACGTTGCTTCGCATCGTCTCCGGCATGACTAAGCCGTCGTCGGGTCGCGTCGAAATTCGCGGAAAAGCGGTCGATGGCCCCTATGCGGATTTCGGCTTCGCGTTCCAGACGCCTAATCTGCTGCCTTGGCGCAGCGTCATCAAAAATGTCCTGTTCCCGATGGAAATTAAAGGACGCAGCGACACCGCGGCCCGACGCAACGCAGAGTCGCTCTTGAGAATGGTCGGCCTCGAGGGTTTTGCGCTCAGCCGTCCGCATCAATTGTCCGGCGGCATGAAGCAGCGCGTCGCCCTGTGCCGCGCGCTCATCCACGACCCGTCTCTGTTGTTGATGGACGAGCCATTCGGCGCCCTCGACGAACTGACACGCATGGAAATGCAGGACCTCTTGCTCGAGGTGCGGCGAGTCAAGAAGATGACGACACTGTTCGTCACCCACAGCATCGCCGAGGCGATCTATCTGGCCGACGAGGTCTTGGTCTTCAGCCGGCGCCCCGGTCGCATTATCGATCGCATCCGCATCGCGCTACCCTACCCGCGCACGCCGGACATGCGCTATTCGGCGGCCTTTACCGACTACGAGCGACGCGCCAGCACGCAACTCGGTGTCATGCATGCGCGCCCCCATGATCGCTAAGCTCGGCCTGCCGTTCCTGGGACTGGCGATCCTCATCGCCGCTTGGCATTTCTACGTGCGCGCGTTTCATGTCTCGCCGGCCGTCCTGCCGCTTCCCGGCGTCGTGCTTGACGCTTTCCTGGAGAACTGGCGGCTCATCCTCGGCGAACTCAAAGTCACGTTGCTGGAGAGCGTCTACGGATTCGGCCTGGCGTTCCTGCTGGGCATTCCGCTAGCCGTGATGATCACCAGCCTTCCGATGCTCAACCTGACCTTCTATCCCTTGCTGATCGCCACCCAAGCACTGCCGAAGGTTGCGCTGGCGCCGCTGATCCTGGTCTGGCTAGGGATCGGCATCGAATCCAAGCTCGCCATCGCCTGGCTGGTTGCGTTCTTCCCCGTGGTGGTCGACACGGCCACCGGCCTGCGCGCGACGCCGGCGGAGTATCTGGATCTTGCCGCGTCGGTGCGCGCCAATCCGCTGCAGACCTTCACGAAGATCCGCTTTCCGGCCGCACTGCCCTTCGTCATTTCCGGCAGCAAGGTCGCCATCACGCTGGCGGTGATCGGCGCTGTGATCGGCGAGTTCGTGGGCTCGACCGAGGGGCTCGGCAACCTGCTGCTGGTCGCCAATTCGCAGGTCAACACCGCGCTCGCATTCGCGGCCTTGTTCGCGCTGGCAATTCTCGGAATCGTTCTCTATGTCCTGGTGGCACTGGTCGAGTTCGGTCTGTCGCCCTGGTTCGGCGGGGCGCGCCACGGCTGATCCGCTTCGCCAGGCGGAATACGCTGATCGAAGGCCGGGACAAGCGACCGTCCATCAACCCGAGCCGGTGAATGTCGCCAAGACAATTTACGGCGAGAACGGCATTTATCGCTTCGCCGGCCGACCGTCAGCGTCGGGGAGGCTTATGCGAGACGGGGATCAGGTCGCCCGGGACGATGCGGCGCAGCAGGCCCCAGATGCCGCGCGGCTCGATCAGCACCATCGCGATCGACACCGCGCCCAGCACGATGAAGTGCCAGACGCCCCAGCCTTGCAGATATTCGCGGATCAGGAAGAAGACCAACGTGCCGATGATCGGGCCCTCGAAGGAGCCGACGCCGCCGATGATGACGATGAAGATGATGTAGACGGTCCAGTCGATGATGCTGAACGAGGCGGCCGGCGCGACCCTCAGCTTCTGCAGCGTGATCAGCGCGCCGGCCAGGCCCAGGAACGGCGCGGCCCACAGGAAGCAGGCAACCCGCGCGCGGAACAGGTTGACGCCGACGGTGCCCGCCGCTTCCTCGTCGTCGCGCATGGCGGTCAGCCCGATGCCGGTCGAGGAACGCATCAGCGCATAGGTGGCGCCCATGGCCACAAGCGCGAGCGCGAGCGACATCCAATAGATGGTCGTGAAGCGCTCGACGATATTGCCGCCGAAGGCGCGCACCACCGAGACCGGCAGGCTGACGCCGAGGCCGGCCCCGAAAGCGTTGATCTTGCCGGCGCCCAGCATCATCACCTCGGCCAGCACCCAGGTGCCGACCGCGAGATAAGCGGCGCGCAGCCGGAACACGACGACCATCGACGGGATGGCGAAGGCGAGCGAGGTCAGCCCCGCGAGCGGAATGGCCAGATAAGGGTCCACCCCCGCCAACACCACGAAGCCATAGAAGGCGTAACAGCCGATGCCGACAAAGCCGTGCTGGCCGATGGTGACGATGTCGGCATAGCCGGCCAAAAGGTTCCACATCACCGCGAGCACCAGCAGGCACAGAAGCTCGGTGAGGATCTGCAACTCGGCCGGGTCGAAAATCCAGGGCGCGGCGAACAGCATCGCCAACAAGAGCCCCAGCAGGCCCCGGCCGATCGCGACGAGCGGCAATTTTCCCGTCAGGGAGGTCACATTCGCACCCGCTTATTTCGGAAACAGGCCCTGCGGCCGCAGCAGAAAGACCGCAAGGAACACCAGATGGCCGGCGAGCAATTGCCAGCCGGCATCGAATTGCGCGCCGATGCTCTGCGCCACGCCGACGATGATGCCGCCCGCCAGCGTGCCCCACAGGCTGCCGAGGCCGCCGAGAACCACCGCCTCGAAGGCGACCAGCAGACGGCTCGGCCCCGAGGTCGGATCGAAATTCGTCGACACCGCCATGAAGGCGGCGCTGATGCCCATGGTCACGCCGACGATGCCCATGGCGACCGCATAGATGTGCGCCGACTTGAGCCCGACCAGATTGGCGCTCGCGACATTATCCGAGACCGCGCGGATGCGGGCGCCGAGGCGCGTGCGATAGAGCAGCCGGTCGAGCGCGAAGACGAGCGCGACCGCCGACATGAAGATCGTGAGCGGCAGCACGCCGATATTGATGCCACCACCGAGATGGATCGTCGCCGTGACGATGTCGCCGCCCGGAATCAGGCGCGTATCGGCGCCGTAGGTGCCCTGCAGGGCGTTCTGCACGATCACCGACAGTCCGAACGTCACCAGCACGATCGCCAGCACGCTCTGGCCCAGCACGCGCTGCAGCAGCAGGCGTTGCAGCAGGTAACCGCCGCCGAAGGTGATCGGCAGAACGATGGCGGTGGCGAGGACGAGCGGCAGGCCGAGCTTGCTGGTCAGGCTCAACAGCACGAACGACACCAGCACGATGAGATCGCCATGCGCGATGTTGACGAAGCGCATGATGCCGACGGACAAGGACAGACCGACGGCGAACAATGCATAGAGCCCGCCGAGCAGGATGCCTTGGATGATCTGATTGGCCAGTGCCCCCGCCACGCTTCCCTCACAGTCCGAAATAGTGCTGCATGACGACGTCCCGGCTGGTCTCGCCCGGCCGGCCGGCCAGCGTCACCTTGCCTTCGAGCAGGCAATAGAAACGGTCGGCGACCGCGAGCGAACGCGTGATGTCCTGCTCGACGATGAGAATGCCGATGCCGCGCTGCTTGATCGCCGGAATGAGCTTGTAGAGCTGGTCGACGATCAGCGGCGCCAGCCCCAAGCTGATCTCGTCGCATAGCAGCAGCTTCGGGTCGGCGAGCAAGGCACGCCCGAGCGCGACCATTTGCTGCTGCCCGCCGGAAAGCTCGCGCGCCTTCTGCCGGCGGCGCTCCCTGAGCACGGGAAAGAAATCGAACACTTCGTCAAGGCTGAGGCCATTGCGCCGGCCAACCTCCCATCCGAGATGGAGATTCTCTTCCACCGAAAGCGAAGCAAACAGCCGCCGCCCCTCGGGCACCAGCGCGATGCCCTTGGCCACGATCTGCGGCGTGGTGCGCCCGGCGAGATCCTCGCCGTCATAGCGGATGGTGCCTTCGATGCGGTCGGCCTGCCCGATGATCGCCTTGAGCAGCGACGACTTGCCCGCGCCGTTGGCCCCGATGATCGAAACGATCTCGCCGGCCCCGACCGTCAGGTCGATCGCATCGACGGCGCGGAACTGGTCGTAGAAGACCGAAAGCCGCTCGACCGACAGGAGCGGCGCGTGACTAGGCGTCGATGTCACCCGCGTTTCCCTCTGTGCCGAGATAGACTTCCTTGACGCGCGCATCGGCAAGAATCACGTCCGGCGTGCCGCTGGCCAAAATGCTTCCGCCGTAAAGCACGGCCATGCGGGTCGCGACGCGGCGCAGCGCGCGAATGACATGCTCGATCCATATCACCGTCGTCCCGCGCTTGTGCACGTCGCGCACGATATCCAAAAGGCTGTTGCATTCGGCCTCGGTCAAGCCGCCGGCCAATTCGTCGAGCAGCAGCAGCTTCGGCGCCACCGCAAGCGCCTTGGCGAGCTCGAGCCGCTTGAGGTCGAGCAGCGAGAGCCGGCCGGCGGCCAAGTCCTGCTTGCGCCAAAGCCCGGTCTGTTCGAGCACGGCGCGCGCGCGCTCCTTGGCGCGCCCGACCGGCATGCCGCCGCCGTGCACGGCCGCGGTCAGCACGTTCTCGAATGCGGTCATCTGATGGAAGGGCTTCGGAATCTGAAAGGTGCGGCCGATGCCGAGCCGGCAACGATCCCAGGTGGTCATGCCGGTGATGTCGCGGCCGGCGTAAACAATACGGCCATCGTTGGGCGTCAGATTGCCGCCGATCAGGTTGAACAGGGTGCTCTTTCCGGCGCCGTTGGGACCGATGATCCCGACGATCTCGCCCTCGGCCACGTTGAGAGCGAGGCCGTCGATCACATTGAGGCCGCCGAAATGGCGACTCAGCCCAGCCAACTCAAGCAACATCGATCCCGTCCAATAGAGCTGCCGGCGCGGGCCGAGGCGGATACTCAGCGCCGGCGCGCAGCCCTTCTGCGATCTCGGCCGCCGTTGGCTGAAAAGTCAACGGCGGCCGAGCATTTCATGCCGATAGGAAGTCTCTCAAGCGCGAACGATCAGTACGCGATCAACTGCGGCTCCGCCTGGGTGGGAATTTCCTTCGCCGTCGCGTTGTCGACGATGGACATCTCGAAGGGGAATTTCTTGCCCTTGAACCACTGGCCGATGACGAGCGGCGTCTGCGCGCAGTTCGGGAACGGTCCGGTGCGGAAATCGATGTGGCCGACGATCGAGTCGTATTTGGTCGTGCGGATGGCGTCGCGGATCGACGCCGCCTTGCCGAGATCCTGGGTGCGCTTGAGCACGTCGATGACGACCTCGAACAGGGCATGCCGGTATCCGAGCGGCAGCGACCATTGCTTGTTGCTCACCTTTTCCCATTGATCGGCGAGATCGTGCGAGGACACGCCGGTCAGGCCGGACTTGAACGGATGGAATTTCGACCACCACACCTCGGTGGTGA
The DNA here is from genome assembly GCA_035549515.1 of Pseudolabrys sp. Lineage (GTDB taxonomy): Bacteria > Pseudomonadota > Alphaproteobacteria > Rhizobiales > Xanthobacteraceae > Pseudolabrys. The sequence goes on along the minus strand of DASZQT010000405.1, from coordinate 1,544 downwards.
GGTGTTCGGCGCGCTTGCCGAGCGGATAGATCGCCTCGGGGAATTCGCAGGCCTTGCCGACATAGACGATCTTCGGCTGGTAGCCCTGCTGCGCCGCGCCGTTCCAGAAGCCGGTGAATTCCGGCGGCGGCAGCACACCCTGAACGATGTCGACGTGCTCGGCTTTGAACTTGGTGATCTGGGCGTTGTAGTTGCTGGCCGGCATATCGAAGCGGCCGGGATCGATCGCCGTATAGCCCTTCGACTTGAAGAACGGCGGGAAGGCGTGCGACTGCGCGATGCCGTCGCCGTCATTCGGCCACAGACCGCCGACGATCTTGTTGGTCTTGAGCCGGTCCCAATAGGGCACCAGCGATCCGGCCAATTGCTGCCCGCTGAAGAAGAAGTGGTAGGTCCAGTCGAACGGCTTCTTGGGGTCGCCCTTGCGTCCGAAGAAATAAGGCTCGAGCGGGGCGTCGTTCGACACGCAGGGAACGCCGTTGAGCTCGCACTGGTCGGACACCGGGTTGACCGTCTCGGGCGTCGCATAGGTCGCGATGATGTCGACCTTGTCGCGCAGGATCAGCTCCTGGGCGACCTCGGCGGCGCGGTTCGGATTGGACTGGCTGTCCTTGATCACGATCTCGAACGGATGGCTGGTGCCGTTGATCTTGATCGAGCCGCCCGTTGCTTTCTTCACCTGGTCGATCGTGAACGGCATCTGCTCGGTGAAAAAGGCCAACGGCCCGGTCGACGGCTGCACCAGCCCGATCTTGATGGTTTTCGGCGCGGAAAATGCCGGGCGCGCGATCGAGGTGGCGATGAGGCCGCTGGCGCCGATGCCTTGGATGACTTGCCGGCGGTTGAAAGAAGGCTTGCTGTTCTTCATCTTTTATTCCTCCCGTGGAGCGACGAGACTTGGTTTTGAGACTTGGTTTTCCGGCCGCCCGGACCGTGGCCCGGGGACGGCGGCGGCGACGCGACAGGCCACCGCATCAGACGGATGCAGCCGGAACCGAGTCTGTTTTGGTGCGGGCGAGGGTAATGGCTCGGCTTGTCGGGCGTCTTGCCTGACAGCGCAGCCGCCCCTTGATCGAAAGCGAGAATGGCCAGGGCGGATTGACGCGCCGCCGCGAGCGCCGCCGGAAACGCCGCCGGAAATCCCACCCGGCAAGGCGCCGGCAAAGCCCCGCGCGCCAAGGGCGGTTCAGGCGACGCGCTCGGCCACCCGGTCCGGCGCCTGCGGCACTCCGCCGGCCCCACGGTTGCGGCGAAACGCCGTCGGCGCGACGCCGACCTGCGCCTTGAACAGGCGCGAGAAATGCGCGCTGCTGTTGAAGCCCCATTCGAACGCGATCGCCGAGATCGATTTTTCCGGCTTTCCCTGCTCGGTAAGCGCCTCGCAGCAGCGCTCGATGCGCAGTCGCCAGATGTGGCGTTCGATGGTCACGTTCTCGGCGGCGAAGACCTGATGCAGGTAGCGCTTGGAGCAGCCCATGGCGCGCGCGATCCGATCGATCGACAGGTCGGGATCGCTCAAATGCGCCAGGACATATTGCCTGATC
>DASZQT010000404.1:0-15710 GCA_035549515.1 Pseudolabrys sp. | reverse complement strand
CAAGCGCGCGCAAGCCCTCGTCCGGCTGTTCCATGTGATGCAGAACGCCGGTGCAGACGATGAGATCGAAGCGCTCGGGCGCACCGGCGAGGTCGAGCAGATTGCGGCGTTCGAGTTTCAGGTTCTTCAAGCCGTGGCGCTGGGCCAGCCGGCGCTCGTTGGCGAGGCTCGCTTCCGACAGATCGATGCCGATCACCGAACAGTCCGGATTGCTGTAGGCGAGATGCGCGGCCTGATTGGTGCCGCAGCCGGCCGAGAGAATGCGCAGGTTCCTGCGCGGCAGACCTTCCGGCCACAGCTTGGCGGCATAGTATTTCGGATCGGCGCTCTCGGTGCGCGCGCCGGCCTCGGCGCCCGAGAGATCGCTCAGCGGCGGGGGATACAAATAGCGCTCGTATTGCGCGGCGACGCGCTCCGAGACGCTATCGGCCACTTCGCGGCTTGCGACTGCGGATGTTGCCAAGGTCGGACGCCGGCTGCTTGCGAGATTTGAACGCGGATGCGCGGTCGGCATTCGCCCGTCTCGGCCGGCCCGCGCGATCGCGCGACTCTATCGTCGCGCGGGCACGCCGCCAAGCGCTGAGCTAAAGATCAAACTTTGTTTGGTGGCTGCAACAGGTAACCGAATGCAGCATCGCGCATTCGTTCAGGCTGTTTCGGGTTCGTAATGCAGAACCAGCAGTGCGTTGCGCGGGCACGATGCAATCGCATAGGCGTGCCCATCATCACCGCTGAATTCGACCAGCACCGTGTCGTTGTCGAGCGCTTCCACGACTGTACCGACCTGGCCACGACTCAGGCCATCCGCCGGACGGTCGGTCAGCAACGCGACGACGTCGAGCAGATCGGGCCTTGCATCGCGGCTTGCGTTGCTCATCACAGCACCCAACAGGAGACCAAACGGGGTATGGTCTCACCGGTTCTGACGATCCAAATCGTTCTTACCACAATCTCTCGCCCTTGTCGCGCGACAGGAATGTCGGCCCACCACTGGCGTCCGAGCGAGTCGCTGGCCAATTCAACGGCGTCCGATGTGTTTATGCCGGTAAGCAGGCTTTCACGAAGCCATCGCGCGTCGCTTCGTTCGATACCGAGGGCTTGTCGGAAAACCCAAGCCTTGTGCCGGCCGCGCGGATGAATAGGATTTGGACAATAATCTTCGATTTTTCAAAGATCGAGAACGGCCCGATCGCTGTGCGGCAGGCGCGCCATCTGGCATCGATCCTGGATGAAATCACCGGGCCGCGATAGCGAAGTCGCGGCCCGGTGTTAGACGGCCTCAATACCGGTTTGCGATCGGAAGCTCTTCCGCCGGGAACAGCGAGATCAGGCGGCAGCCCTTGTCGGTGACCACCACCTCTTCCTCAATGCGCGCGGCCGAGGCGCCGTCGGTTGCCGGGCAGTAGGTTTCGATGGCGAACACCATGCCTTCCTTGATCTCGGTCGGATGCTCCATCGAGATCACGCGCGAGATGATCGGGCGTTCGTGCAGCGCCAGCCCGAGGCCGTGCGCGAATTGCAGGCCGAAGGCCGAGATTTCGTCGGGGAAGCCGAACTCTTCCGCCTTCGGGAACACTTCGCAGATATGCGCGGTGGTCACGCCCGGCTTGATGCGCGCGATGGCGTTGTCGATCCACTCGCGCGCCTGCTTGTAGGCATCGTGCTGCGACGGTGTGGCGCGTCCGACATTGAAGGTTCGGTAGTAGCAGGTGCGGTAGCCCATGAACGACTGCAGGATGTCGAAGAAGGCCTGATCGCCCGGACGGATCATCCGGTCGGTGAAGTTGTGCGGATGCGGATTGCAGCGCTCGCCGGAAATGGCGTTGACCGCTTCGACGTCGTCGGAGCCGTGGCGATAGAGGAACTCGTTGACCATGGCGACGATGTCGTTCTCGCGCACGCCCGGACGCAGCTTCTCGTTGATCAGGTCATAGGCGCCGTCGACCATCGCGGCGGCGCGATTGAGCAGCGCGATTTCGTCGGCCGATTTGATCTCGCGCGCTTCCAGCATGATCTGCTGGCCGTCGACGATCTTCACGCCCGCCTTCTGCAGTTCGAACATCATTGCCGGTTCGACGATATCGATGCCGACCGGCATCTTCTCGACGCCGGCTTCCTTCAGCAGCGAGAAGATTTCCTTGGCGTGTTTCGCCATCAGGCCGAACGACGGCGCGATGGTGCCGCGCAGGCCGAGCACGCCGGCCTTGCAGTTTTCCGGCGCGAGCCAGGGCGAATAAAGCCGGTGATGGACGGCGGCCGAGCCGAAGTCCCACAGGATCGGTTCGCCGGTGCGGGTCAGCAGCGCCCAGCGCGAGATCTTGTCGCGCTCCCATTCGCCGATCTTGGTCGAGGTGATGTAGCGGATGTTGTTGACATCGAAGACGAGCATTGCGCCGCATTCGGAATTCTCAAGTGCCTGCTTGATGCGGCCGAGCCGGTAGCGGTGCATGCGGCGGTAATCGACGCGCTCCTCGAAGTCGACACCCATGGTGCCGAGAGCGGGAAGGGGGCGGCCCCAGTTATAGCGCGGGTTGATGTCCTCGGCGCGGATTTGCAAGGGTTCGCGCGTTCTCTCGTCCATGGCTTCCTCCTGGTCAAACGGGGCCGGCCCCGGGGCCGGTTCAAGTTGCGCGGACTATAGTGCGCGGCCGTGGCCGCGTCACGTTTCCGCGACCAGGCGGCGCAGCGTGGCGCGTAGCGCCGCGGCATTGTCCGGGCCGAAGGCATGTTCGAAGTCGTTTTGCGCGCGCCGCCACTGCGCCTGAGCGGCCTTGAAGCGCGCTTTGCCATCGTCGGTCAACATGACGCTGCGGGTGCGCGCGTCCGGCCCGGCGCCGACCGTGACCAGCCCATCGCGCTGCAGTGGGCCGATGGCGCGGCTGAGCGCGGTGCGTTCCATGACCAGACTGTCGGCCAGCTTGCCGATCGGCATCGGCCCCCAGCGGTCGAGTTTCGACAGGATCGAATACTGCGTCCCGCGCAGGCCGACCTCGGCCATGTAGCGGTCGTAGAGCTGCGATACGTGGCGCGCCGCCTGGCGCAGCGCGAGATTGTTGCAGGGCGTCTCGCGCAGGGCGTCCGCGTCCGACCTTTCCTCTTTTTGCATGGCTTGCATTCCGGTTCCGGGTCGCTCCCCGCCTTGCCGAAATGTGCATATGCACGTATACAAAGTCAATATACGTGCATATGCACGTATCATCCGGCCCGCGCCGGGAAAGGATATTGGGCATGGACCCGCGCACGCGCATGCTGCTGGAGGCCCCGGTCGGCCGCACCATTGTACGGCTGGCGCTGCCAAACCTCGTGGTCATGATGGTGCAGACCTCGATCGGGCTGATCGAGACCTATTTCGTGGCAAAGCTCGGCGTCGACGCGCTCGCCGCCATGGCGCTGGTATTTCCGCCTTTCATGCTGCTGGTGATGGTATCGGCCGGCGCCATGGGCGGCGGCATCCTGTCGGCGATCGCGCGCGCACTCGGCGCCGGCGATCGCGAGCGCGCCAATGCGCTGGTCTGGCACGCGGTCGCCATCACGCTGGTACTCAGCGCCGCGACCACCGTGGTCGCGCTGCTGTGGGCGCCCAAGCTCTACGCGCTGATGGGCGGGCGCGACGGCTCGCTGCACGACGCCGTTCTTTACTCGAACATCATTTTCATTGCTGCGGTGCCACTGTGGTTGTTCAACTCCTTCGCCGCAATGATCCGTGCCACCGGCAATATGTTTCTGCCGGCGGCGGTCATCGTCGCCGGCGCGGCCTTTCTCATTCCGGTCTCGCCGATGCTGATTTTCGGGCTGGGCCCGTTGCCGAAGCTCGGCATCGCGGGCGGCGCGGTGGCGGTGTTGATCTATTACGTGGTCGGCTGCGCGATCTTCGCCATCTACCTCTGGTCGGGACGCGGTGTATTGTCGCCGTCCCTGAAGCCGTCGCGCCTCTCGTGGGCCCCGCTCAAGGAAATCCTGCGCGTCGGCGTGGCCTCCTCGGTGATCAGTCTGTCGACCAATGTGACGGCCGTGGTGGCAACCGGATTGGCCGGCCTGGTCGGGCCGGCCGCGGTCGCCGGCTACGGCACCGGCGTGCGGCTCGAATACATGCTGGTGCCGCTGGTGTTCGGGCTTGGCCAGCCGATCGGCGCCATGGTCGGCACCGCCACCGGCGCCGCAAACCGCGCGCGCGCGTTCCGCGTCGCCTTGATCGGCGCGGCTATTGCCGGCGGCATCACCGAAGCGATCGGTCTTGCGGCTGCGCTGTTTCCCGCCGCCTGGCTGTCGCTGTTCGGCGGCGATGACGCCATGCTCGCCTATGGCAGTCTTTATTTGCGTATCGTCGGTCCATTCTACGGATTTTTCGGCGCCGGCCTCGCGCTTTATTTCGCCGCGCAGGGTGCCGGTCGCCTCGCCTGGCCGATGACGGCGGCCATCTTGCGCGTGCTGATTTCCGCTGGCGGCGGCTGGCTGGCGGCGGTGATGCTGCGTGACAGCGCCGGACTGTTTGGCGCGCTTGCGGGCGCGCTGGTGATCTTCGGGCTGGTGAATGCGGCGCCGATCGCCGCCGACACATGGCGGCGCGTGCCTGCCGCACCGGTTCGCCTACCGCAGCCGTCATGAAGGATACGACTATGAGCACCGACCGCGCGCCCTTCTATCTCGACGATCTCACGCCCGGCTTTGTCTATCGGCCGGAGGGCGAGACCGGTCCGCTCACGGTCGAGGCGATCACGGCCTATGCGCGCGAATTCGATCCGCAGCCTTTCCACCTCGATCATGAGGCCGCGCGCGCGACGCTGTTCCAGGGGCTGGCGGCCAGTGGCTGGCACACCGCCTCGCTGACCATGCAGCTCATCGTACGCTTTGGCTTGCCGCTGGCCGGCGGCGTTGTTGGCGGCGGCGTCGATGAACTGCGCTGGCCGCGCCCGGTGCGGCCGGGCGACCGCCTGCATATCGAGAACGAAGTGATCGAGGTGCGGGTGTCGAAGTCGAAGCCCGATCAAGGGCTGGTGAAGATGAAGACCACCACCTTCAATCAGAACAACGAGCCGGTGATGGTGATGACGGCGAACCTCATCGTGCCGCGGCGGCCGGCTGAGTGAACGCCGAAGCGCATAACCTCGCTCCCTCATCCTGAGGTGCGAGCGCGAAGCGCGAGCCTCGAAGGATGATCGGCCCGGGCCGTCGCCCTTCGAGGCTCGGCCTTTGGCCGAGCACCTCAGGGTGACGGAGAGAGGTGAGCGTCGCGGGGCGGGAGCTAGCCGACGCCCCACCCCGTCGCCGCGACGACCGCGCAGGTGGTGACGATATCGTCGACGCTGGCGCCGCGCGAAAGATCGCTGATCGGCTTGGCGAAGCCTTGCAGGAACGGTCCGATCGCCTGCGCGCCGCCGAGCCATTGCGTGAGCTTGTAGCCGATATTGCCGGAGTCGAGATCGGGGAAGACCAGTACATTGGCGCGCCCGGCGACCGCGCTTTCTTCCTTCACCTTCTTCTGCGCCACCGACGGAACGAGCGCGGCGTCGGCCTGCAATTCGCCGTCCACCGCCAGCGCCGGTTCGCGCGCGCGCACCAGTGCCAGCGCCTCGCGCACCTTGTCGATGCGCGCGTGTTGCGCGCTGCCTTTGGTCGAGAACGACAGCATCGCCACGCGCGGCTCTTCCCCGAGCAGGTCGCGCGCGCTGCGCGCCGACGAGATCGCGATGTCGGCGAGCTCTTCCGCGTTCGGATCGGCGTTCACGGCGCAATCGGCGAACACCAAAGCGCGCGCGCCTTGACCCATAAAGTTTGGCACCACGATGAGGAAGTAGCTCGACGGCAGCGTGATGCCCTCGCTCAAGCCCACCGTCATCAAGCCGGCCTCGATCACGCGCCGCGTCGGATTGGCGCAGCCCGCCACCATGGCGTCGGCATCGCCCTCGCGCACCATCATGCCGCCAAAATAGAGCGGCTTCATCGTAAGCCGTGTCGCCATGGCCGGCGTCATCGACTCGCGCGAGCGCGCGAGCGCGGTTCCATAAGCGTGCAAGCGCTCATCGCTGCGCGAATCGATGATCGTAATCTCATCGAGCGATACTTCACCGGCAGCGCTTTCGACCGCATCACGCGCGCCGAGCAGAACCGGACGCGCGATTTTCTCAACGATCAAGCGCTTTGCGGCGGCAATGACGCGCGGGTCGTCGCCTTCCGGCAAAACGATTGTACGAAAGCGCCGACGTGCGATATCAAACAACCCACCAAGCAAGTCCATGCATCTCACCGCGTGAGAAAATAGAAGTCTGGAGCGAGCGCATCAATGACTGAAACAGCCGAAGCGATCAAGATTCATCGCGGCCTCACGGGCGTCTATTTCGACCGCTCGCCCTGCACCTTCATCGACGGCAAAGCGGGCGAGCTGCGCTATCGCGGCTATTCGATCCACGATCTCGCCGAGCATTCGAGCTTCGAGGAAACCGCCTATCTGCTGCTCAACGGCGAATTGCCGAACAGCAAGCAACTGGCGAGTTTCGATGCCGAGCTCAAGGCGGCGCGCCAGTTGCCGGCGCCGATCGTCGACATCGTGCGCACGATCAAGGACGCGCATCCGATGGACGTGCTGCGCACGGCGACGTCCGCGCTCGCCGCATTCGATCCGGAGACCAACGATAATTCACGCGAAGCCACGCTGCGCAAAGGCGTGCGGCTCACCTCGCAGGTGCCGATGATCGTGGCGGCGCATTCGCGTATCCGCGCCGGGCTCGAACCGATCCCCGCCGATGCGACGCTCAGCCATCCCGGCAACATTCTCTGGATGCTCACCGGCAAGCGTCCGAGCGCCGATGCCACGCAACTGATCGACCGCGATCTCATCCTTCATGCCGAGCATGGCTCCAACGCCTCGTCGTTCACCGCGCGCGTGGTGATCGGCACGCAGGCCAATCTGCATGCGGCGATCACCGCCGCAATTGCCGCGCTCTCCGGCCCCGCGCATGGCGGCGCCGCCGAGGACGTCATGAAGATGGCGGAGGAGATCGGCGATCCATCGCGCGCGGCCGACTATGTGAAGGAAAAACGCAAGGCGGGCGTCGCGATCACCGGCTTCGGCCATCGCGTTTATCGCGCGGAAGATCCGCGCGCGCGCCACATGCGCGCCGGCGTCGAGCGGCTGTCGAAGGAGATGGGCGAGCCGAAGTGGTACGAGATCCTGCAGGCCGTGGTGGCGGCGATGGCGCCCTATGCGCGTCATGGCGTCAATGTGAACGTCGATTTCTATTCCGGCGTCGTCTACCATCTGCTCGGCATCAAGCGCGATCTGTTCGTGCCGATCTTCGCCATCGGCCGCGTGCCAGGCTGGGTGGTGCAGGTGCTCGAACAGCTCGACAACAACATCCTGTTGCGCCCGCTCACGCTCTATAACGGTCCCGACCTGCGGGCCTACGTGCCGCTGGAGAAGCGGTAGATCCGTCGCCGCGCAAGAATTGCGCGGCGAAAGAACGTATCCGCGCGCATGCGTCCATGATTGTGCCCTCTCCCCTTGTGGGAGAGGGCTGCTCAGACCGATCAACAGTTACGGTTGGGCGAGGGGTAATTTCGACCCCTCACCCAACTGAGCATGTTGGACCCTCGGTGTAGCCCTCTGCCGCAAGGGGAGAGGGCGCATTCATGAGCGCTTCATTTCGTAGCGGCGTATGGCTGCGGCGCCGAAGACCGGCCCCGTCCTTGGGTGCCCCGCTCGCCGCCGGCGCGCGATCGCAACGCCGCCCATCGCGTCCTGCCGCCCCGCCTATCGCGGCCGTAGGCCAAAACAGCCGCCGAACAGCGGTTTTTGGCAACATATTCCCGCCCAGCGAGACGTAAAAACTCAAATTTCGTATTGCAGGCATAAAGTGCTCTGCTATCGTAGGTGAGAACAGTGGTCTCATTTAATGAGATTTTCGTCATGGCGGTTGCGGCCGTCCTGGCGCAATACCGGCAGCCTATAAGCCGGACCAGCCGCCCGCTCATGAACACGGCCGCGCGCGGGCGGGCAGTGACGCGGCCGACAGGGAGGATGAAATGATGCAATCGACCACGCGAAGGTTCGCACTGCTTCTGGCTGGCGCCGTTGGCGCCGCGCTCGCTATCGGTCCCGCGGCGGCGGCCGGTTATCCGGAACGGCCGATCGAATTGATCGTGCCATGGGGTCCCGGCGGCGGCGCCGATCAATTGGCCCGCCTCATCAGCAAAGAGATGGAGCCGATGCTCGGCCAAGGCATCCCGGTCGTGAACGTGCCGGGCGGCACCGGCGCCACCGGCATGGCCAAGCTGTTGGCCGCGCCCGCCGACGGCTATTCGATGGCGGTCTACATCGCCGACAGCCACGCGCTGCTCGCCGGCAAGAATCCGCGCTGGACGATGAAGGACATCACGCCGGTCGCGGTGATGATGAAGGTGCCCTCGTTCATTTTCGTGAAACAGGATTCGCAGTTCAAGACCTGGGCCGACTTCGCCAAGGACGCCAAGGCCAATCCCGGCAAGCTGAAAGTGGCGACGCTCGGCTTCGGCAGCGTCGACGATTTCTCGCTCAGCGTGCTCGACCGCGGCGGCATCAAGGTGGTGCAGGTCCCCTTCGCCAAGCCGAGCGAGCGCTATGTGTCGATCCTGGGCGGGCATGCCGACGCGCTCTACGAGCAGGCCGGCGACGTTGCGCAGTTCCTCAACAGCAAGCAGATGCGCCCGATCCTGCTGTTCGGCGAAAAGCGCCTGGACCGCTTCAAGGACATCCCGGCCTCGTATGAGCTCGGCTACAAGGTCGCGCTGCCGCAGTTCCGCTCGATCGTCGTGCGCTCGGGCACGCCGCCGGAGATCGTCAAGAAGCTCTCGGATGCGCTCGCCAAGGTCTATGCCTCGCCGGAGTACAAGAAGTTCATGGACGAGCAGTTCTGCGATCCGAACAGCTTCGAGGATTCGTCGAAGGCGACGGCCTTCATCGATCAGCAACTCGACGACATGAAGAAAACCGTGGCGGCGAAGTAACCGGATCGGTGAAAGACAGGCGAGGTCGGCATCATGGGTAAAAGCGCCATTCGATCGACGTTCCCTTATCTCGTCGGCCTCGCGGTCGCCGCCGTGCTGTTTCATTACGCGCAGACCATCGAATATACGCCCCGGCCCGGCATGCTCGGGCCGGACTTCTGGCCGAAGATGGCGATCGGCTTGATGGCCATCGTCTGCCTGTTCGAAATCGGCCGCATCGTGCTCGGGCTGCGCGGCGAGACCCACGGCGTCGCCGATGCGCTGGAAAAGGAAGACCAGGAAGAAGCGCCGGCCACCTATCCCTGGCTGCTCGCCGGCGGCATCGTGCTGGTGTCGGTCTATGCCGTGGTGGTCGACATCCTGGGCTTCCTGCTGTCGACCTTCCTGTTCCTGTCGGCCTTCATGTATCTCGGCCGTTACCGCCGCCACGGCGCGATCTGGGCCACCAGCGCCGTGGTCACTCTGCTGGCGGCGCTCATCTTCATGCGCATCGCCTATGTCTCGCTGCCGCGCGGCGAGCCGCCGTTCGACGCCGTCACCGATTTCGTCCGCGTGATGATGGGCGGATAGGGCAGGGGAGCAGCACCATGACACATATTCTGTTGCAGCTCGGCCAGGGCTTCATCGACTGCCTGACGCCGATGAACATCCTGATGCTGTTCGTCGGCATCGTCATCGGCCTTTTGATCGGCGTGCTGCCCGGCCTGACGCTCGTGATGGGCGTCGCGCTGGCGCTGCCTTTCACCTATCGCATGGACGTCACCGCCTCGATCGTGCTGCTGTCCGCGATGTACGTGTCGGGCACCTATGGCGGCGCCTTCACCGCGATCTTGTTCCGCATACCCGGCGAGCCGATCGACGTGCCCATGCTATGGGACGGCTACACCATGGGCCGCAAGGGCCAGCCGGCCAAGGCGCTCGGCTGGACGCTGGTGGCCGCGCTCGGCGGCGGCGTGCTGTCCGGCATCATCATGGTGGTGCTCACGCAGCCGCTCGCCTCCTTCGCGCTGCGCTTCTCCTCGCCGGAATATTTCGCCGTGCTGATGTTCGGCCTGTCCAGCGTCGTCGCGCTCGGGCGCGGCTCGCTCGGCAACGCGTTGATCAGCCTGTCGGTCGGCCTGCTGATCGCCTGCGTCGGCACCGACGAGACCTATGGCGCCTATCGCTTCACCTTCGGCTCGCGCATTCTCGCCGACGGTATCGAGTTCCTGGTGGTGATGGTCGGCGCTTATGGCGTCGGCGAGGTGCTGTCGCGGCTGGAAACCGGCTTCGCCACCAAGCCGATCGACAAGATCAGCAATGCGCGCACCGAATTGCCGAGCTGGCGCGAGATCGGCGCGCTCAAATCCATGTTCCTGCGCGCGAGCGTGCTCGGCAATATCATCGGCCTCATTCCTGGCGCCGGCGCCACCATCGCCTCCTTCGTGAGCTACGGTCTGGAAGCGCAGTTCGGCAAGCGCCGCGCCGAAATGGGCACGGGCATCGCCGAAGGCATCGTGGCGCCGCAGGCGGCCGCCACCGCATCGGTCGGTGGCGCGCTGGTGCCGCTCTTGGCGCTCGGCATTCCCGGCTCGGGCGCGACCGCCATCATCCTGGGCGCCTTCATGCTGCACGGCATACAGCCTGGCCCGCAGGTGCTCGCGACCTCCGCGCCGATCGTCTATGCGGTGTTCGCCTCGATTTTCCTCGGCCTCGCGCTGATGTGCGTGATCGGCTATTTCGCCATCCGCCCGCTGGTCAAGATCCTCGACCTGCCGGAAGCGGTGGTGTCGTCCTATGTGCTCATTCTCTGCTTCATCGGCGCGCTGTCGATCCGCAACGACGTCACCGATCTGTGGCTGATGATCGGCTTCGGCGTCATCGGCTACGCCTTCGAGCGCCTGAAATTCCCGATCGCGCCTTTGGTGCTCGGCGTCATCCTCGGTCCGCTCGCCGAAAGCGCGTTCATGAACGCGATGATCAGTTACGGCAACGATTGGACGGTGTTCTTCACCCGCCCGATCTCCGGCACGATCATGGTGTTCACCATTCTGATCATTCTGCTCCCGTTCCTCCAGCAATGGCGCGCCCGTCGCGTCGCCACCGCTTAGCCGCGTCTGTCAGGTGATGCATGCCTACCGATCTTAGCGTCAATGAACGTTCCGCGGGCGCCCGCTCGGCCCTGCCGAACGCGCCGCGCACCGTGCCCGATTTTGCGCCCGAGCCCGCCACGTCGAAAGCCGACAAGGCGCGCGAGCAGAAATTGGGCGCCACGGCGCGCTCCTTCGCCATCCTCGAGCATGTCGCTTCCTCGCCCGCGCCGGTCGAGGTGCTCGACATCATCGCCAAACTGAAGCTGCCGAAAGCGACCGCGTACCGCCTGGTCGACTGGTTCGTCACGCAAGGCTATCTCTCGCGCGAGCCCGGCCGCCGCCGGCTGGTCGTCGGTCCCCGGCTCGCCAATCTCGCCTTCGGCGCGCTGTCCTCCTCGATGCGCAACGACGCCCCGCACATGGTGCTGCAGCGCCTCGTGCATACGCTGAACGAGACCTGCAATATCGGCACGCTGCTCAACGGCGAAGTGGTCTATCTCGACCGCGTCGAGGCCGACCACTGGCCGCTGCGACTGCATTACACGTCGGGTTCGCGCGTGCCGCTGCATTGCAGCGCCATCGGCAAGCTGTTCCTGTCGCTGGCCGCCGCGCCGCGCCGCCGCCGGCTGTTGCAAAGCCTCGAGCTGCGCCGCTTCACCGACAACACCATCACCGACGGCGAGCGCCTCGAGGCCGAGCTCAAGCAGATCCGCAAGGAGCAGGTCTCCTTCGATCGCGAGGAATATCTGGTCGGCGTGGTTTGCCTCGCCGTACCGGTCACCGGCCGCAACGGAGAAATCCTCGCCGCGCTGGCGCTGCAAGCGCCGGAGGCGCGCATGAACGTGCAGATCGCGCGCCGCCATCTGCCGGCCTTGCGCAGCGCCGCCGCCGAACTTGCCGAAATCTTTCGGGCCAATGCCTGAAGAGTGTTGAACGCTGTTTCCCAGGAGTGACTAAGCGATGAAAATGACGACGGAAGAAGCTTTTGTGAAGGTCCTGCAGATGCACGGCATCGAGCATGCCTTCGGTATCATCGGATCGGCCTTCATGCCGATCTCCGATCTGTTCCCCAAGGCCGGCATCACCTTCTGGGACGTGGCGCACGAAAACAACGGCGCGCTGATCTGCGACGGCTACACCCGCACCACCGGCAAGCTCGCGATGTGCATCGCGCAGAACGGTCCGGGCATCACCAATTTCGTGACCCCGATCAAGACCGCCTACTGGAACCACACGCCCATGCTGCTGGTCACGCCGCAAGCGGCGAACAAGACCATCGGGCAGGGCGGCTTCCAGGAAGTCGAGCAGATGGCGCTGTTCCGCGACATGGTCTGCTACCAGGAAGAGGTGCGCGATCCTTCACGCGTCGCCGAGGTGCTCAATCGCGTGATCTCGAAGGCCAAGCGCCTGTCGGCGCCGGCGCAGATCAACATTCCGCGCGACTACTGGACGCAGGTGATCGACATCAACCTGCCGGCGATCGTCGACTTCGAACGTCCGGCCGGTGGCGCTCAGGCCGTCGCGGCCGCCGCGAAACTTTTGTCGGAAGCGAAGTTCCCGGTGATCCTGTCGGGCGCCGGTGTCGTCATCGGCAATGCCATTCCGGAATGTGTCGCGCTCGCCGAGCGGCTCGACGCGCCGGTCTGCAACAACTACCAGCACAATGACAGCTTTCCCGGCAGCCATCCGCTCGCCGTCGGTCCGCTCGGCTACAACGGCTCGAAGGCCGGCATGGAGCTGATCGCCAAGGCGGACGTCGTGCTCTGCCTCGGCACGCGCCTTAACCCGTTCTCGACGCTGCCGGGTTACGGCCTCGACTACTGGCCGAAGGACGCCAAGATCATCCAGGTCGACATCAATGCCGACCGCATCGGCCTGACCAAGCCGGTCACTGTCGGCATCTGCGGCGACGCTAAGCTGGTGGCGCAGGCAATCCTGGCGCAGCTTTCGCCGAAGGCGGGCGACGCCGGCCGCGCGGACCGCAAGGCGCTCATCCACACCACCAAATCGCGCTGGCTGCAGACGCTTTCCAGCATGGATCACGAGGACGACGATCCGGGCACCACCTGGAACGCCGACGCGCGCACGCGCGACGCCGACCGCATGTCGCCGCGCCAGGCGTGGCGCGCGATCCAGGCCGGCCTGCCGGCCGACGCCATCATCTCCAGCGACATCGGCAACAACTGCGCCATCGGCAATGCCTATCCGATGTTCGAGAAGGGCCGGAAATATCTGGCGCCCGGGCTGTTCGGTCCGTGCGGCTACGGCTTCCCGGCGATCATCGGCGCCAAGATCGGCAATCCGGACACGCCTTGCGTCGGCTTCGCCGGCGACGGCGCCTTCGGCATTTCGATGAACGAGATGGGCTCGATCGGCCGTTCGGAGTGGCCGGGCATCACCATGGTGATCTTCCGCAACTACCAATGGGGCGCGGAGAAGCGCAATTCGATCCTCTGGTACGACAACAATTTCGTCGGCACCGAGCTCGACCCGCACCTCAGCTACGCCAAGGTGGCGGAAGCCTGCGGCCTCAAGGGCGTCACCGCGCGCACGCAGGCCGAACTGACGGAGGCCTTGCGGCAGTCCTGTGAGGATCAGAAAAAGCGCATCACCACCTTCATCGAGGTGATCCTCAATCAGGAACTGGGCGAGCCGTTCCGCCGCGACGCCATGAAGAAGCCGGTGCCGGTGGCGGGCATCAACCGCGAGGACATGCGCCCGCAGCAGGTGGCGTGAGTAGTTCGGAATGATTGCGCTGCACTCTCCCGCTCGTCCCCGCGTAAGCGGGGACCCAGCGCTGGATTCCCAGCGCAAGTCGCCTATAGGCGACTTGCGTACTGAAAAGGGCGGACATCGGGTATACCCGATGTCCGTGCGCGGGAATGAGCGGAGTGTGCGGCACACGCAGGAGAGAATGACATGACAGTCGCAGTGAAACCGGTGGCCGATCCGGCCGCGCAGATGGTGGTCGACGAACTCGTGCGCCGCGCGCGCGCGGCGATGGCCGAATTCGCCGGCGCCGATCAGGCCCGCGTGGACGAAGCCGTCACCGCGCTCGCCTGGTCGCTCTACAATCCGCCGCACGCCAAGGAGTTGGCGGAGCTCGCGGTCGCCGACACCAAGCTCGGCAATGTCCCCGACAAGATCATCAAGAAGCAGCGCAAGACCTTCGGCACGCTACGCGACCTGTTGCGCGTGAAGACGGTCGGCGTCATCGAGGAAGACAAGGAACACGGCATCGTCAAATGGGCGAAGCCCGTGGGCGTGGTCTGCGCCATCACGCCGTCGACCAATCCGGGCGCGACGCCCGTGAACAAGGCGATGATGGCGATCAAGGGCCGCAATGCGATCATCATCGCGTCCTCGCCGGCCGGCATGAAGACGACCGGCAAGACCGTCGACTACATGCGCGCGGAACTCAAGAAGATCGGCCTGCCGGAAGACCTCGTGCAGATCCTGCCGCCGCCGGCCTCCAAGGACATGACGCAGGCGCTGATGAAGGCGGCCGACCTGATCGTGGCCACCGGCTCGCAGGATAATGTGCGGCGCGCCTATTCGTCCGGCACCCCGGCGATCGGCGTCGGCACCGGCAACGTGCCGGTGATCATCGACGAGACCGCCGACCTCGACGACGCGGCCGCCAAGATCTGCGCCTCCAAGATCTTCGACAACGCGACGTCATGCTCGTCGGAGAACTCGGTCACCATCGTCGATGCGGTCTACGATCAGGCGATCGCCGCGCTCGAGCGCGTCGGCGGCTATATGTGCTCGGCGGCCGAGAAGGCCAAGGTGCAGGAAGCGCTATGGCCGGACGGCAAGCTGTCGCGCACGCTGATCGCGCGCGATGCCGATGTGTTCGCGCGCGGCTGCGGCCTGCCGGCGGCGGCGGAGAGCAAGAAGTTCTTCATGGTGGAAGACAGCGGCGCCGGCCGCGATCATCCGTTCTCGGGCGAGAAGCTGTCGCTGGTGCTGACCATCTACCGCGCCAAGGACTTCGATGCCGCGGCCGAGAAGGTGCGCGACGTGCTCAATTTCCAGGGCCGCGGCCACTCGGTCGGCCTGCACACCAAGAAGATGGAGCGCGCGCGCAAGCTCGCCGAGGACACCGACGTGGTGCGCGTGCTGGTCAACCAGGCGCACACCTTCGGTAATGGCGGCAGCTTCGAGAACGGGCTGAACTTCACGCTCTCGATGGGTTGCGGCACCTGGGGCGGCAACAGCATCACCGAAAACCTCAACTACAAGAACTTCATCAACATCACCCACCTCGTCACCACCATCCCCGAGGACAAGCCGAGCGAGGAAGCGCTGTTCGGCAAGTACTGGGCGAAGTACGGGAAGTGACCAGCGAAGCCGTAAACTTTTTTCCGCCTCATCCTGAGGAGCCACGCCGTCAGCGCGGCGACGCGCGTCTTCGACGCGCTATGGCGTGGCGTCTCGAAGGATGGGGCGGCCCCATGGTTCGAGACGCGCTCCTGCGGAGCGCTCCTCACCATGAGGCCGATAGGGGCTGTCATCCATGAACTTCGAAGAACACGCCGCCAAATCGCTGGTCCTGCAACCGGCCGGCATTCCGATCCCGCGCGGTATTCTGTGCAACACGCCAGATGAAGCCGCCAAGGCTGCCGGTGAAATCGGCCCCTGCGTGGTGAAAGCGCA
>DASZQT010000403.1:0-50458 GCA_035549515.1 Pseudolabrys sp. | reverse complement strand
AACCCGATGATCAAGATCACCAACATCGTGGCGTTGCTCCTGCTCGCAGTGCTCGCGCACTGACGCGCGACGCAAAGCGATCTCGCGAAACCGAAGGGCCCGCAGCGATGCGGGCCCTTATTTATTCACTGGCCGTTGCGTAGCGCCGCGCCGGCTCCCTTACGGGTGGAAGGTCAGGCCCTTGAAGATGCCACGGATGTAATTGAGCTCCTGGCCGCCGGTGGGCGTGGTCTTGGAATAGAAGTCGAAGATGCGGCCGTCCTTGATGCCGTAATTGGCGAGCTTCACCACCCGGCGATCCTTGTCGAAATAGACCGCGACCACGCGCTGATCGACCACTTCATGCGGCATGAAGGCCGCGCTGCGCTGCGCCTTCTGAGAAATGTAGTAGAAGGCTTCGCCGCTCACGGTCGCGACGGTCGAGGGCGTGCCGAGCACCAGCAGAACCTGGTCCTGCGTGGCGCCGACCGGAATCTGCTCGAGCGCGCCTTCCGGCAGCACATAGCCGCGCTGAAGGGTCTCGGTCATGCCGCCGCAGGCGCCAAGCGCGAGCGAAAGCGCGACCACCAGCGCGAAACGACGAGTGCCCTTCGTTTCCAAGGCGCCTTTGGCGCGCCTGACGCCCTTGGCGCCCAATCCGATGCGAAAACCCAAATCCGCGGTCCCCATAATGCCTCTTGCATCGGCCGCGCCCTTGCCGTAACCGCGCAAAAACCGCGGTCAGCGACCAGTTGCAAATCCGATGATCTTTCCCCTGTTTCGCCGCAGCCGGCAGGCCGGCACCATTTCCGCCCTGTATGGCATGATCGTGGCGCAGGCGCGAAGGCCCTGCTTTTACCGCGACTTGGGCGTCGCCGATACGGTTAACGGGCGCTTCGACCTGCTGGTCCTGCATTTGGCGCTGGTGAGCGAGCGGCTGATGGGCGATCCGGCGCTGGCGGAGCTGGGGCAGGGCGTTTTTGACCGCTTCTGCCGCGATATGGACGACAACCTGCGGGAAATAGGCATCAGCGACCTCAAAGTGCCCAAGGAGATGCGGCGGATCGGTGAGGCCTTCTACGGCCGGGCGCAGGCCTATCGGCAGGCCTTGGCAGCCGGAGCGGACGAGGCCCTGATCGAAACCATAACCCGCAACGTCTATGGCGGTGCCGCGCCGGCGGGTGCCGCCGGGCGGCTGGCGGCTTATATGCGCGAGACGGTGCAGCGGCTTGCCGCCCAGGACGCGACCGCCCTGGGGCGGGGGGAGATCGCCTTTCCCGACCCGGCGGGCTTTGTTGCGGCACCTTAGGATTCTGTGCCAAGAACTTGCGATAAGAGACTGATCGTCATGGAAAAACCCCCCAGCCCTTGGAGCGTGCCGGTCGCCGTTGTGGGCATCCCGGAGACTGGCCAGCATCTGGACATCGAGCCGTCGGAGGCGACGCGTGCGGAACTGGCGAGGTTCGCCGGCCTGCGCGACCTGCCGCACCTGGCGGCCAGTTTTGACCTGGAACGGCGCGGCGCGGCGGTGCATGTGCGCGGGCAGGTGCGCGCGCGGGTCGGACAGACCTGCGTGGTCAGCCTGGAACCGATGGAAAGCGAGATCGACGAGCCGGTCGAGGTGACCTTCGCGCCGCAGCCGGAGCGCGGCGAGGCGGGCGAAAGCGCGGCGGCGGAGCATCATCTGAGCGAGGCCGAGGAAGAGCCGCCGGAGCCGCTGATCGGCGGCACGATCGACCTCGGCGCGCTCGCGACCGAGTTCATGGTGCTCGGGATCGATCCCTATCCGCGCAAGCCGGGCGCGACTTTCACCCCGCCGAATGTTGGAGACGAGGGCGCGCACCCGTTCGCCGCGCTGGCGGCTTTGAAGAAACGGCCGGGCGGCAGCCGCTCGTGAGCGGTGGGCAAGCGGCGGTGTCCGGGCACAACCGGCTTGTCTCGTCCGGCCAAGCGGTTATGGTCGCGCCCGTGTCGAAAACACCCATGACTCCATCGCCGGCGCCGGCGCCGCCGAGGTCGACCCATGACGGATAAGGTCCGTATCGCGCTCGATGCCATGGGCGGCGACCATGGGGCCACGGTCATCCTGCCGGGGGCGGACCTCTCGCTCACCCGGCATCCCGACATCGAATATCTGCTGGTCGGCGACAGCGCCGTGCTCGCCCCCGTGCTCGAGGGTCTGCCGCGCCTGAAGGCCAGTTCCACCGTTGTCCACAGCGACGTCACCATCCGCATGGACGACAAGCCGAGCCAGGCGCTGCGTTATGGGCGCGGAAAGTCCTCGATGTGGCGCGCCATCGACGCGGTGAAAAAGGGCGAGGCCGATGTCGCGGTCTCGGCCGGCAATACCGGCGCGCTGATGGCCATGGCCCGCTTCAACCTCAAGATGATCGAGGGCATCGAACGCCCGGCGATTGCGGCGCTGTGGCCGACGCTCAAGGGCGAATCGATTGTGCTCGATGTCGGCGCCTCGATCGGCGCCGACGAGGCCCACCTGATCAATCTCGCCGCCATGGGCAGCGCCATGGCGCGCGTCCTGTTCGATATCGAACGGCCGACCGTCGGGCTCCTGAATATCGGGGTCGAGGAGGTCAAGGGCCTGGAGCAGGTGCGCGAAGCCGGCCGCATCCTGCGCGAGGGCCATTTCCCGCATTTCGACTATCACGGTTTCGTCGAGGGCGACGACATCGGCAAGGGCGTGGTCGACGTGGTGGTGACCGAGGGCTTCGCCGGCAACATCGCGCTCAAGACCGCCGAGGGCACCGCGCACCAGCTCGCGCAATATCTGCGGGCCGCGCTCAACCGCACCTGGGCTTCCCGCCTCGGCTATCTATTGGCGCGGCAGGCCTTCCGCACGCTGCGCGAGAAGATGGACCCGCGCAAATCCAACGGCGGCGTCTTCCTCGGCCTCAATGGCATCGTTATCAAGAGCCACGGGGGCGCCGATGCCGAAGGCACCGCCTCGGCGATCGACATGGGTTACGACATGGTCCGCTACGAACTGCTCGCCAAGATCAATCAATCGATGGCGCGCGATCTCAAGGCCGGGGCGACCGTCGCCGCGCAACTCGCGAGCGGAGCGGCCTCGTGACCACCTTGCGTTCAGTCGTGCTTGGCTGCGGCAGCTATTTGCCGGCGCGAATCCTCAGCAATGACGAACTGGCCCGCTCGGTGGAGACCACCGACGAATGGATCGTGCAGCGCACCGGCATCCGCGAGCGCCATATCGCGGCGCCCGGCGAACTGACCTCCGATCTCGCTTACAACGCCGCGCGTGCCGCGCTCGACCACGCCCATGTCGCGGCCTCCTCGATCGACCTGATCGTGCTGGCCACCGCCACGCCGGACCAGACCTTTCCGGCCACCGCCGTATCGGTGCAGGCCCGGCTCGGCATCAACCATGGTGCGGCCTTCGACCTGCAGGCGGTCTGCTCGGGCTTCGTCTACGCCCTGCAGGTGGCCGACTCGCTGTTGCGCTCGGGCATTTATAAGCGCGCGCTGGTGATCGGCGCCGAGACCTTCTCGCGCATTCTCGACTGGAACGACCGCACCACCTGCGTGCTGTTCGGCGATGGCGCCGGCGCGCTGGTGCTGGAGGCCCAGGAAGCATCCGGGACCAATGCCGACCGCGGCCTTCTCTCCACCCATCTGCGTTCGGACGGCCGTCACAAGGCCAAGCTCTATGTCGACGGCGGTCCGTCCTCGACCCAGACCGTCGGTCACCTGCGCATGGAAGGCCGCGAGGTGTTCAAGCACGCCATCGCCATGATCACCGACGTGATCTACGACGCCTTCAATGCCACCGGGCTGAATGCCGGCGACATCGACTGGTTCGTGCCGCATCAGGCCAACAAGCGAATCATCGACGGCTCGGCGCACAAGCTCGGCATCGCGCCGGACAAGGTGGTGGTCACCGTCGACCGCCACGGCAACACCTCGGCGGCTTCGATCCCGCTCGCTTTGGCCGATGCAGTAGCCGATCGGCGCATCAAACGCGGCAATCTGATCCTGTTGGAAGCCATGGGCGGGGGCTTTACCTGGGGATCGGCGCTGCTGCGGTGGTAAGAAGAAGCCACCGGTTCGCACAGGGGTTGGCCGTTTTCCCGTTGACCGGCCCGCATCATACTAATATCGTTGATAATTCAGCGGGATACCTTCGCCGGGGGCAGGGCAGGCGATGACCGGTAAGACAGTGACGCGGGCGGACTTGTGTGAAGCGGTCTACCAGAAGGTAGGCCTGTCGCGCACCGAGTCGGCGACCCTTGTTGAGTTGGTGCTCAAAGAGATCACCGACTGCCTCGAGCGTGGCGAAACGGTTAAGCTCTCTTCGTTCGGCTCCTTCGTGGTGCGCAAGAAGGGCCAGCGTGTCGGGCGCAATCCGAAGACCGGCAAGGAAGTGCCGATCTCGCCGCGCCGGGTGATGGTGTTCAAGCCGTCGGCGATCCTCAAGCATCGCATCAACGGCCACGCCGAAGGCGAACTCACGGAAGAAGAAGACTAGAATCTTCCGTCTGGTAACGCGTTTTCGACATTAGGTTCGACATCAGGGAAGTGGGGCCGCTTTGGACGACAAGGCGCCGGACGCATTTCGAACCATCAGCGAAGTGGCGGACGAACTCGATCTGCCGCAGCATGTCTTGCGCTTCTGGGAAAGCCGCTTCCGCGAAATCAAACCGATGAAGCGCGGCGGCGGCCGCCGCTATTACCGGCCCGACGACATCGACCTTTTGCGCGGCATTCGCCATCTGCTTTACGGCGAGGGCTACACCATCCGCGGCGTACAGCGCATCCTGCGCGAGCAGGGCATAAAATTCGTGCAGATCGTGTGGGAGGAGGGCGCCACCCAGCCGCCGCATGGGGCGCGCGAGGCGAGCGAGACGGCCGAGGACGAGGCCGTGGAGATCGAAGCGGCCGAATCGGCTGACGCTCTCGAAGAGCCACGCGGTCTGGGCGGAAGGCTCGGCGCGCTGATCGGCCGCGATTTCGGCGAGCGCGAGCCGCCGGGCGAGCGGTGCGAGCCGCCGCTCGAAAGCACGCCGATGCCGCGCATCGAGCCGGCCGACCGCGCGATGCATGGCGTGGTCGCGCCCGAAGCGCGGGAACCTCAGTCGCCGCCAATGGAACCCGCGCCGCCGCGCACGGCGCTCGCCAGCGAGCATCGGCACACGCTGCGCGGGGCGCTGGATGAACTCGCCGAGTGCCGCAAGCTCATCGACGCCGCGCTTGAGCGGTCGCCATAATCGCGCTGGAACGCTGGCGTCGGCGCGCGCGGACGCGCGGCTCGGCGGCGCAACAAGCACACCATACAGCCTTTCCTCTGGACGGCGTGTCCGCGCCTCTTGTTCGATGCGCAAGCCTGCCTCAAAGTACCGTCGGGGACGGCTCCTGCGCGCGCCGATCGACTGCGGGAGCGAGCCGGCAAAGCAAAGTGAGCGGGTGGGGTTATGGGGACACGGTTTAAATTGGTGGCCGGCATCGCCTTGAGCGGCGCCATCGGCGCGGCAGCACTTGCTGCCGGCGGGTTGCGCGCTCCGGCGCATGCGGCGGCGCCCAGCAAGCCGAACATCATCTTTGTCATTCTCGACGACGTCGGGATCGACCAGTTGAAATTGAAATACATCCAGAACGGCGGCGTGGCGCCGCCCCATACCCCCAACCTCCAGCTCATCGCCAACAAGGGCGTGACCTTCACCAATGTCTGGGCCATGCCGGAATGCTCGCCGAGCCGCGCGACCATGTTCACCGGCCGCTATTCGCTGCGCACCGGCGTCGACGCGGTGATCACGGGTGCGCATCTGCCGCAGACCTACATGTCGCAGTTCGAGGCCACGCTGCCGCGCGTGATGGCGAAGGCGGGCTACACGTCCTCGCTGATCGGCAAATACCATCTCGGCAATGAGGAAGACCCGGCGCTAAATTGCGCGCCGGCGACGCGCGGGTTCGACTTCTTCAAAGGCTCCATGAACCCGGGCCCGAATTCGGTGGACACGACCGCGGGTGGGGTGGATCCGCGCGGAAACCAGGTCTGCGGCTATTTCCAGAATCAGACGCAGCCAGGCGCCTGCTACACGATGCCGGCCGATTCGATCCGTTGCAATTATATCAGCACCGGCAATGCCGATCCCAACACCGACCCGGCCCGCACCTGCCTGCAGCATGGCGGCATCTTCGTGCCGAACGTGGCATGCGGGGTGCGGCAGCCGACCGCCTCCGACTTCAGCCGCACCAACGCCTATTATGTGTGGCCGCGCACGACGATCACCAAGGCGCTCAATCCGCTTTACGTCAATCCGGGTAATGCCTGCGGCTCGCAAATCGATCGCCGTTACCTGACCGACGCGCAAACCGAGGACGGCGTGTCCTGGTGGAAGGCGCAGCACGGCCCGCGCATGCTGACGCTGAGCTTCAACACGATTCACACGCCGCTTCAGAAGCCGCCGACCACGGAAGTGCCGGACCCGCGCGACGCGCGCAGCACCTGCAACAACCTGACGCCGCCGCGCGATCTGCTCAACATGATGATCGAGTCGGCCGACGTGCAGATCGGCCGCGCGCTCGCCGATCTCGGGCTTGCCACGCTCGCGCCCAACGGACGCACGCTCACCTCGCTGCATCTCGGCAATACCTTGCTGGTGATCCTGGGCGACAATGGCAGCCAGGGCGCCGCCGCGCGGGCGCCGTTCAACCTGCAACGGGCCAAGGGCACGGTGTACCAGACCGGCATCTGGGTTCCGATGATCGTCGCCGGGCCGATGGTGGTGAAGCCGGGCCGCGCGGTCGACGACATGGTCAACACCGTCGATCTCTATAAGCTGTTCGGTGCGGTCGGCGGCGTCAATGTCGACACGCTGGTACCGCCGAGCCACGTGATCGACTCAAAGCCGATGCTGCCTTACCTGATCAATCCGAATTCGCAGCCGATCCGGCACACGAACTTCTCGCAATTGGGCCCGGGTACCTTCAGCCCGCTGCCGGAAAACCGCAGTTGGCCTTGCCAGATCGGCAATCTCTGTAACGACACGTTGGTCAACTCGAAGTCGCTCTGTGAGAACGACAATGGCGGGACCTGGTACGGACCGGGCACCACGCAGAAGTCGGGCCAACTTGGTTCCTGCTGTCTGGTCAAGGAATATTGGGCCCAGCACGGCAATTCCAACGTCGCGCTCGCGCCCATTTATCAATACGCCGTTCGCGGCAAGCCTTCCAAGAGCAACAACCAATTCCAGTTCAAGCTCGTAGAGTTGCAGGGGCTCGATTGCAGCAAACCGATCACGAATGCCAGCCAGAAGGCATTCCCGTGGGCGACCTATCAGCTCGCCGCGCCGACTCAGGAACTCTACGACCTCTCGCTCAACAAGAACGGCCTCGACAACACGACGAACCAGTTGTGCGCGCCCGGAAAGGTGTGCACCAAGATCGACAAGGAGGCCCTGGCGTTGTTGAACCAGGATCTCACCAAGATGAAGAACTCCGCCAACGCGCAGAAGAATTGCCGCGCCAAGGGCGATGGCAACATGGACCTGCGCGTCAATCGCACCGATATCGACAACTGGAAGGTCTATAACGGCAAGGGGCCGAGCGTTTACGACATCAATCTCGACGGCCAGACCGACGAGAAGGACCTCGCCATCATCCAGGCCAATCTCGGTACCGATTGCATGACCTTGTGCGAGCGCGCCGATCTCAATCGCGACGGCGTTGTCGATGCCGACGATATGACGCTGCTGAACAAACAAAAGGGCGCCTGTAAGGACCAGGTCTTCTGCGGTGGCGATCTCAATGGCGACGAAAAGGTCGACAGTTCCGACGTCCGGCTGATGACGCAGGCGCAGAAGACCTGCAAGAAATAGCCCGCGCGCCGTTCGACACCCCGCTTGCGCAAGGGGCGCTCGCCGCGCCTCTTGCGAGGCGTTCGCGACTCCGACAAGTTTGCTTCACGCAGAATCGGGGCGCGGCGCGGCGCGGCGCCGAGCGATACGCGACGCCAAGGGGTGGGGTGGCCATGGGCATGCGCTTGAAATTCGTGGCCGGCCTCGTCGCGAGCTTGGCGCTCGCCGCCACGGTCGTCACGGCCGGCGGCCTGCGAGAGCCTGCGCAAGCGGCGGCCACAGCCAAGCCGAACATCATCTTCATCATCCTCGACGATGTCGGCATCGACCAACTCAAGATATTCAACCCGAGCGTGAAGCGGCCGCCGCTCACGCCGAACATCAATCTCATCGTTCGCAACGGCGTCCGGTTCACCAATATGTGGGCGATGCCGGAATGTTCGCCTAGCCGTTCCACCAATTTCACCGGCCGTTACGCGCTGCGCACCGGCGTCGAAGCGGCCATCCTCAACAATCAGATGCCGCAGGGCTACGTGTCGTCGTTCGAGGCGACGCTGCCGCGCGTGCTGGCCAAGGCCGGCTACAAGAGCGCCCTGATCGGCAAATATCACCTCGGCGACTACGAGGACCCGGCCGGCAAATGCGCGCCGCTCACCCGCGGCTTCGACCGCTTCAATGGCGTCATCGCCGGCGGCCCGCCGCCGGTCGATCCGACTGCCGGTGGTGTCGACCCGCAAGGCAAGCAGGCCTGCGGTTTCTTCCAGACCAAGGTCGCGGGCGCCTGCTACACCGCGCCGGCGGATTCCATTCGCTGCAAGGTCATCACGCCCGCCAGCAGCGATCCGGGCACCGATCCGGCGCGCACCTGTCTCCAGCAGGGCGGCATCTTCGTCCCCGGCAAGGCCTGCGGCGTGAATGCGCCGAGCTATTCCGACTTCGGCACCTACAATGCCTATTACGTCTGGAGCCACACGGACATCACCGGTGCGCGCGATCCGGTTTCGACCGACAATAGCTGCCAAAACCAGACCGACCGCCGGTTCCTGACCTCGGCGCAAGGCGACGACGCCGTGAGCTGGTGGAAGGAGCAGCACGGTCCGCGCATGTTGACCCTGAGCTTCAACGCAGCACACACGCCGATCCAGAAGCCGTCGACCGCCGTGGTGCCCGATCCGAAAGACCTCCCGGCCGCCTGCAGCACGGCGCACCCGGACGTCCATATCTTCAATACGATGATCGAGAGCATGGACGTGACCATCGGGCGGACGCTCGCCTCGATGGGCCTCGGCAAGCTGAAGAGTGACGGCCGCACGCTCTCTTCGCTCGATCTCGGCAATACCGTCGTCGTCATCTACGGCGATAACGGCAGCCTGTTGCAGACGGTGCGCTTTCCTTTCAATCCGCTACGCGCGAAGGCCAGCGTATACCAGACAGGCGTTTGGGTGCCGATGGTCATTGCCGGCAAGATGGTTAGGCAGCCCGGCCGCGCCGTCGACAAGATGGTCAACTCGGCCGACTTATACCAACTGTTCGGTGATATAGCGGGCATCGACGTGAAAACGGTCGTGCCGCCGAGCCGCGTGCTCGACAGCCAGCCGTTGCTGCCCTATCTGATCGATCCGGCGCAGAGCGAAATCCGCACCACGAACTTCACGCAGACCGGCATCGGCACTTACAACCCCGATCCCTCGCAGCGCAGCTATCCGTGCCGGATCGCGTCCGCCAACTACTGCATCGACACGCTGTTCTATAGCAAATCGCTGTGCGAGGACGAGGGCGGCGGCACCTGGTACGGGCCGGGGACAACGCAGAAATCCGGCGTACTGACTTCGTGCTGCGCGGTGGCGCAATATGTCAACTCATCGGATCAGACAAACTCGCCGGTGCACCAGTTCGCTCTGCGCAACAAGCTCTACAAGCTGGTGCAGATCGAGAGCATCGACTGCAAATACAGCAAGCCGGTCACATCCTCCAATCCGCCGCCGCCCTATCCATGGGCCGAATATTACACGGTGACTTCGAAGGAGCTTTATAAGCTCACGCCAGCACCGAAGAATCCGAAAGGCCTCGACAACGCGGCCGACAACCTGGTCGCGCAAGGTTGTCCCAACTACATTCCCGGGCAGACCGATCCCGCGAGCTGTCTCACCGGGGCCGACAAGCAGAATTACCTGGCGTTGAACAAAGAGCTGCAAGGTATGTTTGCCGACGCCAAGGCGCAGAACCGTTGCGAAAAGCTGGGCGACGGAAATTTGGACCGCCGCGTCAATCGCCAGGACATCGAGAACTGGAAGGCATTCAACGGCAAGGGGCCGAGCCGCTATGACATCAATCTCGACGGCCAGACAGACGAGAAGGATCTCGCCATCATCCAGGCGCATCTCGGCACCGACTGCATGACGCTGTGCGAGCGCGCAGACCTCAATCGTGACGGCAAGATCACCGCCGTCGACATGGCGTTGCTGCGCAAACAGTCCGGCGTCTGCTCCGATCAGATTTTCTGCGGCGGCGATCTCAACGGCGACGGCAGGGTCGATGGCGCGGACGTCCGGCTCATGCAACAGGCGCAGAAGAGCTGCAGCAAGTAGGGCAGGCGCGGGTCCGGGGAGCAAGCGGCGTTCACGGGCAGTCGACTTGCCACGCCGTCATGGCCGGGCTTGACCCGGCCATCCACGTCTTTCGTTGCTGCAAAGTCGCAAGACGTGGATGCCCGGTACAAGGCCGGGCATGACGTATGGAGGAGCCACGGCCCTACTTCTTCGGCGTGTCGGCAGGCTTGTCGGGTGCCGGACCCGGCGCGTGCGAAATCGTGCGGAAGCCGATATGCGAAGCGCCGAGGTCGGTTTCCTCCGGCTGGCGCGCCGCCGGCCGGTAGCGCGCGCAGAAATTCGGCGCGCACAGCCATGAGCCGCCCTTGATGACGTGCAGCAGGCCGCCGGCGGTCTTGGTCGGGTTCTTCGGCCCGGTCGGATCGACGTCGCCGTCTGCGAAGTTGTGGCCGGGCGCGTACCAGTCGCT
Source organism: Pseudolabrys sp. (assembly GCA_035549515.1). Taxonomy (GTDB): domain Bacteria; phylum Pseudomonadota; class Alphaproteobacteria; order Rhizobiales; family Xanthobacteraceae; genus Pseudolabrys. Next base: position 39,632 of record DASZQT010000403.1, on the reverse strand, counting down.
CGCCCATTCCCAGACATTGCCGATCATGTCGAACAGGCCGTAGCCGTTGGGCGGAAAACAGCCGACCGGCGCGGTGCCGTGATAGCCGTCCTCCTTGTCGTCGGTGTAGGGGAAGAAGCCCTGCCAGGTGTTAGCCATGGCCTGGCCGTCCGGGCTCTGCTCGTCGCCCCAGGCGAATTCCTTGCCGTTGAGCCCGCCGCGCGCGGCATATTCCCACTCGGCCTCGGTCGGCAGCTCGCGGCCGGCCCATTTCGCGTAAGCCGCGGCATCGGCATAGGCGACTTGTACGACCGGATGGTTCTCCATGCCGTCGATTGAACTGCCCGGGCCTTTGGGATGCCGCCAGTTGGCGCCGGGGACATAGTGCCACCATTCCATCACGTCGACGTGGACCGGCTGGTTCGGCGGCGGCTCCTGGAAAACCATCGCGCCCGGCACCAGCGCATCCGGCGGCAGGTCGGGATAGTCCTTGGCGCTCAAGCCGCGCTCGGCCACGGTCTTGTAGCCGGTGGCGGCGACGAAAGCGGCGAACTGCGCATTGGTGACTTCGGTGCGGTCGATCCAGAAGCCGGTGACCGTGGCGTAGCGCGGCGGCTGCTCCTCGCGATAGCGGTCGTTCGAGCCCATGAGGAAAGTTCCGCCCGGAATCCAGGCCATGCCGGCGGGCCGGGTCTCGTCCGTCGATGGGGCGGGCAGACCGGAATAGTGTGTGCACAGGCGTTCCGACGAGAGCGCGGGCTTGGCCGTGCCGGCGGCGCTGGCCTGGCCCTGCGCGTGCTGGGCCAGGAGTGCCGCGCCGAAAGCGGCGATGCAAAGTGTCGAAGCGGCGATGACGGCATTACGCAACATGGGCTGTTTCAATCCGCGGCGTTGCACGAGACAGTGACAGGCACGCGCCCGGCGAACGATAGTCCGATGACCCGATTTCACAAGCCCCGGCAGGGTTGTAGCTGTATTTTCGCGGACGCCCTGTGAGTAATCACGATTCCGGTTTGCCGATGGGGCTGTGTTTGTATACTGCACGTAAACGGGGCTCTGTGGGGGTGTGTCATGCGTGCGAACGTGGTCTGCGTCACACTGTTCGCGGTGGGGATTTCCTGCACGGGTGCCTCTGCCGCCGATCTGCCGGTTAAGGCCCCGATACCTGCGCCGATCTACGATTGGTCCGGCTTCTATGCCGGCGTCAATCTCGGCTGGGGAAGCGCCGATTCCGACTGGACTAACACAGCCAGTACGCCGGCCACGACCTTCTACGACGCTGTGCCGGGCGACTGGTTCTCGAACCGCAGCGCGGGGGCGATTGGCGGCGGCCAGTTCGGCTACAATTTTCAGAACGGTCCCTTGGTCTACGGCGTCGAAGCCATGTTCGACGCGGCCGCGCTTAAAGTCACGTCACCCAGCCTCTTTGGTGCCGGGGACGACAAGTTCGAGACCAAGATCGACGCGCTATTCGCCTTCACCGGACGCGTGGGATACGCGTGGCAGAACGTTTTGCTCTATGGCAAAGCCGGTTTGGCGATTGGCCATGTCAGCTTGTCGGTAAGCGATACCGTGGGGCCTTTCACGGGGTCCGGCAGCGACGACCGTTGGGTGGTCGGTCCTACGGTCGGAGCCGGCCTCGAGTATGGCTTTACGCCTCGGCTGAGCCTGGCAGTCGAATACGATTACACGCATTTGAACTCGGCCTCCTACGAGCTCGGCGGTGGCGTTGGTAGCTATCTCTGGGATGTCGCGCCACACAATGTCCATGTCGTGACGGCCAGGCTCAACTACCGGTTCAGTTTGGCGCGCTAGTCCGACTGCGTTGGCAGCGACAAAGCCGCATGATAGGCAAAGCGGGCTTTTGAGCCCTTAGCCTTCCTTGCGAGCCATTCCATGCCCGGGTCCGATCCAGTCCTCATCGAGCAGGCCGTGCCCGGCATCGTCGTGCTGCGGCTCAACCGGCCGCAGGTGCGCAACGCGCTCAACACCGTGCTGCGCAGCCAGCTCGCCGACGCCGTCAGGCATTACGGCAGTGACGCCGACACGCGCTGCATCCTCATCACCGGCTCGGATACGGTGTTCGCGGCCGGTGCCGACATCGCCGAAATGGCGGAGGCCGATCCGATCGAGATCATGGCGCGGAATGTGCAGCAATATTGGCGCACCATCATGGACTGTCCGAAGCCGGTAATCGCCGCGGTCGAAGGCTTCGCGCTCGGCGGCGGCCTCGAATTGGCGCTGTGCGCCGACATCATCGTCGCAGGCGAGAACGCCAAGCTCGGACTGCCGGAGGTCAAAGTCGGCATCCTCCCGGGCGGCGGCGGCACGCAGAAACTGGCGCGCCTGATCGGCTCCAAACGCGCCATGCTCTTGATGCTGACCGGCCGCATGTTCGGCGCGGCCGAGGCGCTGCAGATGGGCGTGGTGAGCGAGGTGGCGCCGACCGGCGAGGCGCTGGCGCGCGCGCTCGACATTGCGCGCGAGATCGCGGCGATGCCGCCGGTGTCGGTGCGGCAGATCAAGGAAATCGTTCATGCCGGCCTGAACGCGCCGCTCGAGACCGCGCTGATGCTCGAGCGCAAGGCGCTCCAATTGCAGTTCGCCACGCGCGATCAGAAGGAAGGCATGCGCGCTTTCCTGGAAAAGCGAAAACCGAATTTCGAAGGAAAGTAAGCCGTGGCGATCGATCTGAAGGCCTCCGATCTGACGGTGCTGGTGATCGGCGCCGGCACCATGGGGCGAGGCATCGCGCAGGTCTGCGCCCAGGCCGGACTGACAACTTTGCTGTTCGATACCCGCGAGGGTGCCGTGCAAGATGCGCTCGATGCGGTCGCCAAGGGCCTCGAGGGGCAGGTGGCCAAGGGCCGCATCTCGGCCGACGACAAGCACCACACCATGCAACATCTGTGGCCGATCGCCTCGCTCGACGAGGCGGCGGGCGCCGGGATCGCCATCGAGGCGATCGTTGAGAACCTCGACGTCAAGCGCACGCTGTTTCGCGAACTGGAAAAGCGCATGGCGCCCGACGCTGTGCTCGCCACCAATACGTCGTCGCTGTCGGTGACCGAGATCGCCGCCGGTTGCGAGCGGCCGCAGCGCGTCGGTGGCCTGCATTTCTTTAATCCGCCGCCGCTAATGAAGCTGGTCGAGGTAATCGGGGGCTTGCGTGGCGATCCGGCGCTCGTCGACGCGCTGGTCGGTTTCGTGCGGCGGATCAATAAGCATCCGGTTGTGGCGACCGACACGCCGGGCTTCGTGGTCAATCATGCCGGCCGCGCCTATGGACCGGAGGCGTTGCGCATCGTGTCGCAAGGCATTGCGAGCCCGCGCGAGGTCGATCTGTTGATGAAGGAGGCGGCCGGCTTCCGCATGGGGCCGTTCGAACTGCTCGACCTCATTGGCGGCGACGTCACCCATGCGGTGATGGTCAGCGTCTACGAGCAGTATTTCAACGAGCCGATGTATCAGCCGTCGGCGCAGATGACGGTACGGGTGGCCGGCGGCCTGCTCGGCCGCAAGAGCAAGCAGGGCTTCTATCGTTACGACGGCGAGGCCACGGCTTCGCCGCCAACGGTGACCGTGCAGGAGCGACCGGTTCCGGAGCGCGCCTGGGTTGCCGACGAGGACGGCGGTGCCGAACTGGCCGAATTGCTCAGGGGCGCTGGCCTCACCGTGCAGCTCGGCGGCGCGCCGGACGCGGGCGCGCTCTGTTTTGTGACGCCGCTCGGCGAGGACTGCACGCAGGTCGCGCTGCGGCTCAAGCTCGATCCCACGCGCACCGTCGCGGTCGATATGTTGGGGGGCTTCGGGGGCCGCCGTACACTAATGAAAAACCCGCTCACCTCGGCGGATACATTGGGCGAGGCAGCGGCCGCGCTCGCCGCGACGAAAGCGCCTGTGACCGTCATCAACGACTCGACCGGGTTTGTTATTCAGCGGTTATGCGCCATGATCGTCAACGTCGGCACCCGTATCGCCGAACTGCGCATCGCCGCGCCGGCCGACATCGATACGGCGGTCGAGCTCGGCCTCAATTATCCGAAAGGCCCGCTTGCGCTCGGCGACATGTTGGGGCCGGCGCGCGTGCTGGCGGTGCTCGACGGCATGCACGCCATCACGCTCGACCCGAAGTACCGCGCGACCACCTGGTTGCGCCGGCGTGCCAGACTGGGCGTTTCGCTGTTGGCGGCGGATTAGCGTTGGTCGAACGCGCGCCGAGGGCGACCGGCCGGCACGGGTGAGCGATGTTTCTGGTCGGGGCGGCGGGATTTGAACCCACGACCTCTTGTCCCCCAGACAAGCGCGCTAACCGGGCTGCGCCACGCCCCGACCGGAACGGCGCGGACTATAGGGACGCGCCTTTCGCGGCGCAACCTTTGTCCTGCCGGCCCTGAACAGGCGTTTTTAGGCCTTGGGTTGGACGGCGACCCGGAATGGCCCGCGCAAGGCATAGCGGATGTAAAGGGCGGCACCGGCCACATAGACCGCCGCGTAACCGCCGATGAAGCCGACGATGTCGGTGCCGGCGAGGAACATGATGATGGTCATGATCGCCATGGCGACGATCAAAAAGCTCGCCACCCGCGCCAGTTCCCGGAAAAACCCGGTATGCAGCAGCAGGCTGCTCGCCACGTTCTGCGCCAGGTTGGCGATAAGCAGCACGACCAGGACCCACACCGCCGCCGGCGGCACGGTGGCGGCCTTGCCGAGCAGGATGGCGAACAACCGGTCGCCGGCGAGCAGGAGCAGCGCGCAAAGCACCAGCGTCGGGATGGCGCACAGGACGGCAGCGGTCCAGGTCGCCCGCCTGAGGCTGACCGCGTCGCGCTCGGCGAAGGCGCGCGTCTGCCGCGGCACCAAGGGATCGAGCCCGGCGGCATAGATCAGCGTGGTGCCGCGGAACACCTTGAACACGGTATCGAGGATGATGGTCGGCGCGCCCAGTCCGAAGGCGGCCGGCACCACCAGATAGGGGAAGCTGTAGACCACAAGCTCGCCGACCGCGTAATTGCCGCTGCGCAGGATCTCGCGCCGGCTGTCGTACCAGAACGACGTCAGCGCGCCGACAAGCCCGCCCAGCCGCGCGACCAGCGCCTTCTCGCGCACCAGGCTCGCAAAGCAGACACCGATCAGCACGAACCAGAACAGATTGGCGAGCACCAGAAAGACCGGCAGCGGCAGGCCGGCCAACAGCGCCAGCGTCATGCCGATATGGCCGATGCGGCGCAGCGTCTCCAGCGTCTCGAAATAGATGAAGCGGTCGACCGCATTGCTCACATTGCGCAGCGGGAACCACACCAGATTGAGCGCGGAGAACGCAAAGAACAGCGCGAGCTCGCCGGCCTGCCATGGCGGCAGCCACGGGCGCGTCAGCATGATCGCGAAACAAACCAGTGTGCCGGCCGCAACGATCAGCGCATAGAACAGCACCACCGCGCTCGATTGCGCGGCGATGGCCGGGTCGGCCGCCTTTTCCAGAAACTGCCGCCGCTGGCGCACGAACAGGATCTTGGCCGCGCCCAGGTCGAACAGCCAGAGCGAGATACCGAGCGTTCCGATCAGGATGTAGATAGAAAATAGTTCCGGCGAAAGCACGCGCGCGAACACGAAGGTCTGCACCAGGCCGGCGAGCACGGCCGCGCCCGCGGTGAAGACGCGCAACAGGAAGTAGCGCATCGGCAGCACGCTCGCGATGATACGTGCGCGTTCATGCAGGAAGGATGCGCGGCCGGCAGTCGGACTGTGCGGGACCATGGGCGGCAAGTTAACGGCGACTGCGCAGTTTTAGCTTAAGGATCATGGTGAACGATTTCTCACTGCGTCCGGTGAAACCGCGTCGCTTCGCATGTGGGCGGATTAATGGAAAATTGTTCCGAAGCCGCCAATATTGCGTGCATCTTCGCAAGTCTAAGAAGCGAAATGATGTCATCGGCAGGCCAGTCTGCGGACCAGAAAACGAGCGGCGCCGCGACGGCGGGACGCGTTCCCGCGGTCAGTGTTGTCGTGCCTTGCTATAACGGCGGCCGCTTTCTCGACGCGCTGATGGCGTCGCTCGATCGCCAGACCTTTCGTGACTTCGAGATCGTCATCGTGGATGACGGATCGACCGATCCAGAAACGCTGCGCAAGCTGACTGCGCTCGAAGGTCGCGCACGCGTGATCCATCAGGAAAATCGCGGGCTCTCGGGTGCGCGCAATACCGGGATCCGCGCCGCGCGCAGCGAACTCGTCGCTCCGCTCGACTGCGACGACGCCTTCGAGCCGCCGTTCCTGGCCGAAGCGGTCGCGCTGATGCGGAGCGCGCCGCCGGATGTCGCCGTCGTGTTCAGTCACATGCGGCTCACCGGTGTCGCGACCGGTTTCCTGGAGCGGCATTTCAACCGTTTCGACCTGCTCTTTACCAATCCGACGCCGTCCGGCCTTCTGCTGCGCAAGTCGTGTTGGGATGCTGTCGGCGGCTACGACGAAAGCATGCGCGACGGTTACGAAGACTGGGAATTCACCCTCCGTCTTTCGGCACACGGGTATCGCGGAATCGAGATACCGCAACCCTATTATGTCTACGCCATGGCGCGCGAGGGCATGTTGCTCGACCGGTCCTCGCGCGTGCACGCCGCGTTGTGGCGTTCGATCCGCCGCAAGCATCCCGAGCTCTATCGGCCCTGGGCGATCCTGTCGCTGTGGCGGCGTACGCGCGACGGAAGCGGCAGCATATCGCTGGCCAAAGGGCTTGCCGCGCTTTTCCTGACGACGATCCTGCCCGATGCCTGGTACAGCCATCTGGCGGTGTCGCTGCGGCGGCGGCATCTGCTGGAAAGCAACCGCCCACGCTACCAGCCGGTCGGCACAAAAATAGTGGCGTAGCCTCTTAGTTAAGGCCCGTCTGAGCCCAGCGGATGTTTTGCGGCGCGCTTTGCCGGCGCGCGCGCGCCCGCAGTGTGGCGACCGCGAGTCCCCAAATAATGCCCAGCAATAGATAAAAATGCCGCCAGTGATCGGTGTCGATCACAAAACCTTCCGCCACTTCGCCCACGAAGGCGCCGAAGGCGGTGATGACATAAGGCTGCCAAGGCGTGCGTATCAAGGACGTCCGCAGACCGACATAGATCGTCGTCAGCAGCAGCAGGATGTAGCCCATCGCACCGGTCCAGCCATAGACCAGAAACGCCTGAAGATAGACGTTGTGTTGCTGCACCCCGTGGATGCGGGCAAATTCGAATGGCCCCATGCCGCCGGGCCAGTTCAACAGGTCGGTCAGCGCCAATTCCTGCAGGCGGAAACGGCCGCCCTGTCCGACGTCGTAATATTGGATGAGGTGGGCACGCTCGGTAAACATGTTGCCGATCGCGCTGAACGAGAGCAGAAACACGAGCAGTGCCGCCAGTGTCGCGATCGCGACCGCTGTGAGGACGAAGATGCGCAGGCGGGCGGCGTGGTTGGGTGCGGTCAGGAATCCGATCGTGATCGTAACCAGCGCCGACAGCGTGAAATGAAACCAGGCGCCGCGCGAGAAGGCGAGTAACAGGCCCATCAGGAGTATCGCGAGCACGCCGAGGTCGAGAACGCGAACGCGCTCGGTGAGCATACGGAAGACGAGAAAGAGCGCGGGCCAGATCAGATAGGGGCCGAACACGTTCGGGTCCTTGAAGGGACCCAGCGCACGGCCGTCGGGCGCGAACATGTCGGCGCCGGGGAATAGATGAAAGTAACCGGCGATGCCGGCCAGCGCCGCGCATATCGCGGAAATCAGATAGCCGATGCGCATGGCCGAGAGCCGCGGCATCGTATGATCCGCGAACAGGCAGGCGAAGAGAAGTCCGGCCACCGCGAGATAGAGCGAGGTCCCGGTATATTGCACCGTTTTTTCGTGGCCGAGCGCGTTGGTGAGCGCGATCATGCCGGAGACATTCCACACCAGGAGCAGCAGAAGCGGGACTGCCAACAGACGGTAAAACCGCACACCGGCTATGAAGCTCGTGATCAGTAGGACGCCCATCATCGCGTCGTGCGGGGACGGCTCGATCACGGCGATCGAGCTCAGTGCCATGGTGATGAAGAGCACGACCAGAAGAAGTCGCTCGGTGAACGGCGCGGCCACCGGGTGAGCGATTGGCGGCGACGGCAACGCGATGTCACTGGCAGCAAGCACGGGCGATCTCATTCCCTTTTTCACGAAGAGGCGCGGAACGCGTGCTTGCACCCGCCGGCCGGCGCATTTATGGCGGCGCGGGCCGAAAACGCTTCAAATTGCAGCATCGATCTCAACGGTATTTTAAGCGCGAGCCGTTACTGAACTATCAAAGCCATCGCAACCGACAGGTCGACAAAATGCTGGCGCCCGACACCCTGACGCGGCCGGGAGCGGCCGAAGCGACCCAAAGCCAAGCGGCGGCGGGGGCAAACGCTCCGCTCGGGCTTGCCGCGGCGCTGGCCGCGCTCCACATCGAAAACAAGTCGGACTGGGCCTGGGACAATTACAAGCGGGTGGTGCACGACCTGTGCATCGCGCTCAAGGCGCATCGCATCCTGGAAGTCGGCGGCGGGCGCGACCCGCTGTTCACGCCGGCGGAGATCGAGGAACTCGGCGTCGAGATGACGGTCAACGACATCTCGCCGAAGGAACTCGCGGTGCTGCCGCCTGGCTATAATACCGCTTGTTTCGACATCGCCGGCGATCTCTCGGGCGTCGGCCACCTCTTGAATACGCAAGACCTCGCCTTCTCGCGCATGGTGTTCGAGCACGTCGCCGACGGCCAGCGCGCCTGGGCCAATCTCTATGAGGTGCTGGCGCCGGGCGGGGTGGCGATGGCCTTCATTCCGACCTTCTATTCGGTGCCCTTCGTGCTCAACTGGCTGCTGCCCGACGCGCTCGCGGCGGCCATCGTGAAACGCATGTTTGCCCACCGCACCGACGAAGACGACCCGGTGTTCCCGGCGCGCTATTCGTGGTGCTTCGCCACCGAAGGCACCATGCGGCCGATGCTGTCGAAGATCGGCTATCGCGAGATCGCCATTCTGCCGTTCTACGGGCACAACTACTATGTGCGCTTCCCGCTCGTGCGCGACGTGCACAAGTGGTTCAGCGGCCTCGCGCAGTCGTCCGACATGCGTCCGCTCGCGAGCTACGCTTATATCGTCGCCCGTAAATAGCGGGCGGTTCTTTCAATCCGATTTTGAGGTTGGATGCGCGATCGCCGCCGCCTGGCGGCGTGGCTGCGCTCAATAGGCGTGCTCGGTCTTGAGCAGCGCGAAGGGCGTGCGCAGCATGATGTAGAGGTCGAACAGTACCGACCAGTTCTCAATGTAGTAGAGATCGTGCTCGACGCGCTTCTGGATCTTTTCCTGCGTGTCGGTTTCCCCGCGCCAGCCGTTGATCTGCGCCCAGCCGGTGATGCCGGGCTTGACGCGGTGGCGGGCGAAATAGCCGTCGACCGCCTCGTCATAGAGGCGGGCCTCGGCCTTGGCCTGCACCGCGTGCGGGCGCGGGCCGACCAGCGAGAGATTGCCCTTGATCACCACATTGATGAGCTGCGGCAATTCGTCGAGGCTGGTCTTGCGCAGGAAGCGGCCGACGCGCGTGACGCGCGGATCGCCCTTGCTGACGAGTTTGGATGCATGCGCATCCGTCGCCTCGACATACATCGAACGGAACTTGTAGACCTCGATCAAGTCGTTGTTGAAGCCGTAGCGCCGCTGCTTGAAGAACACCGGACCGCGGCTGTCGAGCTTGATCGCGATTGCGATGATCGCCATCACCGGCAGGGCGAACAGCAGCATGAGGCCGCCGATGATCTTGTCGAACAGCCATTTCATCACGACGTCCCAGTCGGCGATGGGGCGGTCGAACACGTCGATCACCGGCACATTGCCGATATAGGAGTAGGAGCGCGGACGGAACTGCAGCCGGTTGGTGTGCGCCGCCAGCCGGATGTCGACCGGCAGCACCCACAGCTTCTTCAGCATTTGCAGGATGCGGCCTTCCGCCGAGATCGGCAGCGAGAAGATGACGAGGTCGACGCGGGTGCGGCGGCCGAATTCGACCAGGTCGTCGACGCTGCCGAGCTTGGGCTCGCCGGCGCATTCGGTGCCGGTGCGGTCGTCGCCGCGGTCGTCGAACAGGCCGACGATTTCGACGCCGGAGTCCTTCTGCCGGCGCAATTCCTCGATCACGCGCGCGCCGGCCGGGCCGCCGCCGACGATCACCGTGCGGCGGGTGAGGCGGCCCTCGCGCGTCCATTTGCGCACCGCATGAAACAACAGCCGGCGCGAGCCGACCAGCACGACAAGACCGACGACGTAATAGGTGCCGAGCCACAGCCGCGAGAACAATTCACCGGCCTTGGCGAAAAAGGAGGCGCTGATGGCAACCAGGAACACCGCCGACCAGGCCGAGGCCATCCGCATGTATTGTTTCTCGAGTCCCCGGAAGGCCTGCACCTGATAGATGTCGGCGATCTGGAAGGCGAGGGTCGACAGCGTCGCGATGGCCAGCGTGGCGATCAGATAGCGCCCGACCAGCGCGGATGGCAGATAGGCCGCGAACAGCACCATGCCGACCGTCACCATGAGCACGAATTCGCTGATGCGCACGGTGCCGGCAAGCACGATCGGCGAGATCGGGGTCGCCAGCGGCTTGGCGGCGAGCGCCAGCGCTTCCGGCGAGAGCGGCGGTGACGGATGCGTCGGCCGCGCGCCAGCGCGCGCCGGCTCGCCTTTCCCGTTGGCGTCGTCGGAAGCCGTTGAGGGCTGGGTATCGGTGTCGGTCATTGCCTGCGGCCATGCCGCGAATGCGCCGCGCGCGCTCCGCAGGCACTCCCTTAATTTCCCGGAAATTCCTAGGGGAAGACTCTCAAGAAAGCCTTAGCGGACATGTTAAATGTCGCTTAACGGCGACCTTGCAGGCGCAGCTTCTCGAGCCCGTCGCGGTAGGCGGCAAGCACGCCTTCGACCATGCTGTCGACGGAAAAGGATTGCGCCACCCGCTCGCGCAGATCGGCCATCAGCGCGGCGGTGGCATCGGGGTGGTCAATCGCCTGCGCGATGGCGCGCGCAAGTGCGCCGGGGTCGCGTGGTTCCACCAGACAATCGGAACGCGGCCCGTAGATCTCGGGAATGCCGCCCACATTGGTGGTGATCAACGGCATGCCGGCGGCGACCGTCTCCAGCACCACGTAGGGCAGGGACTCCGCCAGCGAGGGTATCACCATGATGCGGCCGAGTTTCTGCGCCTCGCGTGCCGGCATCGCGCCGGCGAAATGAACCAGGTCCGCGAGCCCGAGCCGGTCGACCTGCGCCTGCAGGGCGGCACGGTCGGGACCGTCGCCGACCAGCGTGGCCGTCACCGCGCGGCCGTGGCCGCGCAACTCGGCCAACGCATCGATGAGAATGTCGACGCCCTTCACCGGCCGCAGTTCGCCGATGAAGACGAGGTCGGTGGCGTCCGCGGCGGTCTCGATCGGCGCGAATTCGGCGCGCGTCACGCCGTTATGGACGATGCGCACCAGGCCCTTGGGCGTGCCGATCTTGTGGCGGAAAATCTCGGCGCTATAGGCGCTTTCGAACAGGAACAGGTCGCCGCACAACATCAGGAAGCGTTCGGTCGCCAGATAGAATCTGCCCGACATCGTGTCGTGACCGTAGAGCAGGCTGCCGCCATGCGGCGTATAGGCGCGCAGTGCGCGTCGGCTGCCGAGCGCCATGCGCGCGAAGGCGCCGCCCTTGGCGCCATGGCCGTGCGCCACGTCGGCCTTGGTTTCGGCGACGCGGCGGGTGACATGCAGGAGAGCGGGCAGATCGCCCGGCCCGATATGCCGCCGCATCGGAATACGGGTGAGGCCGAGGGCGAGCGAAGGCTCCAGCTCGCGCAGAATCTCGTCGGCGGTCGAGCCGCCGGTCAGGCTGTCGGCCACCATGCCCACCCGATGCCCGCGTGCGATCTGCGTCCGCGCCAGATCGAGCACGTGGCGGAACAAGCCGCCGACCGGGGCGCGATAGATGTGCAGGATGTTCAAGGGAGCGTTCAAATCAATCGCCGATTCGGAAAGACAAGACTCCATAGCATATTTGCGCGGCCGGCGACGCCCCGCGCGGTTGTCAGTAAACCCTTGAGAAAATCGCATGAAATCGAATTGTGGGGACGAAATTAACCACAAAGCAACCATAATGGTTTGTGATCTCAATGCTGCCGTACCGGCATGCGTGTGGAGTAGTGATGTTGTTCGGTCGAAAGTTGAAAGCGGCTCCCGCCGCGCCTGAGCGGGCGCCCGAGGTTGCCCCCTATTCCGTCACCGGAGAGCCGGATCTGGCAGGGCTCGGCCGGCTGTTGTGGCAGAAGCGCTACCGGATCCTCACCCATACGCTGATCGCGGCGGCGCTGGCGTTCGTCGTCGTCAATGCCATCACCCCGCGTTACCGTTCAGAGGCGCGTCTGCTGTTGGAGACGCGTGAAAACGCCTTCCTGCGTCCGGAGGCTGAAAAAAGCCTCGACCGCACCACCATCGATGCAGAGGCCGTGGCCAGTCAGATCCAGGTCGTGCTGTCGCGCGATCTGGCGCGGCAGGTGATCGCCAAGGAAAAGCTCGCCGACAATCCGGAATTCGATTCTGGGGGATTTTTCCGAACGCTGCTCGGCATGATCGGCATCGGTCGCGACGTGAGCGCGATGACCCGCGAAGAGCGCGCGCTGGAGGCTTTTTACGATCGTCTCAACGTCTCGGCGGTCGAGAAGTCTCGCGTCATCTCCATCGACTTCTCGTCGGCCAATCCCGATCTCGCAGCCCGCGTCGCCAACACCATTGCCGAGACCTATCTTACCATGCAGCAGACGGCGCGGCAGGACCAGACACGCGCCGCCGGAGAGTGGCTCGCCGGCGAAATCGAGAAGATGCGTAAGCGCGTGGCCGAAGCCGAGGCGAAGGTCGAGGAATATCGGGCCAGGTCCAACCTGTTTGTCGGCACCAACAACACCTCGCTGCCGAGCCAGCAGCTCACCGAACTTAATTCGCAGATCGCGGCGGCGCGCGGACAGCAGGCCGACCTGAAGGCGAGGGCGCAGCAGTTGCGCGAGCTTATCCGTTCGGGAAAGCCGATCGAATCCTCGGATATCGCCAATTCGGATGCCATGCGCCGTCTGATCGAGCAGCGGATCGCCTTGCGCGCGCAACTCGCCGAGCAGTCGACCACGTTGCTCGACCAGCATCCGCGCATCAAGGAACTTAAGGCGCAGATCGCCGAGAGCGACCGCCAGATCCGCGACGAAGGCGAGCGGCTCGCCCGCCAGCTCGACAACGATTCCAGGCTTGCCGGCGACAGGCTCGTGCAGCTCACCGCCAGCCTCAATCAAGTCAAGAAACTCGCCTCGGAGAGCAACGAGCAGGACGTTGCGTTGCGTGCGCTCGAACGCGAGGCCAGGACGCAGCGCGACCTGCTGGAATCTTATTTGACCAAGTATCGCGAGGCCACCGCTCGTGACAGCATCGACGCCGCGCCGCCGGAGGCGCGCATCATCTCGCGCGCGAGCCCGGCTTTGCAACCGGCCTATCCGAAGAAGCTCGCGACCGTGCTGATCGCGGCCTTCGCGGCCTTTGCTCTGTCGGCGGGCTTGACGGTCACCGGCGCGCTGCTCGCCCCTTCACCGGCCGTGGCGGCGGCACCCTATGCCTATCCTTATGCGCCGACGGCCTACGCCGCGCCGGCCTATTCGGCGCCCGTCGCGCCTGTCGTCTTCTCGGCGGCCCCGCGCATGGCATCCCCGCCCTTGTCACCGGTCATGGACGTCGGTCCCGCACCGGAGCCCGTCGTTGCGCCGGCGCCGGCGCAAGCGGCGGCGGTGACGCCCGCGCACAATGTCGAGCAAATTGCCCGCGGCCTTCGTCAGGCGGGCGCGGCCGGCCGCCGCGTCACGGTGGTCGGCACCGCGCGCAATGTCGGCACCACGTATGCGGCGATCCAGCTCGCGCGCGCGCTGTCGAAAGACGGCAGCGTGGCGCTGGTCGATCTGGCGTTTGGTGCGCCCAACCTGTCGGTGATCTCGATCGATCCGGACGCGCCCGGCCTGGCCGAACTGGTGCGCGGCACGGCTTCGTTCGGCGATATCATCACGCGCGACCAATATTCCAACGTGCATGTGATCGCGACCGGGGCGGTCGGCTCCGACGGCGCCATGCTGGCCGTTTCGCCCGTGCTGGCGACCACCATCGAGGCGCTGGCGCGCAGCTACGATCATGTGGTGCTCGACATCGGTTCGGCCGCCGATGTCGCGGTCGAGCGTTTCGTCCCGCTGGCGGCGCGTGCCGTTCTGGTGGCGGCCGACCCCGATAAACCGGAAACGCTCGCCGCGCGCGAGAAGTTGTTGCTGGCGGGTTTTGCCGACGTGACGTTGCTGACTGGCGTAACGCAGGCCGCCGCGGCCTAGCACTGCGCCTCCGGCGATAGCCGGGCGCGCAGGCGGCGCAGCGAGCCGACCATCGACATCAGCGCCGGGTGCTCCTTGACGACGCGCTTGCCGGTGGCCGCCAGCCGATAGGCGATCGCCATCAAACGGCCGGCATTGCTGAGCGGCAGAAAGCTGTCGAACAGCGGCTCGACGTCGGGGCAGAACAGCCCTTTGTAGTGCGACTCGCCGATGCCGAGATCGAATGCGGTCAGTCCGCGTTCGCAGCATTGGCGCACGAGCTGCGCGAGCAATTGCTCGCCGGGGCTTTCCGCCGCGAAGCGGTCGCTCAGGATCGAATTGAACATGCCGCAGAAGCGGCCGCCGCCGACGGTGCCGCCCATGGTCGCCACGACGATGTCGTCGACCTTGAGCGCATAGAGTTCGACCGGCGGCGCCTGACCGGCCGCTGTCTCGGTCGCCGCCGCTTCGATGAAACGCCGCGTCTCCGGCGCCGCAAACACGTCGGAGACGCCGCGCCGGCGCATGCGCGTGCTCTTCTGCTTGAAAAAGGCGTCGAGCACCCGCCTGATCTCGCACGGCTCGCTGGCGCGTTCGAGGCGCACATTGCCGTAGCCGGCGAGCGTGCGTTCCTTCTTGCGCATCTTCTTGCGGGTGGCGGAATTGGTGCGCGCTCGCAACAACGCCTCGAAGTCGGCGGAGAGCGCGCCGCTGAAGCCGCAATTGGCCGAGCGTTGATGCTTGAGCGCGGCGAGCGGATTGGTGCTGCCGGACCAGGTCAGCGGCTGGTTGACCAGCGCCAGCAGGTCGATGCGGCCCTTGAGTTCATCCAAAACCGCACGCAGTTCCTTGGCGCCGATGCGGGGCGCAACGTCGCGCTGCCACAACCCCATGTTGAAATTGGCGTGCTTTCCGCCGAGGAACTCGGCCACCTTAAGGCCGCATACCCGCCGGCGGCCCAGCGGCCACAGGAAGAGGGGAACCCCGGCGCCATTGAAGGCGACCACGACAAAGGGCTCGACTCCGGCCGGCGCGCCGACATGGCGCTGCCAAAGCTGCAGGAAATCGTAGCGCTGATAGGGGGTGGAGATGCAATGGCCCTGTTCCAAGGCGCGCCAGGCCGGTTCGGCGGCGGCGATGCTGTCGAAAATCTCGACCCGGGCGACGTCGAGGTCGGGAACCGCGACGGGCGGGTTCCGGGAAGTCGCGGGTCGGAGGGCAACGACGCTCATTTTCAGGGTTCTTGTGTTGCTGCGTCAGGAGGTCACAGCTTCGCAAAGATTTATCAATAAAGGGTTGGAATAGTGGGTCGATTTCGTCTTTTGGGATTCGAGAAGGCGTCACCGGTTTGAGCAAGCGCACCACCATCCGGACCGGCCTGGAGACGCTGTACTTCACCGGGCTGCACCACATGCTGCGCCCGCTGCTGGGCGGGGTCGGCGTGATACTGACGCTGCATCATGTGCGGCCGCCGCGGCCCGATGCGTTCCAGCCCAACCGGCTGCTCGAGATCACGCCCAAGTTCCTCGATGGCCTGCTGCGCCGGCTCAAGCGCATGCGCGTCGATGTGATTTCGCTCGACGAGATGCATCGCCGCTTCATCGCGGAAGACTTCAAGCGCCGCTTCGTCTGCCTCACCTTCGACGACGGCTACAAGGACATGCTGGAATACGCCTATCCGCTGTTGAAGAAATACGAACTGCCGTTCGCGCTTTATATCGCGACCAGCTTTCCCGACCGGCTGGGCGAATTGTGGTGGGTCGCGCTCGAAGCGGTGGTGGCGCAGAACGCTCGCGTCGGGCTGATGATCGACGGCGAGCAGAAATTCTTCGAATGCGCCACCGTGCAGCAGAAGCGCGAACTCTACGACGCGCTCTACGGCTATCTGCGCAGCATGAAGAGCGAGGACGAGGTGCGCAAGACCGTGCGCGACCTGTGCGCGACCTATCGGGTCGACCTGCCGGCCTTCTGCCGCGACATGTGCATGGGCTGGGACGAGATCGTTAAGATCGCCGCCGATCCGCTCTGCACGATCGGCGCGCATACGGTCAATCATCCCATGCTCAAGAAGCTGTCGAACGATGCGACCGTGCGCGCGGAGATGGAGCAGAGCCGGGCGGTGCTGGAAGCAGCGCTCGGCCGGCGCCCCGATCACCTCGCTTACCCGGTTGGCGATCCGACCTCGGCCGGCCCACGCGAGTTCCGCATCGCGGCCGAGCTTGGCTTCAAGACAGCGGTCACCACGCGGCCGGGCGTGCTGTTCAAGGCGCATCGCGCGCATCTGACCGCGCTGCCGCGCATTTCGGTCAATGGCGAGTTCCAGCAGCAACGCTATCTCAAAGTGCTGATGTCGGGCGCCGGCACCGCGCTGTGGAACGGCTTCCGGCAGGTCAACGCGGCCTAGGCACTATTCGCCGCCGCATGATCGGACCCGAAAACAAGGTTCCCATCCCCGATCAAGTCGGGGACAGGCCTTTTCGAGATCATGCGCGGTCCGGCCGCGACATCCAGGCAATGAGCGGCATGGCCGGCAGCACCCAGCCGAGCCCGACGATGACGTAATAGATCACCGCCACCCAGCCATTGATGTCGGTCAGCGCCGATTGCGCCAGCGCCATGGCCAAAAGCGCCCAGAAGCTCACCAGGGCCAACAGGCCCACGGTGCCGATGAATTTGCGGGTGCGGATGGACATGGCAGGCCCTCGACGGGGAACATTTGCGGTGCGGCGCTGGCGCCTATATGGTCCGCGCCATCCCCGGCACGCAAGCGTTCCATGACGACGATCGACACATCCTCCGACTATCGCACGCGCGCGGTGCGGCTCTGGCTTCTGGCCGCCGCCGCCATGATTTTCCTCACGCTGGTGGTCGGCGGCGCCACACGCCTGACCGAGAGCGGCCTGTCGATCACCGAATGGAAGCCGGTCACCGGCGTGCTGCCGCCGCTGTCGGACAGCCAGTGGCAAGTTGAATTCACGAAATACCAGGCCATTCCGCAATACCGCGAGCTCAACCGAGGCATGAGCCTTGCCGAGTTCAAGGTCATTTTCTGGTGGGAATGGACGCACCGGCTGCTGGCGCGCTCGACCGGCGCGGTGTTCTTGCTGCCGTTCTTGTTTTTCCTCTGGCGCGGCTGGATCCCGCCCAGGCTCAAGACGCGGCTATGGACCATCTTCTTTGCCGGCGCGGCGCTTGGCGCGGTCGGCTGGTGGATGGTGTCCTCGGGGCTTGCCGGCTCGAACCGCGTCAGCGTGTCGCAATACCGGCTCGCCTTTCATCTGACGTTGGCGACCGCGATCTATGCCGCGATCCTGTGGACCGCGCAGCAACTGGCTTCGCAACGTCCGAGCGAAGCGCCCGCGCGGCTGCGCATCGTGGCGCTGGCGCTGCCGGTGCTGCTGGTCATTCAGATTTATCTCGGCGCGCTGGTTGCCGGCCTCAATGCCGGGCTCGCTTACAATACGTGGCCTTTGATCGACGGCAGTTTCGTGCCGGAGGCGGCGCGGCTGTGGTTCGTCGCGCCGGCTTGGCGCAATCTGTTCGAGAATGTGCTCACGGTGCAGTTCGACCATCGTATGACGGCCTATGCCATCTGGCTGCTGGCCATGTTTCACCTGAACGACGCCTGGCGCGCCGGGCGTGAGGTGCGCGGCGCGTTGATCGTGGCCGGCGCGGTGACCTTGCAAGCGACACTCGGCATTATCACGCTGCTGAACCTGGCGCCGTTGCCGCTTGCGCTCGCGCATCAGGTGCTGGCGATCCTCACGCTGACGGTGGCGATCATGCATGCGGAACGGCTGTCGCATCGCGAGACCTTTCGACTGCCGCGTGTCGTGGCTGCGGAGCAGGGGGCGTGATCGAGATCGCCAACGACGCCGGCGTGGCCGTGCTGACGCTGCAGCACGGCAAGGCCAATGCGCTCGACAGTGAATTCTGCGAGGCGCTGGCGGCGCGGTTCGAGGCGCTCGCGCGCTCCGATGCCCGGGCGGTCGTGCTGACCGGGCGCGGCAAGATATTCTCCGCCGGCGTCGACCTGAAGCGCGTGAGCGAGGGCGGCGCGGCCTATGTGCGGGGATTTTTGCCCGCACTGCACCGGCTCTATGACACCGTGTTCTATCACCCGAAGCCCGTGGTGGCGGCGATCAACGGCCATGCCATTGCGGGCGGCGCGGTGCTCGCCGCCTGCGCCGACCGCCGCATCATGGCGCGCGGCGGCAGCCGCATTGGCGTGACCGAGCTCTTGGTCGGCGTGGCGTTTCCCGCGCTTGCGTTCGAAGTCGTGCGCTACGCGGTGCCCAAGCGCAACCTCGCGGAGTTCACGCTGAGCGGAGCGACCTATGACGTCGATGCGGCGCTCGACCGCGGCTGGATCGATGAGATCGCCGAGCCGGCCGATCTTCTCGACGATGCGCTGGCGGTCGCGCGCGAACTGGCCGAGCTGTCGCCGGCCGCCTTTGCACAGACCAAGCACCAGCTCCGTGCCGAGGTGAGCGAGCGCGTTCAAAGGAGCGGGGCCGCGACCGACAAGGCGGTCACCGAGATCTGGTGCGCGGACGAGACGCTCGCGCGTATCCGCGATTACGTGGCGCGGACATTGACGAAGTAGCGCGCGGACCTTGGTCCAAAAGCGTGCCACCCACACCCACCGTTCGTCCCCGCGAAAGCGGGGACCCAGAACTGAGAGGCAGCGCTGGATTCCCGCTTTCGCGGGAATGAACGGAGCGTGTGTGGGTGGCTGCGACCTAAACTTAGCGCGCCTCAATCGCGAAATCGTATTCCCGCCGCGTATCGGCGGCCGGATACGAGAAGTGCCACCATTCGCGCTTGTAATTGACGAAGCCGTGGCGAGCCATGGCATTCAGCAGAACTTGCCGGCGCGCATGCTGCTCGGCCGTGATTGAGCCATTGCGCGTATAGCTCCTCACGCTGAAGCAATCGAAGCTCGTTCCCATGTCGAGGCTGTCGTCGGGCGCGCGTTGCGCCACCGGACCGGCGCATGAGCCATACTGCGCGTGTGCATCGTAGGGCGCGGGCGGCGGGCCATCTTTCGGCACCACGGTGAGATCGATCGCGACGCCGCGCGAATGCGCGGAATGGCTGGCGATATAGCCGAGCGAAAACAGGTTTGCTTTCTTCAGCCCGGGATAAAACCGCGACGTGTCCGGCTTGGCCCCCGGACTGTCCGCCCATTGCGCCATGCGTGCGACCGCCCGGGTCGGGCGATAGCAGTCATAGACCTTGAGTGAGAGACTTTGCCGTGCCAGGTCGGCCTGCACGGCCTTGAGCGCGAGGGCCACCGGCCGCCGCAGCAGGCATTCGCCGGCACGGTAGCCGGGCAGGAGATGGCCGACGAAATTGTTCACGCCGGCATAGCGCATGTCCTGCCGGATGCTCGGGTCGACATCGCGCAGATAAACGAAGCCATCCGGCAGGCGCGGGGCGCTTTGCGCAGGGCCCGATAGCGGCAACAGCAGCGCGACGAAAAATTGGAGCGCGAGTCTGCCCGCGCCCCGGCCTCCGTTCACATCGTGAGGCACCACCTCAGTCCGTCAGTCCCTGCTCGAGATCGGCAATGATGTCGGCGACGTCCTCGATGCCGACGGACAGCCGCACGACGTCCGGCCCGGCCCCGGCCGCGACCTTCTGCGCGTCGGACAATTGCCGGTGCGTGGTCGAGGCCGGATGGATGATGAGCGAGCGGGTATCGCCGATATTGGCAAGGTGCGAGAACAGCTTGACCTTGGAGACGAGCTTCACGCCGGCGTCGTATCCGCCTTTAAGTCCGAAAGTGAATACCGCACCCGAGCCCTTCGGCACGTATTTCTGGGCGAGCGCATGGTATTTGTCGGTGGGCAGGCCCGGATAGCTGACCCAGGCCACTTCCGGCCGCTGCGACAGCCACTGCGCCACCGCCAGCGCATTGTCGCAATGACGCTGCATGCGCAGCGACAACGTTTCGATGCCGTTCAAGATGAGGAAGGCGTTGAACGGCGATAGTGCCGGCCCGAGGTCGCGCAGGCCGAGCACGCGGCAGGCGATGGCGAAAGCAAAATTGCCGAAGGTCTCGTGCAGCACCATGCCGGAATATTCCGGCCGCGGTTCGCACAGCATCGGGTATTTCTTGTCGCGCGACCAGTTGAAGGTGCCACCATCGACGATCATGCCGCCGATCGAGTTGCCGTGGCCGCCGAGGAATTTGGTGAGCGAATGCACGATGACATCGGCGCCGTAGTCGATCGGCTTGCACAGATAGGGCGTGGCCAGCGTGTTGTCGACGATGAGCGGCACGCCGGCCTTGCGCGCGATATTGGCGATCGCCTCGATGTCGGTGACGATGCCGCCCGGGTTGGCGAGCGATTCAATGAAGATCGCCTTGGTCTTCGGCGTCACGCCCTTCTCGAAAGTCGAGATGTCGTCCGGGTCGGCCCAGACCACGTTCCAGCCGAAATTCTTGTAGGAATGATTGAACTGGTTGATCGAGCCACCATAGAGCTTCTTGGAGGCGACGAACTCATCGCCCGGCGTCATCAGCGTATGCATCACCAGTACCTGCGCGGCATGGCCGGAAGCGACCGCCAGGCCCGCGGTGCCGCCTTCGAGTGCGGCGACGCGCTCTTCCAGCACGGCCGAGGTCGGGTTGGTGATGCGGGTATAGATGTTGCCGAAGGCCTGCAGGCCGAACAGCGAGGCGGCGTGATCGACATCGTCGAACACGAAGGAGGTGGTCTGGTAGATCGGCGTTGCGCGCGCGCCCGTGGTGGGGTCCGGCTTGGCGCCGGCATGGATCGAGAGCGTGTTGAAACCCGGAGTGTGCTCGGCTTCGGCCATTATTCCCCCCTGTTGAGGTTTTGTACGCGCGCCCGCCGTTGGGCCGGTCGCGGCTGTGGGCACAATTAAACGGGGCAGGCGGGCGTGGCGTCAAGGCAACAGAACGGCAACGCTGCAGTCCGGAAGGCGCCGGCCGCGTTTGAGCGAGATCAGAGCATGGAATTACGTCTTAGCGACGCCTGCCAGGTTACCGATTTTCCGACGGCGTCTTATCTTGCGTTCCGCCGCTTGCGCCGCCTCGGCTCGGGCCTTCTGAAAGTCCCAGTTTCTGCACGCCCGCGCCGAGCGCCTGCGGCCGCTTGGCGCTGACCGTGCGCGAGTTGACGCCGATCCAGGAGATCTCCGACGACAGCCGGCCGTATTCGATTTTCGGGCAGCGGTTCATGACAACCTGCATGCCATTGGCTTCCGCCAGCGCGGCGGCTTCGTCGTTGCGCACGGTCAACTGCATCCAGATCACCTGCGGGCGCGGATTGAGCGCGATGGCTTCCTGCACGATCGGCAGCACATGTTCGGAGGCGCGGAAGATGTCGACCATGTCAATCGGCTCGGGGACATCCTTGAGCGAAGCATAGATCTTCTGCCCGAGCGCCTCCTTGCCGGCGTAACCGGGATTGATCGGGATGACGCGATAGCCGCGCTCCAGGAGATATTTGAACACGAAATAGCTCGGCCGGTTCTCTTTTGGAGAGAAGCCGACCATGGCGACGGTCTTCACCGTGTTGAGGATGCCGCGGATATAGCTGTCGGGGTAACTGTCGTGGTTCATGGTATTTGCTTTGCACCTGTCAGCGTCTGACTATCCGTTTTCCGCGCGCTGCGCCAGCAAGGCGCGCAGCCGCGCATTCTCGGCCTGCAATTCGGCGATCTTGCCCCGCACCGCCTCGAAGGCGTGCTCGACTTCCGTCTCGGTGAAGCGGGTGACGATGTGCTGCGAGCAGTTCACGTCCCAGGCTTCGATGGTGAACAGGAGCGCGCGTTCGGGGCGCGCCTTGTAGCCGGCATCGAACAGGGTCTCGACCAGGTCGGGATTGTCTTCCACCATGCGGGCGCGGCCCCAGAGCTTGATGCGCTGGCGGCGGGCGGGGTCGAGCAGGAACAGAAAAGCGCGGTCGTTTTCCGACAGGTTGGCGAGCGTGATGTATTGCCGGTTGCCGCGATAATCGGCGAAGCCGAGCGTCCGGTCGTCGATAATTTTGATGAAGCCCTTCGGCCCGGCGCGGTGCTGAAGGTAAGGCGCGCCGTCGCCGCTCGCGGTGGCCAGAAACGCCGTATCGATCTGCGAGATGAATTGGGCCAGCTCCGGCGTCACGCGATCGGGAAAGCCTTCGGCCATGCGCGCCGCATAGGCGCGCGCTGAGCCGCGCTCGGCCTGCGCCTTTTGCACGGCCGGCGTGAAAACGAGGGAGGCGTTGTTCATAGGAAGCCCCGCCGATGCGACTGTCGGATGCCCAACATAGGCAGCAGGGCGCGGGACGGAAAGTGCTTCCCCCGATCAAGCTGGCGTGAGGCAATGGTGGGGCAGCCTATTTCCCCGGAATGACCGGCAGCAGCAGAAAAGCCTCGCACTCGCCGCCGGCATAGATCGTATTGCTGCCGGTGTTGTAGTCGGCGTGATAATGCAGATAGCCCTGGCTGCCGACGCCGTCGCGCGGCTGCACGTCGAGCCGGATGCGGTGGCCTTTTTTGAACACCATGGAGGTCGGCCAGATCTCGACATCCACCTTCACGATCTCGCCCGGCTTCAAGTAAAGCCTTCGCTGATGCTTGTGATAGGGCCGGTAGGGCCGCGTCAATTCCGGATCGAGCTCGCGGTGCGACACGCGCAGCCAGCCCTTGGCCACCGGCACCGGCGAGCCCTGCTGGCCCGTCTCCATGACCTCGTTGCCGTCGGCATCGAAATGGCGCAGCGTGAGGAACAGGTCCATGTCCTCGCTCTCGCTCGATACATGGAATGAGGCCGCGAGCGGGCCGGTGATTTCGAGGTCGTCTTCGAGCGGCGCGGTCTCCAGCGCGATCCCCATGTCCGGTTTGATGCCGCCGCCGCCCATGACCTGCGAGGAGGCCGCCGAGGTCGAGCCCATCGTGCCCATGCTGGTGGCCGAATAGGTGCGAGATGCCATTTCTTTCGGATTGTCGCGCACCAGCCGGCCGCGGTTGGCCGGTGCGCCGGCGGGCGGCGACGAGAGGTCGAAATAGAGCTTGGTCCATTGCGTGCGCTTAAGCGGCCATTCCTGCTCGTGCCGCCATTCGAACTTGTCGGCGCCGTGCCGGATGGCGAGCTTGACCGGCGGCTCATCCATCACGCCATTCTCGGCGCCCTTGAGCCAATGGTCGAAAAATCGGATCTGATCCGCGCGCGCCTCCTCGCGATAGAACGGATGCACGTGGCTGCCGGTGTGGATGCGCAGCTTTTTGTGCGGGGAGGGCGAGCGCATGAAGGCTTCGGTATTGCCGCGCAGATGCAGGCCGAAGCCGGTCCAGTTGCCGACCGAGAACATCGGCACGGTGATCTTGTCCCATTGGGCCTGTGCACCGTGGAAGGCGCCGGTGTCGAGATTGTTCGACAGCCAGAAATCGAGCGTGTTCACCTTCCAGGCATCGGGCAGATGCTGCGACGCCCGCCCGAGCTTGTGGTGCATCAGGTGTGCGGTGAACCAGTTGGTCATGAATACGCTCAGAATGCCGCCGTGATAGAGCGCGTCGCGGTAAAGATCGGCGAAGCCTTCCCAGGGAATGATCGCTTTCAGCGACGGCGGCTGCCGGTTGGCCGCGAACCATTGGTTGATGGCGTAATAGGAAATGCCCAGGAGCCCGACATTGCCGTTGCACCAGGGCTGCGCCGCCGCCCATTCGATTGCATCGTGAAAATCGACCGCTTCCGCATGCGACCACGGCTCGCATTGGCCTGGGCTCTTGCCAGAACCGCGGCCGTCGACGCGCACGGCGGCATAGCCGCGCGGCACCCACCAGAGCGGATTGACGGTCTCCCAGTTCATCCACTCGTTCGGCTTTTCCTCCAGTGTATCGGGCGCGACCCACAGCTTGTCCTTCTGGTAGGGGCCGAGATTGAGAATGGCCGGCACGCGCGCGCCATCCTTCGGGCGGAACACGTCGGCCAATAGCCGGGCGCCGTCGCGCATCGGCACCTCGACGTCCTTTTCGATCAAAATCGCGTCGCTGATGGCGCTGGCTTGCACATTCATGGCGTTTCGTTCCCCGGAATCGTTATTAACGCCCGACAGCCGTCCGGCGTCATTGGTTCGATCCCTCAGGGTAACTCGCGCCCGGTTGCGCGCAAGCGGGGAGTCCGACGGATAGGATTGCGTCGGCGACCTGTGCTCAACCGCCGGAATAGCCCCCGATGATGGGGAGGATTTCGCCGGTGATATAGCTCGAGCAGCTTGGCGCCGCGAGAAAGACGAAGGCCGGCGCAATTTCCTCGGGCTGAGCGGGACGCTTCATCGGCGTTCCGCTGCCGAATTTCTCGACGCCCTTGGCGTTGCGGTCCGCGGGATTGAGCGGCGTCCATACCGGTCCCGGTGCGACCGCGTTGACGCGGATGCCCTTGTCGATCAGATGGGTTGCGAGCGAGCGCACGAAGGCATGAATGCCGCCTTTGGTCATCGAATAGTCGAGCAAGCTGGCATTGCCCAGGAGCCCGGTGACCGAGCCGGTCATGACGATGGCGCTGCCTTCCTTCATGTACGGAACGGCAGTCTTCGCCATGTGAAAATAGCCATAGAGATTCGTCTTAAGTGTGCGGTCGAAATGGGCCTCGGTCAAATCCTCGAAAGAGCTGACGTGCTCCTGGAAAGCGGCATTATTCACCAAGACGTCGAGCTGCCCGAATTCGCGGACCGTGTGTTCCACTGCCGCTTTGCAGAATGCGGGGTCGGCGACGTCGCCGGACATGACGATGCAGCGTTGTCCTTCCTTTTCGACCGCGCGTTTGGTGGCGAGCGCGTCGTCATGTTCACTGAGATAGCAGACGGCGATGTCGGCTCCTTCGCGCGCGTAAAGAACGGCAACCGCGCGCCCGATTCCGGAATCGGCGCCGGTGATGAGTGCGACCTTGCCCTTGAGCTTGTCCGAGCCCTTGTAATGCGGCGCGTCGTACATCGGCGAAAGAGCGAGATCGCTTTCATGTCCCGGCTTTTCAAGATGTTGGCGGGGAAACGGAGGTTCCGGATAGGACCGCGCGCCGGCTTGCATTGCGCCTTTTTGGTCTTTCGCCTTCGGCTGCTGCTTCTCCTTGCGGTCAATTTCGGCCTGAATATCGCGTTCGATGGCGGCCGCCCTTTCGGCGCCTTCGGCAAAACGATCGCGGTTCGCTAGTGAAGCTGTCATTGTGCTGGCTCTGATGCGGTTGTTACGTGCATTTAACCGGCCACGCGTTGGTTCGGTTCCTCGCGTCGGACTTCGTCGCGCGGGAACAGGGCGAATGACGTTGCGTTGACGGCCTGCCGGACCGGCTCTGCCTTCCGGTTCCGGCGGCAGGTCTCACCGTCAGGTTTGCGCACATGCCACGACCGACAGGATCACGGCGTTCGGCAGCCCCCTCGCGCCTCGATCGTCTCGGCTCCTTTTTGCGGGACAGCAGCCTCACCTTGACGTTGTTGGGGTTGTTTTTGGTGTGCCTCGCCGCGACCTTTGCGATGGGCTTTGAACTCTACCGGGAACAGCACGGCACGCCGCATCAGACATTTATCGGCTATCTGACAACGGGCACATTCCTCAATGCCATCGTTGTCAATTGCCAAGCGGCAATTTTGCAGCTCGCATGCCTGATCATCTTCGGAGTCTTTCTGGTTCAAAGAGGCGCCACCCATTCCCGCAAGTCGACCAGTCGAAATCGCGATCTGGGGGGCGCGGCTCTTTCGACCTGGTTCCATCGCAATTCATTGGGCCTTGCATTTGTCTGCACTTTCCTTGTTGCATTTGTCCTGCATGTCATAACGGGGCTATGGGCTTACAACGAGCAACGCGCCCTCACACACGATCCGCCGCTGTCGCTCGGCGCGTTCGTTCTGTCGTGGAAGCTCTGGTTCATGACCTTTCAGACTTGGCAGGCGGAATTCTTTGCAATTGGCTTTTATATGGTTCTCAGCATTGTTCTTCGCCAAGCCGGTTCACCGGAGTCCAAGCCGGTGAAGGCCTCCAACAGCGAGACCGGCGAAGCGAATAGATGAATTGCAGCATTCCCGGCTTCGCCTGTCGGCGCTAAACTGGTGCCGAACCAATCGCCTTGGGATGGAGAGGAGACGATGGCCATGAGTAACGATGGAGTGGCGATCCTTGTCGGTACGACGAAGGGCGCATTCTTGATCTCCGAGGGGAGCAATCGAGAAGGCTGGACCGTCAAGGGGCCGTTCTGTGCGGGCTGGCCTATCAATCATGTCGTCGGGGATCCGGCCACCGGCACATTGTGGGCCGGCGGCGGCGGCGATTGGCACGGCGCCGGCGTGTGGCGCTCCGAGGATCACGGCGAGACCTGGGAGGTCGCAAAACTCACCAAGGGGCAGGTCGACGACTGGGCGGCCAAGGACCCGGAACTCGCCGCCATGATGAACTGGACCGAGCAGCCATCGCCGTTTGCCGATCAGTTCTCGCAAGTGTGGTCGCTCGGCTTTGCGCACGGAACGCTCTATGCCGGCACTAAGCCGGCGCGGCTGCTGGCGAGCCAAGATGGCGGCAAGACCTGGGAAGAGGTCAAAGGCTTGCGTGAGCATCCTTCGGCCGGCAGCTGGAATCCCGGCGGCGCCGGATTGGTGCTGCATACGATTCTGTTCGATCCGGCGGACCGCGAAAAACTCTGGGTCGGGATTTCGGCCGCCGGCGTCTTCGCAAGCGAGGATGGCGGCAAGACCTGGGAGCGTCGGAACCGGCTCTCGAATGCGGGATATAGCTCCGAGCACGCCCATCCCGCCGGGCCGCGCGACGGCGATATCGGGCATTGCGTGCACAACATGATGCGGGCGCCGGGCGATTCCGATCTGCTGTACCAGCAGAACCATCACGGGGTCTGGCGCTCGAGCGATGGCGGTCGCAGTTGGGACGACATTACGCGCGGATTGCCATCGACCTTCGGTTTTCCGATCACCGTTCACCCACGCGACCCGGAAACCCTTTGGACCATGCCATTGAACGGTGACATCGCCGGCCGATTTCCGCCCGATGCCGCGGCGGCGGTATGGCGTTCGAAAGATGGCGGCGAGAGCTGGCAAGCCATGCGCGAAGGCCTGCCGCAGCGGGCCTGCTATTTCACCGTCCTGCGGCAAGCCATGGCGCGCGACGAAGGCGATCCCGTAGGGGTCTATTTCGGCACCAATAGCGGCTCGGTCTTTGCAAGCCGCGACGAGGGCGAGAGCTGGCAGGAGATCGCGCGGCACCTGCCGACCATCCTGAGCGTGGAAGCGCTCGATCGGCGACAGGCTCGCTCTATTTGAGCAGCGCCGCTCGCACTTTGTCGGCCCTGAGCGGCAGGTCGCGCAGCCGCACGCCGGTTGCGTGCGCGAGCGCATTGCCGATAGCCGCCGCGGTCGGTCCCATGCCGGCCTCGCCGGTGCCAAGGAAAGGCGCGCCCGGCCGGTTGATCACGTGGACTTTAACGCTGTCGGGCACCGCGTCGAAGCGCAGGATGGGATAGCTGCCCCAGTCGCGGCTGGTGATTTCGCTCTCACTGTAGTTGACCGACTCATACAGCGTCCAACTGGTGGCCTGAATGATGCAGCCCTCGATCTGGTTCTCGATGCCGTTTGGATTGGCGGCATTGCCGCTATCGACCGCCGCCACCGCCCGCACGACCCGGATTTGGCCGCTGTCCGGATTGACCTCGATCTCCACCGCCACGGCGCAATAGGCTTTGATCATCTCATAGCGCACGTAGCCGAAGCCGCGACCGTGATAGGGCGGCAGCGGCTTTGTGTCCGACCAGCCGAACTTCTCCGCCGCCATGGCGATCACATCCCTGGCACGCGGATCGGTGACGTGTCGGAGACGGAAGTCGACCGGGTCGGCTTTAGCGCTCGCCGCCAGCTCATCCATGAAACTTTCGACCGCGAATACGTTGTGATAGCCGCCGAGCGAGCGCAGCGCCGAGACGCGCAAAGGCAGAGACTGCGTTATGTAGTGGTAGATGATGTGCGTGTTGGGCAGGACATAGGTCGGCACGATGTCGCGATCGCCGCCGCCGGCCGGCAATGGAATTTGAGAGCCCTGGGGCGGTCCGGCATGTTCTTCCAGGTACCAGGCCGGCATCAGGTTTGCCGGATCGCCCGCCGGACGGGTGGAGTAGGTCATCGTCCACAGATCGCAGTCCCAGCCGCTGATCTTGCCGTCGCCACCGACCGTGCCGCGCAATTCGGCCACGTGAGGCGAACCATACGGCTCCCAGCCGTGCTCGTCCTCCCGCATCCATTGCACGCGCACCGGCCGGCCGGGCAGGGCGCGGGCGATGATTGCCGCGTCCGCTCCGGCATCGTCCGCGCCGTTATGGCCGTAGCAGCCGGAACCTTCGACCTGAATGCAGTCGACCTGGTTTTCCGGCATCGAAAGCATTTTTGCGACGGTCGCGCGCAGCGGAAAGACGCCCTGCGAGTGCGTCCAGACCGTCAGGTGATCGTCTTTGAATAATGCGACGGCACAGGATGGTCCGATCGAGGCATGCATCATGTATGGCCTGCGATAGACCGCGCGCAGCGCCGCGCTCTCATCGGCAATGGCGCCGTTGCCGCGATTGTCGATGACCTTGCTGTCGGTCGGAAGTGACTGCAGCACGGAATAGACGTCGGCCTGTTTTGGCAGCGTCTTAGAGACTTGCCAACGCGCCGCCTGTTGCAGCGCGCGCATCGCCAGGATGGCCTGATACTCGCCCTCCGCTGCAACCGCCAAATAGCTGCCCTCGCGGATGACCTTGATCACGCCCGGCATCTTCTCGACGGCGCTCGTGTCGATATCGCGCAAGGTCGCGTCGTAATTCGGCGGCCGCACCGCCCGCGCATGGACCATGTTGTCCATGCGCATGTCCTGCACATAGATCGGTCCGCCCGTCAGCTTGGCGGGAATATCGAGCCGCGGCAGACTCTTGCCCATGACTTTGTATTGGTCGGGCGGAATGAGGTTGGTTTGATTGGTCGCGGCGACATGCAGCGAGCGGCCATTGATCAACTCGCCATAACTGCGCTTTTGGCCGTCGGGAGCGGTGATCGTCCCGTTGTCTGCCTTGAGTTGCGCGGCGTCCACGCCGAGATCGGTGGCGGCCCAGCCGATCAGGATGTTGCGCGCTTGCGATGCCGCATGAAAAATCGCCGTACCGCTCTCCATCATCGAATTGCTTCCGGCGGTATAGCCTTCATTTGGTGTGCGGGCCGTGGAAGCCGTCACCATGGTGATCGCTTCGGGATTGACGGCGAGCTGCTCGGCAGCGCACTGCATCAGTGCCGTCATGATGCCTTGTCCGAGTTCGGCCTTGCCGGTGAAGACCGTGACATGTCCGTCGCCGCCGATTGCGATCCATGAATCGAGATAAGGATATTTCTTCAAGCTGCCGAAAGCGGGTCCTGTCGGCTGGCCGGCGCCTGTCTGCGCAAGCAGTTTGCCCGGCAGCAGTGAAAAGCTGACGACGAGCGCGCTTCCGGCCAGAAAATCGCGCCGCGACAGGGCTGTTGTGTTTCGCATGGCGACCATCTCCCTTTGTCGCTCAGCTTACGGTGCCGGCGGCGCGGCGGATCGCCCGCATGATCCGGGCATGCGTACCGCAGCGGCACAGGTTCGGCTGCATCCATTCGCGGATCTGGCGGTCGCTCGGAGATTTGTTCTGCTTCAACAGCGCCTGCGCGCGCATGATCATGCCGGGGATGCAATAGCCGCATTGAGCGGCCTGCTCGTCGATAAATGCCTTTTGCACCGGACCGGGCTCGGCGGCGGTGCCGAGACCCTCAAGCGTGGTGATGTTGCGGCCTTCCAGGATCGAGATCGGAATCTGACATGAGAAGATGGGCTGATCGTCAAGCAGCACGGTGCAGGCGCCGCATTGGCCGAGGCCGCAGCCGAACTTGGCGCCGTTCATTTTGAGGTCGTTGCGCAGGACATAGAGCAGCGGCGTGATCGGGTCGGTTTCGACCTGATGGTCCTTGCCGTTGATTTTCAACGTGATCATGAGCCGCTACCTTTACGGACCTGCGCGACGGTCTTGCCGATGTCGGACCAGTCCGGCTTGCCGCTGAAATGGCCCCGCACATATTGCGCGAGTAGTGAGACTTGCTCATCGGTGAGCGCGTTGGCGAAGGGCGGCATCCAACGCCCGTGATCACCCGGGGGCGGTTGGATGCCGCCGAGTACGATCTGGATGAAATTGCGCGGTGTCGGGGCTGTCACGGCGCTGCTCAGGCGCAGTCGGATTGGGCGGTGGAACGGTTGGCTGCCGCCTTCGAAGTGACAGGATGCGCAGGCTCCCGCGAAGATCGCCTCGCCGGTCTTCGCCGGTCCCTTCTGGCCCATGGCTTGGGCGGTGGCGATTTGATAGGACGCCTTGTCCGTGCTGGCGGCGCCCATCGTTTCTCTTGCGGGCGCCGGCGGCGCGAGGGATGCAAAATAAGTTGCAAGGGCGGTCAGGTCCGAGGCTGGGAGCTTTCGCAAATCGCGCGTCACGCCGGCCATGGGCCCGGCCGCCACGCCGTGATCGCGGGCAAAACCGGCACTCAAATAGTTCAAAAGCGCGGCCTCGCTCCATTGCACCGGTGCCGACGACCGCGCGCCGAGCGCCGGCGCAAACCAGCCCTCGGCCTCGCCGCCGGCGTAGCGCTCGCTTGTTTTCTCCGCGCCCAACAAATTGCGCGGCGTATGGCAGGCGCCACAGTGAGCGAGGCCTTCGGCGATATAGGCGCCGCGATTCCAGGCCTCGCTCTTGGCCGGGTCGGGTACGAATCGACCGGGGCGGAAGAACAGCAGGTTCCATCCCGCCATGATCGGCCGGATGTTGAGCGGGAAAGGCAGACGCGGCGCCGGCACGACGTTATGCACGGCCGGCCGTGTCATCAGGTACGCGTAGATGGCCTTGATGTCGTCGTCGCTGACTTTCGTGAAATGTGTGTAAGGGAACGCGGGGTAGAGGTAGGCGCCGTCACGGCGGATACCGCGATGCATGGCGCGCGCAAAGGCCTGCTCCGACCAGCGCCCGATGCCGGTGTCGGGGTCGGGCGTAATATTGGTGCCGTAGATGATCCCGAACGGTGTCGGCACCGGAAAGCCACCGGCGAACGGGTGGCCTTCCGGGGAATTGTGACACGTGGCGCAATCGCCCATGGCGACCAGGTTTGCGCCGCGCGCAATAGTTGCCTTGTCGAAAGTCGAGGCATCGGGGGGCGCGATCGCGGCGATCGAGGGCTGTCTGGCCCATAGCCAAAAGCCGACAATGAGCACGATGGCGACAATAATCACGCCCAGAAGGGCGCGCAGCAAATTCCGCAGCATGGATGGTTCCAATCCGGCCTGTGCAAAACACCGTTAGGGCCCGATTGTTCCCGGCGTGGCTTTGCGTTCTGCCCCTAGCAGTCCTGCCAGCTCGGCTTGCGCTTCTCGATGAACGCGCAAATGCCTTCGTTGGCGTCGGCGGGCGTCGCGCCCCGGCTTTCGATGCCACCCCAAAGTACGGGCTCGCGCTGCCGATACGATCCGGAGCCCATGCGCGACGGACTCCGGACCAAGCCCGACCGTCCCTATTTCACTTTCTTGAGGACGCCGTGCACGGTGACGGTGCAGCCCGCGATCGCGTAAAAATAGCTCAGCGTCGCGTCGATCGTGAATTGCCCTGTGTTTTTGCTAATCGTGGTTGGCACCGTCTTGAAGCTGTAAGGGTTGGTATTGGTCGGGGACGAATAGAGCCACGCGACTTTGGTGATGGCGACGGTGCCGTATTGCGTGGTGTTTTTCGGCACGCCGATAAAAGCGCCGTCTGGAAATACGATTGAAAACGCCGGTGACACGCTGCCGCTGGAGAACGGCCGCACATAGGCCATGCGCTTGGCGCCGACGGAGAATGAGCTCGCTGCCGTATGACATTGGCTGGTCACGGTTTTG
The DNA here is from genome assembly GCA_035549515.1 of Pseudolabrys sp. Classification (GTDB taxonomy): domain Bacteria; phylum Pseudomonadota; class Alphaproteobacteria; order Rhizobiales; family Xanthobacteraceae; genus Pseudolabrys. The sequence continues at coordinate 7,351 of DASZQT010000403.1, read as the reverse complement.
AACGTGAGCATTCCGCTCCAGACCGGACCGGGCGCCGCCGCGGCAGCCTTGATGGCCGCGTCGGAGAAGACCTGCGCCTTGAGCCAGGTCGTGGTGGTGGCACCGGGCGAAGGTCCATAATTCTGGGCGATCGCCTGCGAGGTCGAAAGCGAAAAAGCAGTCGTCAGCGCAGCAAGACACGTCGTGAGTTTCATGGTTGCCCCCATGTGATGCTGAATGTGATGCTGAATTTGATGCAGATCGCGTCGGGGATCGGCCGTGCAAATCAGCCAAAGTTGGATGTTTTAATTCCCGCTCCTGTTGGCCGCTTGTGATTGGCTCCACGGCCGAAGGTTCGGTTCCGGAATGGAGCAGCGCCGCAGCGCCGTTCGCATTCGGCCCCGTTCGCGGAAATAGACCGGTCCCCAATGCGCAATTCACGGTAGCATTTTATGGTTGTGCAAGCAACCATTGCGCGCATTGATGTGACGCCGGTTCCCCTCGGAACTCGCGATTCAAGCCCTAAAGATTCAAGCCCGAAGAATGTGCCGCTGAAAAAAATAGCGGCGCGACAAAATTCAGCGATCTTCCCAGCTCGGCTTGCGCTTCTCGATGAAGGCGCAAATGCCTTCGTTGGCGTCGCGGGCCATCATGTTTTCGGTCATCACTTCGGAAGCATAGGCATAGGCTTCGGCCAGCCCGAGTTCGAGCTGACGATAGAAGGCTTGTTTGCCGACCTTGAGCGTATAGGACGATTTCGAGGCGATGCGGTGGGCCAGCGCGAGGGCCTCCTTGAGTACTTCACCGGGTGGTACGACGCGATTGATGAGACCGATCGCGGCGGCGCGTTCGGCGTCCACCATGTCGCCGGTGAGCAGCATTTCCATTGCGTGCTTGCGCGCGACATTGCGCGAGAGCGCCACCATCGGCGTCGAGCAGAACAGGCCGATGTCGACGCCGGGCGTCGCGAATTTCGCGGCCTCCGAGGCGATGGCGAGGTCGCAGCTCGCCACCAATTGGCAGCCGGCGGCGGAAGCCGGGCCTTGGATTGCGGCAATCACCGGCTGCGGCAGGTTGACGATTTTCTGCATCATGGCCGAGCAGGTGGTCATGATGTGTTTGAAGTAGGCGCGGCCGCCGTCGGCGTCGCTGCGCCTTGACGTGAGCTCCTTCAGGTCGTGGCCGGCGCAGAAGGCGGGGCCGTTCGCCGCCAGCACCACGGCGCGCACCGTGTTGTCGGCCGCGATCTCGCCGAAGGCCTGCGACAGCGCCATGAGCAGCGCTTCCGACAGGCTGTTGCGCGCGGCCGACCGGTCGAGCGTGAGGATCGCGATCTCCTTATCGCGTTCATGCTTGAGCACGGGTGAAGCGCTTTGCGCGGGCGATGCGGGGCGGTGCAGGTTCATGGCATGGCAAACCAGGTTACGGGCCGCGATACTCCGCCCGCGGGCGCGCATAGGCAAGTCTTTGGCAAGTCTTTGGGCAAGTCTTTGGGCAAGTCCGGGGGCAAGTCCGGGAGCAAGTCCGGGAACGGTGGGCTGGTTGTTCGCATTGACGGGCGGGAGCATCCGCATGGCAAAGCGACGGCGAAAGACGACTTCGAAACGCAAGGCCCGGCGCTGGTCGCAGCGCGTCACCAAGGAAAGCGACGCGCTCACGCTGGAAAAGGGCGTTTTTACCAAGGACAGCCCGAAAGCGATCGCGGCCTCGCTCAAACGCTCGGCCGACCGCAGCCGGCGCCGCAAGTCCGATCCTTACCGCTCGGCGATGTCGATGCTGGTGTTCTACATCAACCGGGCTGGCAAGGATCTCGCCAAGACCCGCAAGGCCAAGCTCGAAAAGGCCAAGGACGAGCTGCGCGCGCTTTATGGCCGGGAACGCAAAGGCTGACGGCGGGCCGACCTTGAAATAATTGCGTATTGCCCCCTCTATGCGCCTGACGCCGGACTTGAGTGGCGAGGGGGGAGCGGGCCATGCGGCCACCGGTACTGAACGCGGACCAAATCGCCAAATTGCTGCACGAGGTCTTTCCGCAGGCGTTCTATGAGGGCTGCGGACTGGTGCTCGAGCGCGTGGATTACGCCAACGTCCGGGTCCGGCGGCATTTCTCCGACGATTACCTGCGGCCGGGGGGTACGATATCGGGCCCGACCATGATGGAATTGGCCGACTTTGCGATGTACGTGGCGGTTTTTTCGGCCGTGGGGGAGCAGCCGCTCGCCGTCACGACCAATCTCAATATCAACTTTTTGCGCAAGCCGGCCCAGGCGGACCTCCTGGCGGAGGCGAAATTGTTGAAAGTCGGCAAACGGTTAGCGGTAGGGGAGGTGACCATCTATTCGGACGGGACCGAGGAGCCGGTCGCCCATGTCACGTCGACCTATTCGATCCCCAGCAATGGCGCTTAGCGCTTGGTATCAAAATACCATTCTTATAATATATTGAAATAACACGCTATTTTATTCGACGCGGGCGTTGACCGGAGCGGGATGCTCCGCTAGACAGCATCGCTTCGACGCGCCTCTCCAAAAGCGCGCAGAGCTTTCCAAGGATTTGTCATGAAGACCTATTCGGCCAAGGCTGCCGACATCGAAAAGAAATGGGTGACCATCGACGCCACCGGGCTCGTGGTCGGCCGTCTTGCCTCGATCGTCGCCATGCACCTGCGCGGCAAACATAAACCGACCTACACCCCGCATGTCGACGACGGCGACAACGTCATCGTCGTCAACGCCGCCAAGGTCGTGTTCACCGGCCGCAAGAAAGAGAAGAAGGTGTATTATCACCACACCGGCTTCATCGGCGGCATCAAGGAACGCACCGCAAGGTCGATCATGGAAGGCCGTTTCCCCGAGCGAGTCGTCGAAAAGGCGGTCGAGCGCATGCTGCCGCGCGGCCCGCTCGGTCGCGTGCAACTCGGCAATCTGCGCGTCTATCCCGGTCCCGAGCATCCGCACGAGGCGCAGAAGCCCGAGAAGCTCGATGTTGCCGCCATGAACCGCAAGAATGTGAGGAGTGCCTGATCGTGGCCGAGACCGTACAGTCGCTGGAAGGATTGGCGAGCCTCAAGACGGCCGCTCCGGAAGCCCCGCATTACGTGCAGAAGCTCGATGCGCAGGGCCGCGCTTATGCGACCGGCAAGCGCAAAAACGCGGTGGCCCGCGTGTGGATCAAGCCCGGCTCCGGCAAGATCGTGGTCAACACCAAGACGGTGGACGTGTTCTTCGCGCGGCCCGTGCTGCGCATGCTGATTCAGCAGCCGCTCGTGGCCGCCAATCGCGCCGGGCAATACGATGTGATCTGCACCGTCTCCGGCGGCGGACTGTCGGGCCAGGCCGGCGCGGTGCGTCATGGGCTGGCCAAGGCGCTCACCAATTTCGAGCCGGATTTGCGCGGCGCGCTCAAGCGCGGTGGCTTTCTCACCCGCGACTCGCGCGTGGTCGAACGCAAGAAGTACGGCAAGGCCAAGGCGCGGCGCTCGTTCCAGTTCTCCAAACGCTGATCGCTCTATACAATTCACCCGCTTCGAAGAGGGCGCGCCGCGAGGGGCGCCCTTTTTCGTTTGGGCCGCTTGTTTTATGGGCGGGTGGCCGGTTCAAGTCCAATTGGATTGAAACCGTTTACGCTCCGGCAACGCTGTCTCGCAACATCCGGTATTCGGTAACCCGTATCAAACCACTGCCCGCTAGCTTGCGCTTGGGCAAGGTTCGGTGGGACTGCGATGCGGCTTGATGTCCAGACATTGTCGGTGGTGACGGTTTTCGTCACGGCCTTGTTGGGGGCATTGCTGGTCTTTGCCGGCTTGCAGAACCGCGCGGTGCGGGCGCCGATGGTGTGGGGCGCCGCTTTCATTGTGGGCGCTGCCGGCCTCGGGCTGATTACCACGCAGGGCGCGATGCCCGACTGGATCGCCGTCAATATCGCCAATGCGCTGGTGCTGCTCGGCACGTCGCTGACGTGGGCCGGAGCGCGCATCTTCGACAGCCGGCCGGTGCGACCCGGCCTTGTGCTGGCGCCGTCGGTGCTGTGGCTGATTGCCTGCACGGTCCCGGCGTTTGCCGACGACATCAATTTGCGCGTGGTGCTGGTGTCGGCCTTGATGGCGATGCTGGCGGCGGTGACGGCGGAGGAATTCTGGCGCGGCCGCGCCGAGCCTCTGATGTCGCGCTGGCCGACGGTATGCGCGCTGCTCGCTTATGCCGCCGCGCTGCTCGCGCGCATTCCGGCCACGCTGCTGTCGCCCTTGTTGCAGGGCCAGTTGTTAATGGGCGGCGTCTCGTTTGCGCTGCTTGCCTTCGGCACGCTGCTGTTCACCGTGGTCCTGGCGTTCCTCCTGCTCAACATGACCAAGGAACGCAGCGAATTGCAGCATAAGATCGCCTCGCTGATCGATCCCTTGAGCGGGGTACCCAACCGGCGCGCCTTCCTTGACGGCGCAAACCGGCTGCTCGCGCAGCAGAGCCTCGATCCCGAGCCGCTCGCCGTGCTGCTGTTCGATCTCGATCGCTTCAAGACCATCAATGACCGGCTCGGCCACGGCACCGGCGACGCCGTGTTGCGTATCTTTGCCGCCACCGGCAGCCGCACGCTCGGCGCCGATGTCGTGTTCGGCCGCATCGGTGGCGAGGAGTTTGCCGCCGTCATGCCGGTCGGCGATATGGGCGAGGCCTTGGCAATTGCCGACCGCGTGCGGCGCAATTTCGCGGGTGCCGCCGAATCCTATGCGGCCGACGATCTCAAGCCGACCGTGAGCGTCGGCGTTACGCTCGGTTGCGATCCTAAAGTGCCAGTGGCGAACCTGCTGGCGGCCGCCGACCAAGCGCTCTACCGCGCCAAGGCGAATGGCCGCAACCGCGTCGAGGGCCTGGTCCCGGCCGGCGTCGAGGAAGTTCGCCGGCCTGGTGCGCTCGCCGGCCTCGCGGAACGGCGCATTTGGCGTAAGGTCGCGCTGCGCGCCTGATAGCGGCGCAGTTCGTCGAAGCCACAAAGTTTAGCTGAATTCGCGCAAGTCTTTCGTCGAAGCGCGCGCAACCTTGCAAGGCTTTGCAGAGGGGGTGGTGGCATTGTGCGGCAGGTCGCCGGGTATCCCCGTATGGGGTCAAGCCGGCGTCCTTGTGGAGCCGCGATGTTTGCTACCGCCGACCGGCCGCCTTTGGCCCTCGATGTCCCAACCCTGTCTTTCGTGGCGGTGGGCCTGTCGGGCTTGCTCGGCCTGTTCCTGATCTGCGCCTGGCTGCAGCAGCGCGATGCGCGCGCGCTCGCCTGGTGGGGCGCGGCCTATCTCATCGGCGCCTCGTCGATGGCTTTATGGGGTGCGCCATCGCCGTGGATAAGGCTGCCGCCGGAATTGCCGGAGGCACTCACATTCGTCGCTTGCGGAATAATCTGGAACGGCGTGCGCGTGTTTCACGGCCGCCGCGCCTTGCCGATCGGCGGCTTGGCCGGGGCGGTCGGTTGGCTGGTGGCCTCGCAGTTACCCTTCCTGCCGGCAGGCAGCCAGGCTCGTCTTGCGGTCGCCGCGTTTGTGGTCGCCGCGTATACCTTCGTCATTGCCTATGAACTCTGGCGCGAGCGTCGCAAGTCGCTTTTCTCGGGGACGGCGGCGTTTGTCGTTCCATTTCTCCACGCCACCATTTTTCTGATGCCGATTGTCATGCAAGCCGTGTTGCCGAAACGCTATGCCGACGTGTGGCTGAGCGTGTTCGCGCTGGAAACCATGATTTATGCGGTTGGCACCGCCTTCATCGTGCTTCTGATGGTGAAGGATCGCGACCGCCAGCTCCTGCGCGATGCGGCCTCCACCGATGCGCTGACCGGGCTGCTCAACCGGCGTGCTTTTCTCGACGGCGCCAGGAACCTCTGCCTTGCGCAGGCGCGCCGGCGTGGCGCGGCGACCGTCCTGATGTTCGATCTCGACCACTTCAAGTCGATCAACGATCGTTTCGGCCATGCCATCGGCGACGAGGTCATCCGCGTATTCGCGCAAGTGGCGCGCACCAGCATGCGGGCCAGCGACATCGTTGGACGCCTCGGGGGCGAGGAATTCGCCGCCATTGTACCGGGCGGCCTCGACGTCGCGATCATCATCGGCGAGCGCGTGCGGGCCGGCATGGAATCCTGCGGGGCTGCGGTCGGCGGCCACGCCATCGGAGCCACGGTGAGCATTGGTGCGGCTTCGATGCAATCGTCGGTGATGGAAGTCGGCGCGCTGCTGGTGCGCGCCGACGCCGCGCTCTATCGGGCCAAGCGCGACGGCCGCAATCGCCTGTTCGCGGCCGAATCCGAGCCGGAGGACCATGACCTTATCGCGCCGGCGGGCACGAGCGCGGCGGAGCGCGGCCGCGACGGCGGCAAGCGTGCACAGGCGACGGTCGAGGCGATAACCAGCTAAGCCCGGACGGCCGCGCTACCTCGGCCGGCCTGAAGCGCCGCGAGACCGGCGGCAAACGAAAAGGGCGCTCTCGCGAGAGAGCGCCCCATATTGGCTTGTCAATCTGGTGGGCCTTAAGCGGCAGCCTTGGCGCCGGTCGGGACTTCCGAGATCGTCTTGAGGATCTGCGAGGCGATGGCGTAGGGGTCTCCTTGCGAGTTCGGACGACGATCCTCGAGATAGCCCTTGTAGTCGTTCTTGACGAACGAGTGCGGGACGCGGATCGAAGCGCCACGGTCGGCCACGCCATAGGAGAACTTGTTCCACGGCGCGGTCTCGTGCTTGCCGGTCAGACGCTTGTCGTTATCCGGGCCGTAGACGGCGATGTGATCCATGAGGTTCTTCTCGAAAGCCTTCATCATGGCCTCGAAATATTCCTTGCCGCCAACCTCGCGCATGTACTTGGTCGAGAAGTTCGAGTGCATGCCCGAGCCGTTCCAGTCGGTGTCGCCGAGCGGCTTGCAGTGCCATTCGATGTCGATGCCGTACTTCTCGCACAGCCGCATCATCAGATAACGCGCCATCCACATCTGGTCGGCAGCCGTCTTGGAGCCCTTGCCGAAGATCTGGAATTCCCACTGGCCCTTCGCCACCTCGGCGTTGATGCCTTCATGGTTGATGCCCGCTTCCAGGCAGAGTTCGAGATGCTCTTCCACGATCTCGCGCGCGACCGCGCCGACGTTCTTGAAGCCGACGCCGGTGTAGTAGGGGCCCTGCGGGGCCGGATAGCCGTGCTCGGGGAAGCCGAGCGGGCGGCCGTCCTTGTAGAAGAAGTACTCCTGCTCGAAGCCGAACCATGCGCCCTCGTCGTCGAGGATGGTCGCGCGCGTGTTGGTCGGGTGCGGGGTAACGCCGTCCGGCATCATGACTTCGCACATCACCAGCACGCCGTTCTTGCGCGCGCCGTCCGGGAACACCGCGACCGGCTTGAGCACGCAGTCC
>DASZQT010000402.1:0-6574 GCA_035549515.1 Pseudolabrys sp. | reverse complement strand
TTCCTGCGGGGCGCGATCCGAATACGAAAACAGCACGCATTCGCTGTCGGCGGTGATGCGGTAGGGCACCCAGCTCGGCACCACGAAGATGTCGTGCGGCTCAAATGCGATCTCGACATCGCCGGCGTGAACGCGGCCGCTCCCCTCCACCGCGCAAAAGACGGAGCTTTCGGTGCTGCGATAGGTCTGCCCGGAGAACTGCTTGGGCAGCCATTGGATGAACACGGCGATGGTCGGGAACACATGGCCGCCCGTGGTCGGGTTGACGTAGCGCATCTTGATGCCGTGCGCCGGGTCGAGCGCGCCGCCGCGCGCCAATTGGTCGAGCGTTTCGCGCGTGCGATCGTAAGGATAGGCGAGCAAGGGCGAAGCGAGCTTCGAGGATTTCATTTCAATCGGCATCAGGCCGGCGCCATAGCGGGCGGCCGTATCGCCGGCCGGCAGCGACAATTCCTGCGCCTCGTGCGGATAGTTCTCGCGGAACATGGTCCCGAACATTTCAGCGAAGGGATTGTCGAGCGCGTCGAGCCAGATCACCGGCTCGGTCCCGGTGTGACCATGATCGTGCCAGGTCCAATACGGCGTCAGCACGAAATCGCCGGGATGCATCGGCACGCGTTCGCCTTCCACGGTCGAATAAGCGCCCACGCCTTCGATGATGAAGCGCATCGCGTTCGAGGAATGGCGATGCGCGCGCGCGACCTCGCCGGGCAGGATGATCTGCATGCCGCTGTAGATCGAGCTCGTGATGTAGCCGCTGCCCGGCAGGCCGGGATTCTCCAGCATCAAGACTCGGCGCTCGGCCTGTTCGGTGCTGATGAGCGTGGAAGCCGCCAGCAATTCCGGGCGCATGTCGGCGTAGCGCCAGATCGCCGGCACCGCCTTCGTGCCGGGCCCCATGCGGGTGGTGCGCTCCCACAGCGGCTTGGCGTTCAGCTTGGTGAGGTTGCGCGAGAAATGCGCAAGCTCCGAATTCGCGTTGGCCTGCGGGGCGGAAGTCATCGGTCACCTGTCGATGCAATGGCGTGCCGGGGCGTCGCCGCCATCTTCGCAGATCGCTCAGCCACCCAGCAAATACTTCTTCGCCAGCACCTTGCCCTCCTCCACCGCCGGCTGGTCGAAGGCATCGATGCCGAGCAAGTGCGCCGCAACAATCGTTTCCAGCATGAAGTGCATCATCAACTCGCCCAGCCGCGCCTCGTCCAACCGGTCGAGATGAAACGTGCGCACCGGGCAGCCGTTCTTCGCCAGCGTCTCGGCGGTGGCGCGGCCTTCCGCCGCGACCAGATCGCCGATGGTCTTGCCGGCAAAGCCGGGCTCGCCGGCAAGCCGCGCGAGTTCGCCATCCATGCGCGGCCCGAGGCCACGGCTCTCGACCGTCAGCACGTTGAACAATTTGTCGCGCGGTCCGGCGATGAAGAGTTGCACCTGGCTGTGCTGATCGACCGGGCCGAGCGCCGCCAGCGGCGTGGTGCCCTTGCCGTCCTTGCCGAGGCTCTCGGCCCAAAGCTGCACATACCAGCGCGTCAGGCGCTCAAGCCGGTCGGCATAGGCCATCAGTACGCTGATGGTCTTGCCTTTGCTTTCCGCGAGGGCGATCGCAAGCGCGGCGCCCAGCGCGGCCGGCACCTCGGCCGGCGGCTTGCCGGCGAGTACCGGCGCCAACGCCGCGGCCGCGCCCTGGCGAATGGCGGCGATATCGAGCCCGAGCGCCGCCGCCGGCAGCAGTCCGACATTGGTGAGCGCCGAATAGCGCCCGCCGACGCCGGGGTCGTGGTCGAGCAGCGCCACCTGATGGCGCGTCAGCAGATCGCGAAGGCCGTTACGCTTGCCGGCTTTCTCGGGCTCGCTGATGCCGAGGAAGCGCTCGCGCGCATCGAGGCCGGCATTTTTTACCGCCGATAGCGCGGCGATGGTCTGCATCAGGGTCTCGGCAGTGCCGCCCGATTTCGAGATGGCCACAAAGCGCGTGGTGGCGAGCGGCAGCCGCGCCAGCATGCTTTCGAACGAGAGCGCGTCGAGATTGTCGATGAAATGCAGGCGCGGGGCGCTGCGCAAGGCGCCGACGCCGGGCACGGCGTAGCCGGCAAGCTGCGCCAGCGTCTGCCCGCCCAGCGAAGAACCGCCGGTGCCGAGGATGACGATGTCGCTGGCGCCGGCGGCGAGCTTGGCCGCCGCCTCGCGGATTTCGGGGAGATCGTCGGTGCGCTCCGGCAGCCGTAATAGCGGCAGACCGCCGTCGGCATGGCGCGCGCGCAGCCAGTCGAGCGCGCCTTGCGTGCGCGCGAGCGCGGCACCGAGGGCCGCTTCGGAAACGCCGTCCGAGCCGATGTTCTTTTCGAGGGCGTTGTCGATGGATTGATTAAGGGGCATGGCAGATCGTTCGTTGCTGTCATGCCCGCGCTGGCGGCGGGCGAGAAAAGGGGGCGGGACTGTGCCTACCTAAGCGCGATGGCCGGCACAAGGCCGGCCATGACACCCGATAGTCGGAAACCCTAACGCCCGCGCTACTCCGGAGTTCCGCTCGACGCCAGCCCTTTCGGGCGGCCGGCGACCGTCACCAGCATGCCGCCGCCATAGAGCCGCTTGGCCACCCGCTTGGCATCGGCGACCGTCACGGCGTCGATCATGGCGCCGCGGCGCTGCATATAATCGACGCCGAGCTTGTCGAGTTGGATCTGGGTGAGCTGCGCCGCGATCTTGCCCGAGGAGTCGAGCGAGAGCGCGTAGGAGCCCTTCAGATACGACTTGGCCGCCGCCAGTTCGTCGGCGGTCGGGCCTTCCTTGGCCATGCGCTTGGTCTCGCTCTCGATGATCGAAAGCGCGTCGGCGGTGCGGTCGGCGCGCGTGGCGGTGCCGCCAAGCACGACGGCGGCACGCCGGAACCAGACCAGGCTGTCGGAAACGCCATAGGCCAAACCACGCTTTTCACGCACCTCGCGATAGAGGCGCGAGGAGAAGCTGCCGCCGCCCAGGATGTGGTTGACGATATAGGCCGCCATGAAATCGGGATCGCTGCGCTCGATGCCATTGCCGCCAAAGGTGACCACCGCCTGCGGCACGTCGACATTGATGACGATGCGGCGGCCGATGCCGCGCGCGGTTGCCTGCGGCACCGGTTTCAGATCGTTTTTGGCCGGCAGCGCGCCGAAGGCGCGGTCGATCAATTCGCCGGCGGTCTTGGCGTCGACATCGCCGACGATCGAGACGGTAAGCTCGTTGCGCGCGAACACCCGATGCACATAGTCGCGCATGTCGTCGGCGGTGATGCGCGGCACGCTCTCCAGAGTACCCCGCGTCTCGCGGCCGTAAGGGTGGTCGGGGAAGGCCGTCGCCCACCAGCGCCGGGAAGCGAGGTCGTTGGGATTGGTGGTCGCGCGGCGCAGCCCGGCCAGTTCCTGTCCGCGCACCCGCTCGAGCGCCTCGGCGTCGAAGCGCGGCTTACTCAATGCGAGCGCCAGCAGGTCGAAGGCTTCCTCGCGGTGCTCGTTGAGGGTGCGCAGCGAGCCGCGGAAATAGTCGCGCCCGACATCGAAGGAAAGCTCGATGGCGTGATTTTCCAGCTTCTCGTGATAGGCCTTGCTGTCGAGATCGCCGGCGCCCTCGTCGAGTGTGTCGGCGACGAAATTGGCGGTGCCGGTCTTGTCGGCTTGATCCTGGCTGGAACCGCCGTGGAAGGCGTAATTGAGCGCGACCAGCGGGGTGGTCTGCTCGCGCACCAGCCAGGCGTGGATGCCGGACGGGCTGACGATTTGCTCGATCTCAACGGCGGACGCCGCCGGCGCCGCGGCCAGGAAAGCAAGCGCGGCAAGCGCGATAGAGGCAGTGAGCCGGCTCATGAGCGCTTCTCCGCTTGCGGGCTTTTGTCTTTGATCAGGAAACCGGTGACCGAGCGGCGCTGGTCGAGCCAGGTGCGGGCGGCCTCGTTCACCTCTTCGGCGGTCACTTTGCGGATGCGGTCCGGCCAGCGCTCGACATCCTTGACGGTCGAGCCTGTGGTCAGCGCCGACCCGTACCAGCGGGCCATGGTGGCCTGGTTATCCTGCGCATAGACCGCGTCGGCGATCAGCTTGGTCTTCGCCCGCTCCAGCTCTTCCGCCGTGATGCCCTTGGCGATCACATCCGCGAGCACGGCGTCGGTCGCGGCCTCGAGATCGGGCAGCGTGACGCCCGGGCGCGGCGAGGCGTAAACGCCCAGCTTCGACATGTCGAAGGCCGAGGAGTCGTACCAGGCGGCGGCCGAGACGGCGACATTCTTGTCCACCACCAGCGCGCGATAGAGCCGGCTGTTGGAGCCCGCGCCCAGGATATGCGCCAGCACTTCCAGCGCCTCCGACTGCCCGGGCTTGGCGGTGTGGAACGACGGCACCAGATAGGCGCGCTGCATCACCGGTATCTCGACGCGCGGATCGGCAAGCGTGAGCGAACGCACCGCGACCGGAGGCGGCTCCTGCGGGCGCGCGCGCGGCGGAATGGCGTTGTGGCGGGCGACCTTGCCGTAGGTTTCCTCGGCGAGCTTGCGCGCCTCGGTGGGCTCGACATCGCCGGCGATCACGACCACCGCGTTGTTGGGACCGTAGAAGCGGCGATAGAATCCGATGGCGTCGTCGCGGGTGAGGCCTTCCATTTCGTGGCGCCAACCGATGACCGGCTTGCCATAGGGGTGATTGAGGAAGAGCGCCGCGTCGATCTGGATGTCGAGGCGCGCGCGCGGATTGTTCTCGACGCGCATGTTCTCCTCTTCGAGAATCACATCGCGCTCGGGCAGCACCACCGCGTCGGTCAATTGCAGGCCGGTCATGCGGTCGGCCTCGAATTCCATCACGCGCTTGAGATCGTTGCTCGGCACGCGCTGGAAATAGGCGGTGTAATCGGTCGAGGTGAAGGCGTTCTCCTGGCCGCCGATGCGCGCGACCACTTGCGAGAAGCGCCCGGCCGGATTCTTCGCCGTGCCCTTGAACATCAGATGTTCGAGGAAATGCGCCAGTCCCGACTTGCCCGCCGTCTCGTCGGCGGAGCCGACCTTGTACCAGATCATGTGGGTGACGACGGGCGCGCGGTGGTCGGGGATGACCACCAGTTCCAACCCATTGTCGAGCGTGTAGTCGGCGACCTTGGCGGCATTCGGTTCCGCGGCAAAAGTCGGCCCGGCCGCGACCAGCAGGGCCGCGACGGCGAAAGTCTTCATTCTGGATGGCAAGTTTGCAAACCCTTGCGGTTGGCGCGCCCCACGCGCAGTCAGATCAGAAATTCGCGGCTCGACAAGCGGGCCGCGACGAGGGTCGCCTGCGCGCGCGACTTACTTGACTTCGCCACGCGTGATGTAGTCGTTCGTCGGCTTAGCCGCGGCGGCCCTGCCTTTTCCATAGGGCTGATCCGGCGACGGCGTCTGATAGCCGACCGGCGGATCGGTCAAGGCTTCCCGCTTCGGCTCGCCGGTGAAGCGGACGGATTCCTGATCGTCCTTCTTCCCGAACATGTTGCCGAACAAACCGCCTTTGTAGCCGAGCTGCGAAGGCGACATGAGCGAACCGTCGAACCCCTCCGGGGTGCTCTCGCGAACCCCGCTCGGCCGCGTCCTCGGGCTGCCGCCCGGGGTCAACTCGTTCGGGCGCAGCACGCGCTCGTCGTGCATGATCTGCTCGCCGGCGCCTATGCTGGCGCGCTGGCGCTCCATTTTCTTATCCAGTTTGGCGCGCTGAACGTCCGGGTCTTTCGGCCAGGCCGGATTGCTCGCGACCGAGCCGGTGGCGCTCTCCGGCGGCGGCAGGTCGTGGTTCGGCGGAATGACCAGCGGCGCGCGTTCCTGGTAGTTAATGCCCGCGGAGCCGTCGCGCTGCAGGCCGATGCCCTCGAGGATGCTGCGGAGGAACTTGGTGTCCGCCGGCGCGTCATCGTCGTCCTGCGCGCGCGCCAAAGTGGGCGCGGCCAGGAGGGCGGCGGTCAGCGCCAGGCCGAATGCGGCGAAGGCGAAATTTACTCTCGAGCGTGTCGGGCGCATCGATCCCTGCCTCGAAAACGCTGAATCCTCAAGGACTCAGGTAAGATTACGCAAAACTATTGCGGCGGATCAGGGCGCTTTTACGGCGCGGTCCCCTTTCAGGGATTCATACAGCAGGCCGACCACCCCCGCAACGATGGCCACATCGGCGAGGTTAAAGACGTACCAGTTAAACCGCCAGCCGGACCCGGAGAGGTGGAAAAACACAAAATCGGCTACCCAGCCATAGGCCAGGCGGTCGATGGCGTTGCCGATGGCGCCGCCGATGATAAGGCCGAGCGAAAGCGCCGTGAGCCGCTCGCGCGCGCGCGTCAGCCAGACCCAGAGCAGGATGACCGCGACGGCCTTGAAGCCGAGCAGCACCCATTGCCCAAGTTCCCCTTGCGTCTGGAACAGGCCGTAGCTGATGCCGGTGTTGCGGGTGAGCACGAAGTCGATGAAGGGCGTCACCTGCACCGGCCCGCGCGCGGCGAGGTTGAAGACGAACAAGAGGTAGAGCTTGCTCGCCTGATCGATCAGGCAGGCGAGCACCGCGACGGCAAGACCGAAGCGGGTGAGCGGGCCGGAGAGGAA
>DASZQT010000401.1:0-14845 GCA_035549515.1 Pseudolabrys sp. | reverse complement strand
CGACGAGGTGCTCGGGCTGCTGCGCGGCATGGTCGAACGTAGCGAACTGACCATCCTGATGATCACCCACAAATTCCGCGAGGTGATGGCCTTCGCCGACGAAGTCACCATCCTGCGCCGCGGCAAGCTCGCCGGCGGCGGACTGGTCAAGGATCTGACGCCGGACGCCATGGCGCGCGACATGATCGGCGCAGAACAGTTGACCGTGCAGCCGGCGCGCTCGGGCGAATTCGGCATTCCGCGCCTGCACATCGCCAAGCTCAACGCGCTCGACGATGCCGGGCAGCCGGCGCTGCGCGATTTGTCGCTCACCATCCGCGGCGGCGAGATCGTCGGCGTCGCCGGCGTGTCGGGCAACGGTCAGCGCCAACTGGTCGAAGTGCTGGCCGGCCAGCGCGCGCCCGAGAGCGGCGAGGTCGTGGTCGACGGCGAACTCTATCACGCGACGCGCGAGGAGATGCACGAGCGCAAGGTGTCGTGCCTGCCGGAGGAGCCGCTCAAGAACGCCTGTGTCGCCGGCATGAGCGTCGCCGAGAACCTGGCGTTCCGCGAGTTCGATCGCGCGCCCTTCGCCTCCGGCGGCTGGTGGCTGAACGGGGCCGCCATGCGCGCGCAGGCGCTGCGCAAGATCGCCGATTACAAGATCAAGACGCGCGGCCCCGACACGCCGATCGGCGCGCTATCGGGCGGCAATGTGCAGCGCGCGGTGCTGGCGCGCGAACTGGGCGGCGAGGTCGACATCATGATCGCCGCCAATCCCTGCTTCGGCCTCGACTTCGCGGCGGTGGCGCAGATTCATGCCGAGATCATGGCGGTGCGCAATCGGGGCGCGGCCGTGCTGCTGGTGAGCGAGGACCTCGACGAACTGCTGGAATTGGCCGACCGCATCGTGGTCATCTTCAACGGCAGCTTTGTCTACGAAGCGCCGGCGGCGCAAGCCGACTTGACCGAGATCGGCCGCCACATGGCGGGGCATTGAGGCGCATTCAGTTTTGATGAGCCTCTCGATCGCGGTCATTGCCGGGCTCGACCCGGCAATCCATGAGAAGCATCCACATTGACTGCGGTACGTAGCGCCTGATTTGGTCGGATCGCATCATGGATGCGCGGGTCAAGCCCCGCGCATGACGCCGTACGGTTAGTCATCGCCGTTCAATCGACATCGACTCTACAGCGATGCGCGAAGCGGACGGGTTGTGCTCAGCCGTTCACCCGCCCGCACCGGTCGATGAAATCCGCGATGCGGGCGATCACGTCCGGCTCGGCGAGCAACGGCGGATGGCCCTGGTCCGGCACTTCCAGCGTTTCGAGCCCGGGATGGTGCGCCGCCATGTCGCGCAGCGTTGCCGGTGAGAGCAGAGTGGAATTTGCGCCGCGGATCGCCATCGCCGGCACGTCCTTCAGCGCGTCGAATGCCTCCCACAGCGGCGGCAGCGGATGCTCGGCATCGACGCTCTCAAGCGTCTTGGACAGCGCGATGTCGTAGGTCGGGACCAGCCGTCCGTCTTGCAATTTGAAAGTGCGGCGCGCGGCGGCGAGCCAGTCATCCATCGTCAGCTTGGGAAACTGCGGCGCGAACAGCCGGCGCAGCGACTCGGCGCCTTGCTCGACAGTCTCGATGCGCGGCAGCTTTCCGACATAGGACTTGATGTGCAGGAGACCGTCCATCTCGATCACGGGGCC
This sequence comes from Pseudolabrys sp., assembly GCA_035549515.1. Lineage (GTDB taxonomy): Bacteria > Pseudomonadota > Alphaproteobacteria > Rhizobiales > Xanthobacteraceae > Pseudolabrys. The sequence continues at coordinate 13,162 of DASZQT010000401.1, read as the reverse complement.
GATGTCGTTGAGCACCACGCCGGCCATGATGTCGGGCCGCACGGTGGCAAGCAGCATCGACAGGATGCCACCGCGCGAGGTGCCGATGTACACCGCTGGCTGGCAATCGAGCGCCGCCGTCACGGTCAGCACATCGGCGAGCTCGGTCTGCACATTGTAGTGCGCAGGATCGGGATCGTAGTCGGACAGCCCGCGCCCGCGATAATCAAGCGCGATCACCTGGCGCGGGCGAGCCGGATCGCGCGCGAGCGCGCTGGCGAGCGGCTCGAAATGCGCGGCGGTATGCGTGAGGCCGGGCAGGCACACGACGGGCAGGGCGCCCGCGACGCGTCGGCCATGCAGGCGCACATGCAGCCTGAGGCCGTCGGTGGCGGCGACGAAGGTGGAGGTGGGGGGCTGCTCTTCGGTCATGGTGGTTCACCGGCGCCGGCTTTTACTCCGTCATGCCCGCGCTTGTCGCGGGCATCCCCGTCCTTCTTTTAGCGCAACCCAGGCAAAAGACGCGGATGGCCGGGACAAGCCCGGCCATGACGTGGAGAGTCGATGCCCGCGTTAAGTTTACGTACCGCCCGGGATGACGGCCATCAATAGCCGCTAATTCGTCCCGCCGCGCCGGATGTCGGCTTCGATCACCAGCCGCGAACTGCCGCCGAAGCGGGTGCGGTAGACCTGCAGGTTCTCCATGATCCGCTGTACGTAATTGCGCGTCTCGGCGAGTGGAATGCGCTCGACCCAGTCGACCGGATCGACATGAGGATCGCGCGGGTCGCCATAGGCCGTGATCCACTGGTGCACGCGGCCGCGCCCGGCATTGTAACCGGCGAAAGTGAGGATATAGGAGCCGTTATAGGTGCCGAGCAGCATGGACAGTTCGGCCGCGCCCATCTGCATGTTGTAGACCGGATCGCTGAGCAGGCGGCCGCGGTTGTATGAGACCTTGTAGCGCTTGGCGGTGTCGATGGCGGCTTCCGGCGTCACCTGCATCAGCCCCATGGCGTGCGCGCCCGAGACGACCTTCTGATTGAAATGGCTCTCCTGGCGCGCGATCGAATAGGCCACCGCCCAGTCGATCGGCGGCGCGATCGGCGAATAGTTCGGCAGGCCGATGGCGGGATAAGCATAGTAGTCGAGCGGCAGCCCGCGGCTGAAAGCGCCGCCGCCAAGCAGCACCACCGCGCGGCCGTCGTGATGACGGGCGGCGATTTCGGCCAGCATGGTCATGCCGGCGACATCGTCGGCACTTTCGCCCAGTTCGGCATAGATCGAGGCCAGCATGTCGCGCTCATTGAGCGCGTAGAGGATCTCCACCGCACGCACGATTTCCGAGCGCGCCAGGATGCTGCGCTGTTCGCCGGTCAAATGCGGCGGACCGCGCAGGCCGAGATCGGGCAGGCCGAGCCGGCCGCGCGCGAGCTGGCCGTAATAGGTGGCGCTGTGGCGGGCGCCTTGTTCGTAATAGGCCTTGGCCTCCGCCATATGGCCCATGGCCTCGGCGGCGCGGCCGAGCCAATAGCCGCGGCGCCCGAGCGCCTGCGGGTTCTTGGTGTCGGCCGGGATCAAGGCGAAATGCGCGGCCGCGGTCTTGGGATCGTGCAGGAAGCGCAACGCGATCCAGCCGGCGGTGAATTGCTGATCGACGCGGTAATTGCCGCGGTGCGGTGTGGCCGCGTCGCGCGCGACCCGGTAGGCGGTCTGTGCATCGTGCTCGTCGAGCAGGCGGCGCACCAGGATGCGGCGCTCGATCCACCACTGATCGGGATCGATCACGGAGGCGGCATCATGCGGCGCGCTCAGGATCAGGCGGCCGGCGTCCTCCAGCTTGTTGTTTTTCCGCAGCCATTGCGCGCGCGCGAAAATGTAGCCGGCGTCGCCGCGTGCCGCGCTTGGCACGTCGTCGAGCAGCGCCTTGGCATTGCCGGCGCGCTTGATCACCGCGGCGCGTGCGCGTGCGATGGCGAGCTGGCTGCCGCCAAGCCGCTCGCCGGCGCGCATGCCGGCCGCGACGTCGCCGTCATAGAAACGGGTCTCCATGCGCACCTGATCGTCGGCGCGCGTGATCAGGCCGCCGAACATGTCGAGCGCCATCTTCTCGACCTCGGCGCTGCAATCCTCGTAGCGCCAGGCGGCACGCACCAAGGCTGCGGCGCCTTCGCGGTCGCCCTGCGCGAGCAGCACGCGCGCCAGCACGAAATGACCCTTGGCGGTGCGCGGCTTATGGACGGCGAAGAACGCGCGCACGGTGGCGTCGTCGACCTTGTCGTTCCACAGCGCGTTTTCGGCGCGGCGCCGGAACAGCGCCGCATGCGGCCAGCTCGGATTGGCGTCCATGAAGGCGGCGTAGCGCTCGAAAGTCGGATTGGTATTGTCCGAGCGCAGGATCATGTATTCGGCGAGCTTGCGCGCCAGCGGATCGGCGATGGCGCGCTGCGCCTCGTTGGCGTCGGCCTCGCGGCCCTTGCGCGCCGCCTCGATCACGCGCTTGAGCGCGTCGAGATCGGCAGCCGAGGTGGAAGCCGTCGGTGTGATCGCAAAAGGCTTGGTGGGGAGGCCGCGCGCGGTGGGCGCCGGGGCCAGTGCCGGGGGGGCGGCGGGAGCCGGTGCGGGCACGAATTTCGGCGGCGCCGGCACGGAGCCGCGCAGCGCGCCGCCGACATCGGCCGTGGCGACCGCGATCTCGCGCCTCGCAATCTCGGGGCGTCGGCGCGGCATCGGCACGTCGCGCATCGTCGCTTTGGCAATCGCTTTAGTATGGGCGGCAGCATGGGCGGCAGTATGGGCGGCTGCTTTGCCCTTGCCGTGCGTCGCGGCGGCATGGATGGCGGCCGGGCGCCGTTGTGGCATCGGGACCTTTTTCTTGACCGCGGCGAGCGCCGGACCCATGGCGAGCGCGACCGCTGCCGCAACGGCCAAAGTCACACCAAGGCGTCTGCGATCGCGCGGCGTCATTCAGTCCCTTGTTAGTCCCTTGCCTGCGTTTACCTGCCTTGCCCGATTCGCGCGGGCCGCGTGTTTCCATTAGGCCATTCTGGGGGACGAAGGGATACCCCGAATCCCTAGGTTCGCGACCCTATGCCGCGACGGGGGCGAAAGCGGGGCAGGGCAACCCCTATTCGGGCGCGTCGGGGCTTTCATCGCGGCCGACGACCCGATATCTATGTCGCTTGACCTTTTGCCGGAGTAGCGAGCCATGACCGCCAAGACGAGCTTTCGGGGATCCTTTACCGCCCTCGTCACGCCGTTCAAAAGCGGCGCGGTCGACGAAAAGGCGTTCCGCGCCCTGGTGGACTGGCAGATCGAAGAAGGCACCAATGGCCTGGTTCCGGTGGGAACCACGGGCGAAAGCCCCACTTTATCGCATGACGAGCACAAGCAGGTGGTGGAATGGTGTGTCGATCAGGCCAGGGATCGCGCAAAGGGCCGGGTTCCGGTGATCGCGGGCGCCGGTTCCAACTCGACCGCCGAGGCGATCGATTTCGCCAAGCACGCCGAGAAGGCGGGCGCCGATGCCGTGCTGATCGTGACGCCCTATTACAACAAGCCGACCCAGGAAGGGCTGTACCAGCATTTCAAGGCCATTAACGATGCCATCGGAATTCCGATCATCATCTACAACATCCCGGCCCGTTCGGTGATCGACATGTCGGTCGACACCATGAAGCGGCTCTATGAGCTCAAGAACATTGCCGGCGTGAAAGATGCCACCGCCAACATGGTGCGGGTGTCGCAGCAACGCGCCGCGATCGGGCCGGACTTCAATCAGCTCTCGGGCGAGGACGGGACCTGCCTCGGCTTCATGGCGCATGGCGGGCACGGCTGCATCTCGGTGACCTCGAACGTGGCGCCACGGCTGTGCGCGGAATTCCAGAGCGCCTGTCTCAAGGGCGATTACGCCGCCGCGCTCACGCTGCAGGACAAGCTGATGCCGCTGCATCAGAACCTGTTTGTCGAGACCAATCCGTCGCCGGCCAAATACGCGCTGGCGCTGCTCGGCAAGATGGCCGACGAAGTACGTCTGCCCATGGTGCCGCTGTCGGAGGCCTCCAAGGCCAAGGTGCGCGAGGCCATGGTACATGCCGGGCTGATCAACTAGCCGGAGCCGTCAGTCTTGGATGGCCGGCATCGGGATGCCGGCCCGTTCCGGCATTGGGAGGGACGAGCCCATGCTCGAGGAATTCAAGAAATTTGCTCTGCGCGGCAATGTGGTCGATCTCGCGGTCGGCGTCATCATCGGCGCGGCCTTCGGCGCCATCGTGACCTCGCTGGTCGGCGACGTCATCATGCCGGTGATCGGCGCGATCACCGGTGGACTCGACTTTTCGAATTACTATATCCCGCTTTCGGCCAAGGTCACGGCGGCGTCTCTGGAAGAGGCAAAAAAGCAAGGTGCTGTACTAGCTTATGGGAAGTTTCTTACCGTCACGATCAACTTCATCATCATTGCTTTCGTGCTCTTCCTCGCGATCCGCGGCCTCAACAAGCTCGTTCGCAAGGAGGCTGAGAAGGCCCCGCCATTATCGAAGCAGGAACAATTGCTCGCCGAAATCCGCGACCTCTTGAAGGCGCGCCAACCCTGAATCGGATTCCATGGCCGCTAAACCCGAGCGCCGCTTCAAGGTGGTCGCCGACAACCGCCGGGCGCGCTTCAACTACGAGATCGGCGAGACCTTCGAGGCCGGCATTGCGCTCACCGGCAGCGAGGTGAAGTCGTTGCGCGCGGGCAAGGCCACCATCGCCGAATCCTACGCCGACGCGCGCGGCGGCGAGCTGTGGCTGGTGAACGCCAATATTCCGGAATACCTGCAGGCGAGCCACTTCAATCACGCGCCGAAGCGGCCGCGCAAACTGCTCTTGCACGAGCGCGAGATCAACAAGCTCGCCGGCGCGGTCGAGCGCGAGGGCATGACCATCGTGCCGCTCAAGCTCTACTTTAACGAGAGGGGCCGGGCGAAGGTCGAGATCGCGCTCGGGCGCGGCAAGAAGCTGCACGACAAGCGGGAGACCGAGAAGAAGCGCTCCTGGGACCGCGAGCGCAGCCGGCTGATGCGGATGAAGGGTTAGAGTCGAGTAGGGAGCCCCAACCCACCGCTCATTCCCGTGCAAGCGGGAATCCAGCTCTAACTCACAGCTGGGTCCCCGGTTTCGCGGGGACGAGCGGAAGCCCGGAGCGCGACGAAACCCGAAACTGGCCGTCAACTATTCGATTTGGACGAAGGCGCAATCAAAAGAATCAATTTCCCAGCTAGGGCCTTGTCTCTTATCTCTCATGTAGCTCTTTTGCTCGGCTTTAACGGCTTCCCGCGAGGCGACGATGCCGCGTCACATCGGAATGCTGATCTTCCCGCGCCTGACCCAGCTCGATATGACCGGGCCTTACGAGGTGTTGGCGCGGCTGCCGAATACGACGGTTCATCTCATCGCCCGGACGCTCGATCCCGTGACCACCGACCGTGGCATGCAGATCCTGCCCACGGTCAGCTATGCCGACTGCCCGCCGCTCGACGTCGTCATGGTGCCGGGCGGGCCCGGCCAGCAAGACCTGATGGAAGACCAGGAAGCGCTCGGCTTCCTGCGCCGGCAGGCGGCTTCCGCCCAATTCATTACCTCGGTCTGCACCGGCTCGCTCGTGCTGGCGGCGGCCGGGCTGTTGAAGGGCAAGCGCGCCACCTGCCATTGGGCGGCCATCGATCATCTGGCGCTGATGGGCGCCATTCCAACACGCGAGCGCGTGGTGGTCGACGGCAATGTGGTGACCGGCGCGGGCGTCGCCTCCGGCATCGACTTCGCGCTCACGCTGGCCGCTATTCTGGAAGGCGAGGCGGTGGCGCGCGAGATCCAGCTTCAGATCGAGTACGATCCCGATCCGCCTTTCGATTCCGGCTCGCCGGCGACAGCCGCGCCGGAAACGCTCGCGGCGCTGCGCGCGCGGCTGGCCAAGCTCAACGAGGAGCGCCGCGAAGTGGCGACCCGCGTGGGTCGGAAACTAGGAGTGTGAAGCATGGCCCCGCCGACCAAGCTCGACCATTGCGTCATCCATGTCAGCGACTGGGCGCGTTCCAATAAATTCTATAGCGAGGTGATGGGCGCCGAGCTCGTCGCGCGGCCGGTCGGCCACGCCTATCGCTTCGGCGACAAGCAGCTCAACGTGCACGGTCCGGGCGTGACGCCGGCGGAAGTGGCCCGGTTGCCGGTTGCCCCCGGCAACAGCGATCTCTGCTTCGAGTGGATGGGACCGATCGCCGACGCCGTCGCGCATCTGAATGCGCATGGCGTGGCGGTCGAGCGCGGGCCGCTCACGCGTTTCGGCGCCAAGGGGCCGGGCACCTCGGTCTATTTCCGCGACCCCGACGGCTCGCTGATGGAGTTCATGAGCTACGTTTCAGGGGAGGGGACAAGCAATGGCTGAAGCACCGGGCACGCATAATCCCAACATTCTTCCACCCGACATCCCGGCGCCTGAAGACGATGGCGCGGCGCGCCATCTCATGGGCATGCGGCTTCCGGACATCGCATTGCCGGCGACCGACGGCACGCGCGTCAGCTTGGCGCAACTGCCCGGTCGCACCGTGCTCTATGTCTATCCGCGCACCGGCGTGCCGGGCGTCGAACTGCCGCCGGGCTGGAACGACATCCCCGGCGCGCGCGGCTGCACGCCGCAGTCCTGCGGCTTCCGCGATCATTTCGCCGAGCTGACCCGCCTTGGCGTGCGCTATGTCTACGGCCTGTCGACGCAGGATACGGCTTATCAGCAGGAAGCGGCCGGGCGCCTGCATCTGCCGTTCGCGATCCTGTCGGACGACAAGCTCGCCTTCGCGACCGCGCTCAACCTGCCGACCTTCACGGTCGCCGGCATGACGCTCATCAAGCGCATGGCGCTGGTCATCGACGACGGCGTCATTACGAAGGTGTTCTACCCGGTGTTTCCGCCCGACAAAAACGCCGAGGAAGTGGTGGCGTGGCTGGAGGCGGCGCGAGCGTGAAGCGCATTCGCGGCTGATCGGCATCGAGATGCCGCGCCGTTCCCACCGAATCTGAACAGCCGTGGCCATCGCGAGCCGGGTTCCGTTCGTTCTCGCGCTTTCATTATCGAGCTGATTTTCCGGCGGCGAGGGATTGCCCTCTAAGGTTGTTAGACGTATTGTATACAACTAATAATAGATTGAGCCTGTTGCGGGTTGATATTGCCCGCTGCCGGCGCGCCAAGCCGCGCCGGCGTCGTGAAGGAGGATCCCATGGCCGAAGCCACCGCCGCCGCGACCCAAACCGCGCAAGCCGAAGCACAGGCCGCGCTGCCGAAACCGGTCGCCGTCTTCCAAGGCTATGACAGCGTGACCGGCGGCGGGCTGTCCACCGCGCTCGCGGGCGAAACCAAGCGCGTCGGCGGCACCAGTTCGGTCAACTATCGTATCTGCACCGATCTCGAAACGCTGTGCGAAGCGCTCGAGATCGACCAGTCGCTGGCGATCAGCTTCGGGCCGATCGGCAGTCTCGATCAGAAGCTGCGATTTGTGCACAGCCTGAAGGTCACCACCTACAGCGTCTCCATCGTCGTCTATGCGCGCCATTTGCAGGGCATGGACACGATGACCGACGTGCGCCTCAAGGACGGCATCAAGCCGCCGGCGGGCGACAAGGAAATGCGCGACTTCTTCCGCGTCTATGGCGACAGCTATCTGTCGTCGGTGTCGGAGGGCGGCGAGTATTACGCGGTCTATACCTATTATTCGCAGACCCGCGAGGAGCAGACCGAGCTCACGCTGTCGATGAAGGCGCACGGCATCCTGCAAGGCGGCTCGGTCGACGCCTCGTTGCAGGCCAAGATCAGCTCGTTCAACTCATCATCCAAGACACGCTCGACGCTCGACCAGAACATGTCGGGTATCAAGGACCCGAAGTTTCCGCCCAGCGACCAGATCATTTCCTTCGCGCTCGCGTTCCCCTCGCTCGCGCTCACCGCGCCCGCCATCATCGGCTACGACACCACCGGTTACGAGCGGGTGGCGGGCTTCGGCGATTTCGAGCCGGTCGCCGGCAACCGCAGGTTCTTCGTCGGCGATAGCGTGGTCGACGGGCTCACCAAGCCGCTGGTGCAGATTCAGGAATTGCAGAACCAGATCGCCTGGATCCAGTCGGTCTATAAATTCTACGGCGGCTACAGCGACGACAAGGTCGCCAAGACCGGCGCGCAGGCCAAGACCGATCACGACACGGTCAATGCCTTGATCGAGCGCTACGAAGCCGATCCAACGGGCAAATTCGAAACGCCCAATCTGCCCTCGCTCGCCGACGGCACGCCCGCGCTGGTTTACAAGGTCGGACGCTCGGACGCCTATGGCGGCGGGGGCGGCGAGCCGTTCGACGACGTCGACGTCAATACCTTCGTGCCGCAGCAGACTCGTATCACCGCCTTGCAATTGCGCAGCGGCGCGCGCATCGACCGGCTCATCACCACCTATCAGAACACGGCCGGCGCCTGGAACGCGGAGCATGGCGGCGGGGGCGGCAGTCTGGGCAACAGGTTGGCGCTGCAGCCGGGCAATGTGGTGACCAAGGTGAACGGACGCAGCGGCGGCCGGGTCGACCATCTGACCTTCAGGATCAGCAATGGCGATGTGCTCGACGGCGGCCGCGAGGGCGGCAACCCATTCGAATGGAAGGTGCCGGACGGTGCATTCCTGCTCGGTTTCGCCGGACGCAGCGGCAGCGAGATCGACCGCATCCAATTCATCTATGCGCGCTTCGAGCCGGCCGCCTGGAGTCGTTCGTCGGCGTGAGCGCCGTCCAGTTCCGTTCGCACGGCGGAGAACACGGCGCGAAACATCTCTGGCGTGAGAACGCCGGTATTGGTGTTGTAGCGCGAGCAGTGATAGCTCGAGAACAGCACCAGCTTGTCGAGTGTATTGCGGCCGCCGTGGCTGAACGGCGTCTTTGATTTCTTGGCGCCGAGCGCGGTTACCACGCTGTCATGCGCGATGCGCCCGAGCGCCACGATCGCGCGCAGCTTCTTCATCCCGGCGATGGTGGGGATGAGAAAATGCCGGCAGGTGTTGATCTCGGCCGAGGTCGGCTTGTTCTCCGGCGGCACGCAACGCACCGCATTGCTGATGCGGCAGTCGGTGAGGGTGAGCCCGTCATCCGGATGCGCGGCATATTCACCGCGGGCGAAGCCGTAGCGCTTAAGCGTCTCGTAGAGCAGCACGCCGGCATAATCGCCGGTGAACGGGCGGCCGGTGCGGTTGGCGCCTTGCAGGCCGGGCGCTAAGCCCACGATCAGGAGGCGCGCGTCGACAGGCCCGAACGAGGGAACCGGCGCGTTGAACCAGGTCGGCTCCTGCGCGCGCCAAGTCTTGCGGAACGCCACCAGCCGCGGACAGCGCGGACAGTCGCGCCCCGGTTCGTCCCCCGTTGCGGCCATGACCTGCGACTATTCGTAGGACTCGTCGTCGTCATCGGCGCCGACCGGCGCGGCGGCCGGCCGCTGCGGAGCGGTCGAGCGTTGCAGGAATTGCGGCGTGTGGCCAGGCTCGCGCTCCTCGCGGGGACCCCGCGGCTCGCGCGGCTCCCGCGGCGGCCGTTCCGAAGCGTCGCGGCCGATCTTGCTTTGGAGCGTGACGATGTCGACGAAGATGTCGGCCTGCCGGCGCAGTTCGTCCGCCACCATCGGCGGCTGCGTGGTGATGGTCGAGACCACGGTCACGCGCACGCCCTTGCGCTGGACCGCTTCCACCAACGAACGGAAATCGCCGTCGCCGGAGAACAGAACCATGTGGTCGATCGTGCCGGCAATCTCCATGGCGTCGACCGCGAGCTCGATGTCCATGTTGCCTTTGACCTTGCGGCGGCCGGTCTGGTCGACGAATTCCTTGGTCGCCTTGGTGACGACCGAATAGCCGTTGTAATCGAGCCAATCGATCAGCGGACGGATGGAGGAATATTCCTGATCCTCGATCACCGCGGTGTAATAGAAGGCACGCAGCAGATAGCCGCGCGATTGAAATTCGCGCAGCAGGCGCTTGTAGTCGATATCGAAGCCGAGCGATTTGGCGGTTGCGTAAAGATTGGCGCCGTCAATGAACAATGCGATCTTTTCGCCTGGAACGGTCATGGCTGCTGTCTCTCACAAATCTGGTCACTATCCCGGCAATGCGAGCCTGATTGTCGTGCGGCTTAACTCCCGGCGAGCGGGGCAGCATGGGTCGTGCGGCAATGAACCGGCGATGAGAACGGCGCCTGGCGCCGATAATCAATTCGGCTTTACCGCAAATCACGCCTTTGCCGAGGAAATCCGTATCGGTCTGGCCTGCTTGCGTATCGCCCTCTCGCTAACAGAGGCGCGCCAGTAATCCAAGACAAAAAAACTTGAAATTTCCTGCTATAGGGGATAGCTAGCGGCTGTTCCCAGGACAGAGTTCCACTTGAAGGAGTGACGGAGCGATGGCCCGTGTCACCGTTGAAGACTGCATCGACAAGGTTGAGAACCGCTTCGACCTCGTGCTGCTCGCGAGCCACCGGGCGCGCATGATCTCGTCTGGGTCGCAGATTACCGTCGACCGCGACAACGACAAGAACCCGGTCGTGGCGCTGCGCGAGATCGCCGACACCACGGTTTCGCCGGGCGATCTGAAGGAAGATCTGATCCATTCCTTGCAGAAATACGTCGAAGTCGACGAACCCGAGCCGGAGGCTCCGCTGATCGGCGCCGGCGGCGGCGTCGACAACGACGACACCGAGGTCACCGCCGACCGCATGACCGAAGAAGAACTGCTGCGCGGCCTCGAAGGCCTGGCGCCGCCGGAAGAAGTGCCGGAGGAAGACGGCGAGTAAGCGCGCTTCGCGACGGTTATCAATTTCGTATAAACGGCCCGGCCTCAAACGCCGGGCCGTTTGCCTTTTTATCGGGTCGTCGGTGCAAAGCCTTGCGAGCGCAGGGAAACGGGGTGATATCTAAGCGATCCGCGACCCGTCGCACGCGCCGCTTCGGTGGTCGGCGGCACCCGCAGGCACCCTGGGAAGGCCCTGGAATGACGCGACCGCGCACCGACCTGCCGCGCATGCAGAAGCAGTCCCCGACGCGGGCACCGCTGTCCGCCGCCCTGGCCGAGCCGGACACTATGACGCGGCCGGTTCAGGCCGCGCGCAAGCCGCAGATGATGCGGCAATATGACCTGGTCGAACGGGTGCGCGCATACAATCCGAATACTGACGAGGCGCTGCTCAACCGCGCCTATGTCTATGCCATGAAGGCGCATGGCGATCAGCGACGCGCTTCCGGCGATCCTTACTTCTCGCACCCGATCGAGGTGGCGGCGATCCTGACCGACCTCAAGCTCGACGATGCGACCATCGCCGCCGCGCTCTTGCACGATACCATCGAGGATACGGCGGCGACCCGCGCCGAGATCGACCAATTGTTCGGACCGGACATCGGCCGCTTGGTCGAGGGCCTGACCAAGCTGAAAAAGCTCGACCTCGTCACCAAGGAAGCCAAGCAGGCCGAGAACCTGCGCAAGCTGCTGCTTGCGATCGCCGACGACGTGCGCGTGCTGCTGATCAAGCTCGCCGACCGGCTGCACAATATGCGCACGCTGCATTACATGCGCGCCGAATCGCGTCGCCGCATCGCCGAGGAGACGCTCGACATCTATGCGCCGCTCGCCGGCCGCATGGGCATGCAGGAGATGCGCGACGAGCTCGATGACCTGGCGTTCCGCGAGCTCTATCCGGAAGCCTATAAGGTGGTGAGCGCGCGGCTCGACGCCTTGGAAGAACGCAGCCGGCTGGTGATCTCGGAGATCGAACGGCAACTCACCAAGAAGCTCGCCGATCGCGGCATCAGGGCGGTGGTGAAGGGAAGGCGCAAACGCGCCTATTCGATCTGGCGCAAGATGGAACGCAAGTCGGTCGGCTTTGAACAATTGTCCGACATCTTCGGCTTCCGCGTGATCGTGAAGACGCTGGCCGACTGCTATCAGGCGCTCGGCATCGTGCATACGACATGGCCGATGGTGCCGGGACGTTTCAAGGATTACGTCTCCACGCCGAAAGCCAACGACTACCAGTCGATCCACACCACCGTGATCGGCCCGGGGCGCCAGCGCGTCGAATTGCAGATCCGCACGCTCGAAATGCACGAAATCGCCGAATACGGCATCGCCGCGCACGCGCTCTACAAGGACGGCAGCGGCTCGCCCACCGAGCTTCTGTCGCGCGAGTCGACGGCCTATGCTTGGCTGCGCCGCACCATCGAATTGCTGGCGGAAGGCTCCAACCCGGAAGAATTCCTCGAGCACACCAAGCTCGAACTATTCCACGACCAGGTGTTCTGCTTCACGCCCAAGGGCAAGCTGATCGCGCTGCCGCGCAAGGCGACGCCGATCGATTTTGCCTATGCGGTACACACCGATGTCGGCAACACCGCGGTCGGCAGCAAGATCAACGGCAAGATCGCGCCGCTCACTTCCGAACTGGTCAATGGCGACGAGGTCGAGATCATCACGTCGAAGGCGCAGACCGCGCCGCCCGCGGCCTGGGAATCGATCGTGGTCACCGGCAAGGCACGCGCCTCGATCCGGCGCGCGACGCGCGCGGCGGTCCGCGTGCAATATACCGGCTTCGGCCGCCGCATCGTCGAGCGCCTGTTCCAGCGTGCCAAGATCGCCTATTCGGACGAGAAGCTCACCGGCGCGCTGCCGCGGCTCGCGCGCGCCGCCATCGACGACGTGATGGCGGCGGTCGGGCGTGGCGAACTGAAAGCCTCCGACGTCGCGCGCGCGATGTATCCCGACTACAAGGAGGAGCGCGCCGCCGCCATGGCGGCCAGGCCGAAGCCGGAAAGCGGTTGGTTCGGCCTGAAGCGGCTCACCTCGGTGAAATTCAAGGTGCCGGATGCGGCGACGAATGGTCCGGCCATTCCGATCCGCGGCATCAATTCGGACTTGCCGGTGCGCTTCGCGCCCAATGGCGGCGCGGTGCCGGGCGATCGCATCGTCGGCATCCTGACGCCGGGCGAGGGTATCACGATCTATCCGATCCAGTCGCCGACCTTGAGCGAGTTCGAGGACCATCCCGAGCGCTGGCTCGACGTGCGCTGGGATTCCGATGAGTCGACGCCGCGCCGTTTCCCCGCGCGCATCGCGGTGCAGTCGGTGAACGAGCCGGGCTCGCT
>DASZQT010000400.1:0-2098 GCA_035549515.1 Pseudolabrys sp. | reverse complement strand
TAGCGCTTGTAGCCGTTGACCGTCGGCGTGGTGAAGGCGGCCGCCGCGCGCGCATGCGCGATCAGCCCGCCGAGAAAATGCCGCCCGAGCACCGACAGACCATCGGCATGAACGAAAGCGTTGCGCTTGCTCTTTCGCTCGATGAGGGACTGATGCAGATGCCAGCCGCTCGACATCACATTGGGCAAAGCCGGACGGCACATGAAGCTCGCGAGATAGCCGTTGCGGCGCGCGATCTGCTTCACCGCCGAGCGGAACAGGATCATGCTGTCGGCCGCGGCGAGGCCCATCTGCGGGCGAAAGGTGAACTCGCACTGGCTCGGCCCCATCTCCACCTCGACCGAGCGCAGCGGCAAATCAAGCGCCGCGATGCCGCGCCGCAGCGGTTCGAGCGCGGCATCGAGCATGTCGAAGCGCGATTCGGTGAGATACTGATAGCCCGGCGTCAGCAGGCTCACTTCGGGGACTTCCGGCGGCCAGCCGGCATCGGTGGGCGACAAGCGCGGGTTCTCGATCTTAAACAGATGGAATTCAACTTCCAGCCCGGCACAATAATCGTAGCCGGCCGAAGCGAGCGTCGAGAGCGCATCGCGATAGCGCGCGCGGGTCGAGAACGGCACCGGCTTGCCATTGCCGAAATAGATGTCGCACAGCAGCCAGCCGGTGTTGCTTGCCCAGGGCAGCACGCGGAAGGTCGCGGGGTCGGCGACCATCATGAAATCGGCGCCGCCTTCCATCTCGGCCATGCCGAAGCCGCCGCCGGCGGTGAACACCGGAAACACGCTTCTGTGCGCGGTGTCCTTGGCAAGCAGCGTCGTGGTCATGCTGACGCCGGCGCGCAAAGCGCCGATGGCGTCGTCCGCGAGCAAGGTCTTGCCGCGCAGAACGCCATGCTGATCGGCGAACGAGAAGCGCACCAGCTCGAGCTTGTTTTTCTTGATCTGCCGTTCGACCTCGGTCGCCATGCGCGCTTGGTCCGCCGACCGGAGGCCGTGGCGGGAGACGAAGCTGGCGGAGGTTTTGGTGCGGTTACGCGGGGGCATAAGATTTTTAGAGACTGTTTGAAAATGACGGTCTCTTTTTTCCCTCCCCCCGCGAAGCGGTGGGGAGGGTCGGCGAGCGTCGCGCTTGCGATGCGAGCCGGGGTGGGGGGCTCTTACTCCGACAATCATCGTTCATTTGGTTTTTCCCCCCACCCCCGACCCCTCCCCACCACGCGCAAGTGCGCATGGGGGGAGGGGAGCGGAGAGGCAAACGCGATTCTCAAGGAAGCGGAGCCCTCATGTAATCCAACTCGCCGCCTTGCGCTTGTCGGCTTCCGACTTCTGCCAATAGCCCTGCCAGTCGTCGCTCGGGCCGATGCCGTCGACGGCGGCCGGGCCGGTGATGGAAGCCGCCTGCGCTTCGTCGAGCACCATCGGCGGCGTCTCGCCTTTGCCCTGCTGCTCGAGCGCCTGCCGCAGCAATTTGCGATAGGCGATGATCGCCTTGTCGGTCGTGCCGAGATGCTCGCTGGTGCGATCCTGGATCGCGCCCATGGATTCGCAGGCCCATTGGTCGTGCACGTTGATGTCGGGACCCATGCCGGTGAAGGTGTCGTGCGCCTGCTCGTTCGGATCGAAGCCGTAATCGTTGCTCTTGTTGCGGTTCGGCACATAGTCCGGAAGCTGATAGAGCGCGAGCCGCTGGCGGCGCATCTCGGCCTTGTTCACCGGTTCACCGAACGAGGTGAAGATCGCGTACCAATAGTGCTTGGTATCGTCGACCGGGACATGCCACTGCGTGATGGTCATCTCCCGGCTCATCGGGATGACGAAAGCATTCGGGAACATCAGATTGGTGACGCGCACATGCGTGCGTGTGTCGCTGATCGCGCGCAGCGTCAGCAGACGGAAACCGTAAGGCGTCGGCTCGACCTCGATGCGCGGATGCGTGAACTCGCGCATGATGCGCGACATCGGCATGTCCGAGTCGCGCGTCACGTCGCGGAACACCTTGCCATAGCTCTTGCTCGGATCGTCGTCGTGGAAGAAGCGATGCAGGAACGAGGTGTGCACCGGATCGATGCCCACTTCCAGCGACTGCAGCCAGTTGCAGT
>DASZQT010000399.1:0-8809 GCA_035549515.1 Pseudolabrys sp. | reverse complement strand
CGACTCGCGCGTCATCCTCGACTATCTCGATCATCTCGCCGGCGGCGGCCGCATCGTGCCGCGCGAGCCGAAGGCGCGCTTCGCGGCGCTGCGTTTGCAGGCGTTATGCGACGGCATTCTCGATGCCAGCGTGCTCGTGGTCTACGAGGACCGCTATCGTCCCGCCGACAAGCGCGTGGAGGCTTGGGTCGAGCGGCAGGAGGACAAAGTGGCGCGCGGCCTGGCCGCGCTCGAGGCCGCGCCGCCGGCGATCGATGCGACGCCCGATGTCGGGCAGATCGCGCTTGCCTGCGTGCTCGGCTATCGCGACCTGCGTTTCAATGGAAGCTGGCGCAAGCTCTATCCGCGCCTGGTCGCCTGGCACGACGAGTTCGCAGCAGCCGTGCCGAGTTTTGCCGCGACGAAGCCGGACTAGCGGGCAGGGCAGGACGGCGCTTTTTGGCGCCCGGACATTATGCGCAACGAAAAAAGCCCCGGAGCATGCTCCGGGGCTTCGTCGTTTTTGTTGCCTTCGTTCCGCTTCGGCTCAGAAGCGATAGTTGAGACCGGCACGCACGATGTTGGTGTGGAAGTTGACATCGGTGCCGGCGGGGCAGACCGCTGCGCCGCAGTTACCCTTGCCGAGATCGGTGTAGAGATACTCGATCTTGCCGGTGAGCGGACCCATGAGCGCCACTTCGAGGCCGCCGCCGACGGTCCAGCCGGCATTGGTCTGCGAGGTGCTGCCGGCGCCGGCCGGCTCCGCCTTGATGTCGCCGACGGCGAGACCGCCGGTCACATAGGGCATGAAGCGGTCGAACGCGTAGCCGACGCGGCCGCGCACGGTGCCGAGCCAGTCGTTGCGGGTCTGGCAGCTTCCGACCGGGCAACCCGGACCGCCGCCGCTGCCGCGGATATTGCTCCAGTCGAGGTCGCCCTCGAGGCCGAATACGATGTTGTTGTACTGCCAGTTGTAGCCGGCGGTGCCGCCGACCAGGCCGCCCGAAATGTCATAGGTGCCCGAGGTGCCGACCGGGCTCGACCACTGCGAGCCGCCCCAGCCGCCGCCACCGTTGATGCCCGCATAGAAGCCGGTCCAGTTGTAACCGACCGGCGGAGCATAAATCGGCGCTTTGGCCGGCATCGGTCGTCCCAGGTCGGCCGCGTTGGCCGCACCGAACACCGACAATCCGGCGAGCGCAACCACTCCCGCCAAAACAAAACGCTTCATTGCTAGATCTCCTGAACGAGGGCCACCCACCCCGAAACTCCCCCACTAAAGTATTCGAATGGTATTATTCGTCTAGTGCTGGGAAGACACACACGCTGTTAGTTTTCGTAAGGTATTGCCGCGTTGATGTCGACGAAATGACATCTTTTCGCCAAGAACTAAACGCTCCAGGGGCGCATTCGTTCCCGGGTTTCTACTTATACTTTTGACGGAACATTAGAGTGGAACTTTGCTAAAGTTCGACTCATACAAAAACCCCGGGGCCAATCGGGACCCGGGGCTTTCGCCTTCCGAGAGGGGGGCATCCGCTCAGAAGTGGTAATTGATCCCGAACCGCAGCATGTTCGTGCGCAGGCCGTTTTCCAGCTTGGTGGTCGTGTAGTAGCGCTCGCCGAGGTCGGCATAGAGGTACTCGACCTTGGCCGACCAGTTGGGCGCGAAGCCGACTTCCATGCCGAGGCCGGCGGTCCAGCCGGTTTCGGTCTTGTTTTCGTCGGTGCCGGCGCGCTCGGCGGTGACGCCGCCATAGGCGAGGCCGACGGTGCCGTAGAACAACATGTTTTGCCAGGCATAGCCGGCGCGGGCGCGCAGGGTGCCGAACCAGGGATTGGAGAACTTGTAGGGCGCGAAGGTGTCGTCGGCCGCCGTGGCCTGGATGTCGGTTTCGCCGCCGACCACGAACTGGCCGAATTGCCAGTTGTAGCCGCCCTGCAGGCCGCCGGCGATGCCGCTCGGCTCGATGCTGGTATTGGTGATCTTGCCCCAATTGTAGCCGACATTGGCGCCGGCGTAGAAGCCGCCCCAATTATAGACGCCTATTGGCGCTGGGCTTGGATAGTAGGGGGCGGGCCCGCGCGGCAGGTCGGCGGCACTCGCTGCACCGACGGCGGCGGTAAGTCCCACGGCGACGGCCAAAATTGATTTTTTCATCACACCCTCCACTTGACCCGCCGGCGCCGACCGGGGCGCCGGGCAATGCTGCCGGCCGGCTTCCGCCGAGCCGGCTCGCGGCCCCACCCTTTTCACGTTCCCTGACGCGCAAAGATGGGGGGCCTGAGCCGGGGGACCGGCGAAAGTTCGACGATTTCGTGGAAGATTTATCGAGCCTTTTAAGTTAAGCGGTCATGAATCGCTAAGCATCAGCAGCCGTTATCCCTAAAGAACTGTTATTCATTTACCTTTAATCTTCCTTTCTATTTACCATAATCGGAGTGTGGGCCGGCTCGTGGTCCGAATGAGCGGCTCGCCGCAAAGGCGTATCAAATGTCAAATTCGGTCCACTAGGCTGGCGTCCTCGCGGCCCGGCCGCCGGCCCCGGCGGCGGCATCGCGTATCGAACGCGCCCGTATTATTTGTGGCGGCATGAGCGGTAAGAACGACATCGACCCGGCCAGCGAGGATCTCCGCGAGGAGGATGACGAACAGGCGCTGCCCGAACTGGAACTGAGCGAAGCGCCGGCCGGAACGCTCGCCGCCGGGCGCGCCGCCATCGCGCGCGCGGTCAAGCACGCGCCCTCCGGTCCCGGCGTCTATCGCATGATCGGCGACAAGGGCGAGGTGCTCTATGTCGGCAAGGCCAAGAGCATCAAGAAGCGGGTGACGTCCTACACACGGCCCGTGGCCTACGACGCCCGCATCGCGCGCATGATCGCCGGCACGGTGGCGATGGAATTCGTCTCGACGGCGACCGAGACCGAGGCGCTGCTCTTAGAGGCCAACCTCATCAAGCGCCTGCGTCCGCGCTTCAATGTGCTCCTGCGCGACGACAAGTCGTTTCCCTATATTCTGATCACCTCGGATCATTGGGCGCCGCAGATATTGAAGCATCGCGGCGCGCGCACGAGGCCGGGGCAATATTACGGGCCGT
This sequence comes from Pseudolabrys sp., assembly GCA_035549515.1. Taxonomy (GTDB): domain Bacteria; phylum Pseudomonadota; class Alphaproteobacteria; order Rhizobiales; family Xanthobacteraceae; genus Pseudolabrys. The sequence goes on along the minus strand of DASZQT010000399.1, from coordinate 5,732 downwards.
TCGCGTCCGCCGGCGCGGTCAATCGCACGATCAATGCGTTGCAGCGCGCGTTCCTGTTGCGCTCGTGTTCGGATTCGTTCTTCGAGTCGCGCACGCGGCCGTGCCTGCTCTATCAGATCAAGCGCTGCTCGGCGCCCTGCACCGGCGAGATCGATTTCGCCGGCTATAGCGAACTGGTGCGCGAGGCCAACCAATTCCTGTCCGGGCGCAGCCAATCGGTGCAGAAGGAATTGGCGAATGCGATGGACGCCGCGTCCGAAACGCTCGATTTCGAGCACGCCGCGGTCTATCGCGACCGCCTCGCGGCATTATCGGCGATCCAGTCGCACCAGGGCATCAATCCGCGCAACATCGAAGAGGCCGACGTGTTCGCCGTGCATCAGGCCGGCGGCTACACCTGCATCGAAGTGTTCTTCTTCCGCACCTTCCAGAACTGGGGTAACCGCGCCTATTTTCCGAAGGCCGACCGCGCGCTGGGCCCAGGCGAAGTCTTAAGCGCCTTCATGGCGCAGTTCTATGACGACAAGCCGCCGCCGCGACTGGTGCTTACCTCGCACGATTTCGAGGAGCGCGCGCTGCTGGCCGATGCGCTCACCGCCAAGAGCGGGCGCAAGGTCGAGGTGAGCGTGCCGCAGCGCGGCGAGCGCAAGGAACTGGTGGCGCATGCGCTCGCCAATGCGCGCGAGGCGCTCGAGCGCAAGCTGGCGGAGACTTCGTCGCAGCAGAAATTGCTGAATGCGATGGTGGAGACGTTCGGGCTTTCGCGCGCGCCGCGCCGCATCGAGGTCTATGACAACAGCCATATCGCCGGCACCAATGCGGTCGGCGCCATGGTGGTCGCCGGCCCTGAGGGCCTGCGCAAGAACCAGTATCGCAAGTTCAATATCCGCTCGACGGATCTCACGCCGGGCGACGACTATGGCATGATGCGCGAGGTGCTACGGCGGCGGTTCAAACGGCTGCTGGAGGAAGCGCCGCGTGAAGGCGGGGAGCCGTCATCGTTCGAGGCCGGCCTGCGGCCGGCACCTCAGGATGACGGGGCTGGCACGGTGCTCGACCGTCATCCTGAGGTGCTCGCGCAGCGAGCCTCGAAGGATGACGGCCCCGACGCGGACGAAACCCACGCCGACTCCCCCTGGCCCGACCTCGTGCTCATCGACGGAGGGCAGGGCCAGCTCAAGGCCGCGACCGAAACGTTGGCCGAACTCGGCATTGTCGACGTGCCGCTCATCGGCATTGCGAAAGGGCTCGACCGCGAAGCCGGGCGCGAGACCTTCTTCATGGCGGGCAAAAGCCCGTTCAAGCTGCCGCCGCGCGATCCGCTGCTCTATTTCGTCGAGCGGTTGCGCGACGAGGCCCACCGCTTCGCCATCGGCTCCCACCGCGCGCGGCGCAAGAAGGACATCCGCGAGGCGGGCTTGCAGGAAATCGCCGGCGTCGGCCCCACGCGCAAGCGCGCGCTTTTGCGCCATTTCGGCACTGTGAAAGCCATCGAACGCGCAAGCCTGCCAGACCTGGCGCAAGTGCCGGGAATTAGTGCGGAGACCGCGCGAAAGATATATGAGTTCTTCCATGAACAAGGAGCGCGCTGAGCCCGATCCGTCATCCTGAGGTGCTCGGCCGTAAGGCCGAGCCTCGAAGGATGACGGGCACCGCTTGCGTCCGTCGCCCTTCGAGGGCCGCCTTTCAGGCGGCCGCCTCAGGGTGACGGATCAAGGCTCCAAAGGTGGGAAACGGAAATGATCATCCAACGACAAGAAGACGTCACGCCGAAGGTTCTCGAGTCCTACGCGACCATCGAGGACCCGCGCCTGCGCGAGATCGTCGCCTCGCTGGTCAAGCATCTGCATGCCTTCGCGCGTGAGGTCCATCTGACCGAGGACGAATTCCGCGCCGGCACCGAGCTGATCGCCAAGATGGGGCAGATGACCAACGCCACCCATAACGAAGTGGTGCTGATGTCGGGCTCGCTCGGCTTCTCGGCGCTGGTCTGCCTGCTCAACAACGGCAATAACGGCCAGACCGAAACCACGGCCAATCTGTTGGGGCCGTTCTGGCGCATGAACTCGCCGGTGACGGTGAACGGCGACACCATCATCCGCTCGCCCACGCCGGGGCCGGCGATCTTCGTCAACTGCCAGGTCAAGGATCAAAAGGGCAATCCGATCGCGGGCGCCGAATGCGATGTGTGGCATTCCTCGCCGGAAGGTTTTTACGAACAGCAAGACCCCAAGCAGGCCGACATGAACCTGCGCGGCAAGTTCACCACCGATGCCGAGGGCAAGTTCTGGTTCCGCAGCGTGAAGCCGGCCGGCTATCCGATCCCGATCGACGGGCCGACCGGCGACCTGTTGCGCGCGGGCAAGCGGCACAATTTCCGGCCCGCCCATCTGCATTTCCTGATCTACAAGCCCGGCTTCAAGACGCTGATCTCGCAGATCTACTCGCCCGACGACGACAAGCTGGAGACCGATGCCCAGTTCGGCGTCACACGCGCGCTGATTGGCAATTACATTCGGCACGAGGGGCCTGCGCCCGCGCCGGATGTGAAGGGCGAATGGTATTCGCTCGACCAGCCCTTCGTGATGGAACCGGGCGAGGCGCGCCTGCCGCGCCCGCCGATCGATTAACGTCTCATCATTCCGGCGGCCCGGCCCCGGAATGACAGGCATGTCGCAGTTGACCTCGCTCGCGCGGGGGTGTTCCTTGTCGCGCATGAACGCCATTACCTCCCGGCGCTTGCCGGCGCGTCCGCTGGCGCTGCCGAATATCCTGACCTATGCGCGCATCGCCGCCGTGCCGGTGGTGGTGGGTTTGATGTTCTGGCAGAGCATTTTCGACGGCCCGCTCGGCTTGCGCTGGGTGGCGCTCACCGTGTTCATCGCGGCCGGCGTGACCGATTTCCTCGACGGCTATCTCGCGCGCGTTTGGAGCCAGCATTCCTCGCTCGGCCGCATGCTCGATCCGATCGCCGACAAGCTTTTGGTGGCGTCCTGCCTGCTGATGCTGTCGGCGGAGGAGTCGATCCGCGGCTGGACCCTGCTCGCCGCCGTCATCATTCTTTGCCGCGAAATTCTGGTGTCGGGCCTGCGCGAATATCTCGCCGAGCTCCGGGTGAGCGTGCCGGTGACGCGGCTTGCGAAGTGGAAGACCGGCGCCCAGATGGTCGCCATCGGGTTCCTGATCGCGGGCGAAGCAGGCGACCGCGTGGTGTGGGGCGTGAGCGAGATCGGCATCCTGCTGTTGTGGGCCTCCGCGCTGCTGACGCTCTACACCGGCTACGACTATATGCGCGCCGGCCTGCGCTACATGATCGACGACGACGTGTGACGTCGGAATAGCCATGAAACTGCGGTATTTCGCCTGGGTGCGCGAGCGCATCGGCAAGCCTGAGGAAGAGATCGAGGTTCCCGCCGGCGTGCGCACGGTGGCCGAGCTGATCGGCTGGCTGTCGCAGCGCGGCGAGGAATATGCCTATGCCTTCGAGAACCCGAAGGTGATCCGCGCGGCCATCGACCGCGCCCATGTCCGGCCCGACACCGCCATCCATTCGGCCTCCGAGATCGCCTTTTTCCCGCCGATGACGGGGGGATAGCTCTCGGCCGCGACGAACGCAGCACCGTCACCCTGAGGCGCTCGGCGCGGTACGCGCCGAGCCTCGAAGGGCGACGGCCCGGGCCGTGCATCCTTCGAGGGCCGCGCTGCGCGCGGCCACCTCAGGATGACGGAGCAAAGCCGAGGTCGCTTTAAGCACGCAGGATCCTGCTCTAATATGGCCCCCATGTCCGTGCCTTCCGCCGTGCCCTCGACCGTGCGCCTGCAGCGCGAACCATTCGACGTCGCCGTCGAAGCGGCGAAGCTGACGCGCGGGCGCAGCGACATCGGGGCGGTGGTCACTTTCACCGGTATCTGCCGCGGCGCGGAGGGCGATGAGCCGATCGCCGCGCTCACGCTCGAGCATTATCCCGGCATGGCGGAGGAAGAGATCGCGCGCCATGTGGCGGAAGCGATCGCGCGCTGGCCGCTGATGGGCGTCACGGTGATCCACCGCTACGGCCGCATCGTACCGGGTGAAGACATTGTGATGGTGATTACGGCGTCGTCGCATCGCGAAGCCGCTTTCGCGGCGGCCGAATTCCTGATGGATTATCTCAAGACGCGCGCGCCGTTCTGGAAGCAGGTGGAGAAGGCCGGGCAGAAGACTGCGGTCGAAAAGATCTGGGTCGATGCCAAGGCGACGGACGACGCGGCGGCCGGGCGCTGGGCTGCGCCGCCCGGCCGGGCTGCGGAATAACGTCGACACACCGCGCGACGCCGGAGGTGGCAATGATTTCCATCGTGCTCGCGGCCTTTGCGGTCATCGCGCTTGGGATCGGCGAGGCCACTGCGGCACAGGTCAGCTACTACGCGGTGCCGCATGGGGCGCATCCGCACGATGTCGCGCCGGCGCCCGACGGCACGGTCTGGTACACCGCGCAGCAGCAGGGCGCGGTCGGGGTGCTCGATCCGAAGACCGGCAAGACCACGCAAGTGTCGCTCGGACCGGATGCGGCGCCGCACGGCGTCATCATCGGGCCGGATCGCGCCGCCTGGATCACAGAAGGCGGGCAGAACGCGATCGCCCGCGTCGACCCCGCCAGCAAGGCGGTGACGCTGTTTCCGCTGCCGAAGGACTTCGCCGACGCCAATCTCAATACGGCGACCTTCGACCGCAAGGGCATCCTCTGGTTCACCGGACAGAATGGCGTCTATGGCCGCGTCGATCCGGCGACCGGCAAGGTTGATGCGTTCAAGGCGCCGAAGGGCGTCGGGCCTTACGGCATCACCACCACACCGAGCGGCGATGTCTGGTATGCCTCGCTTGCCGGCGATTACATCGCCAAGATCGACACCGTGAGCGGCGACGCGCTGATGGTGCCGCCGCCCAAGCCCGGCGTCGGGCCGCGCCGCATCTGGTCGGATTCCAAGGGCCTGTTGTGGGTGAGTTTCTGGAACACCGGCGAAGTCGCGCGCTACGATCCGCTCAACAAGATCTGGAAAGTGTGGAGCCTGCCGGGCGCCAAGAACGGCAACAGCGCCGAGAGCGGCTGCTACGCGGTCTATGTCGACGACAAGGACAAGGTCTGGGTCAGCAACTGGGACGCCAATGCGCTGCAGCGCTTCGATCCGGCGACGGAGACGTTCGAGACCTTCGCCAGCAGCAAGCGCCGCTCCGACGTGCGGCAATTGGCCGGACGGCGCGGCGAAGTGTGGGGCGCCGAATCCGGCACCGACCGGCTGGTGATGGTCAAGGATTGAGCGCGATGCGCAGCCGCCGGCAGATCTTGCAGATGCTCGCCGGTGGTGTGGGGCTTGTCGCCGGCCCGCGCGTGAGCCTGGCCGGCGAGACGCGCATCGACCGGCTGATCGATAAGGCATCCGCGCTGCCGACGATGGCGCAGCGGATCGCTTTCATTTCACGCGCGCTGATCGGCGCGCCCTATATCGGCTACACGCTGGTCGGCGGCCCGCACAAGGCCGAGCGCTTCGTGGTGCGCGACGACGGTTTCGACTGCGTCACCTTCTGCGAGACCGTGCTGGCGGCGGCGCGCGTATTTCGGGCGCGCGATTACGAGGCGGCACTCAAGCAAATCCGCTACCGCGAAGGCGCGGTCGAATGGCGCGAGCGCAATCATTATTTTTCCGACTGGTGCGAATTCAACATCGCCAACGGTGTCTGCCGCGCGGTCGCG
>DASZQT010000398.1:0-11354 GCA_035549515.1 Pseudolabrys sp. | reverse complement strand
TCGGTCAGCGGTTCGAGCTTCGGCCCTTCCCCGGCCAGGAACTCGACCTTCCGCCCAAGCGCGAGCGGCACCACCAGAATGTCCGAGAATAAAATAGCGGCGTCGAAGCCGAACCGTCGCACCGGTTGCAACGTTACCTCGGCAGCGAGCTCGGGATTGAAACAGAGATCGAGAAAGCCGCCGGCTTTCTCCCGCAACGCACGATATTCCGGCAGATAGCGGCCGGCTTGCCGCATCAGCCAAATCGGCGGGATCGCTTCGCGTTGCTTGTCGAGCACGCGCAGCAGGGGCTTTGTCCCCAAGGCACTGCTTGTCACGCCTTCTCTCATCAAGACTTAAGATTTCTTGGTTGAAGTAGTTATTAGGACGTTAATTGGACTCATGCCTGCCGGCCAACAGTCTGTCCACTGGCAGGCGGCCGGCGATCAAGATTCCCACCTTTGGCGGAAGCGCGCTGTCCACAATCATACAGGGCCTTTTAGCGCCGATTTCGGCGGATTTCCCCGCCCTTCCCCAGACGCCTTTCCACATGTCGGTGAGTCCCGGCGGCCTCGGTCCCGCCGGCATCCCGAAGCGACCCATGTGGATGAAAATCGCGTCCGGATCAAACCATCGCTTGCCTCGGGGGCCGAGGCATGGCCTCCTCCCCAGCGATCCACACACTATCCTTAACTTTTCGTTAACTTATCCCGCATGCCCGGCACCGGCTATTTCCACCTGCACCTGGTTTCCGACGCCACCGGCGAGACCCTGATCACGGTCGCGCGCGCTGCCGCGGCGCAATATGCCAATGTGGCGCCTGTCGAGCACCTCTACCCGATGGTGCGCTCGCGCAAGCAGCTCGACCGCGCGCTGGCGGAGATCTCCGACTCGCCCGGTATCGTGCTCTACACCCTGCTGGAAGAAGACCTGATCCAGGTGCTGGAAACCAAGTGCCGGGAACTTGGGCTCCCCTGCATGTCGGTGCTGGGGCCGATCCTGCGCGTGTTCCAGGCTTATCTCGGCGCTGAGACCATCCATCGCGCGGGCGCGCAGCACGTGCTCAACGCCGAATATTTCCAGCGCATCGATGCGCTCAATTTCAGCATGATGCATGACGACGGCCAGCATGTCGAAGGGCTGGAGGATGCCGACGTCGTGCTGATCGGCGTGTCGCGCACCTCGAAGACGCCGACCTCGATCTATCTCGCCAATCGCGGCATCAAGACCGGCAATGTGCCGCTGGTGCCGGGCGTGCCGCTCGCGCCTGGCGTCGAGAAGCTGACGCGGCCGCTGGTGGTCGGGCTTTATGCGAGCCCCGAGCGTATCGTGCAGATTCGCGAGAACCGCCTGCTCGGGTTGAAGGCCCATCGCGACGACGATCAATATATCGACAAGACGGCGGTGGCGGAGGAAGTGTCGTTTTCGCGCCGGCTGTGCGCCAAGCATAGCTGGCCGACCATCGACGTGACCCGCCGCTCGATCGAGGAAACCGCCGCGGCGGTGATGCGGCTGCTTTCCGAACGCCGCCGCGCGCCGGGGGTGTGAATCTCTCCCCCGCTTGCGGGGGAGGGTGGCGAGCGTTAGCGAGCCGGGTGGGGGTGATTGTCATGCGGATTGCCGCGCGATAACCCCACACCGCCCGCCTCCGCTAAAGCGTCGGCGGCCGACCCTCCCCTTTCAGGGGAGGGATAAGAAAGAGAATCTGATGCCGCTCTGGCTTGGCTCACATCCCTTGGTGCTCGCCTCCAAGAGCGACATCCGCGGCAAGATTCTGGCCGCTGCCGGCCTGCGCTTTGCCATCAAGCCGGCGCAGATCGACGAGCGCGCGGTGGAAGCTGCCGCCGGCGTGACCGGTGCGACGGCGGTGGCGAGCCTGCTGGCGCGCGCCAAGGCGGAAGCGGTGGCCGCGACCATGCCCGAACATCTGGTGCTCGGGGCCGACCAGACCCTGGCGCTTGGTGATGAGCGTTTCTCCAAGCCCGTAAATCGCGAAGACGCCGCGCGGCAATTGCGCGCGCTGCGCGGCAAGTCCCATGCGTTGCATTCGGCCTTGGCGCTGGTGCGCGATGGTGAGGTCCTGTTCGAATGCGTGGAAACCGCGCGGCTCACCATGCGCGATTTCTCCGATCGTTTCCTCGATACCTATCTCGATCTTTCCGGGACCTCTTCGCTGGCGAGTGTGGGCGCTTACCAACTCGAGGGTATCGGCATTCATCTGTTCCAGCGCGTCGAAGGCGACTATTTCACCATCCTCGGCCTGCCGCTGCTGCCGCTGCTGGCGTATTTGCGCGACAAGGGATTTGTGGATGGGTGAGCAGCTTGCGTGTCCCGGGCGCGGCGCAACATGCAATGTTGCGACGCAGACCCGGGACCGTAACGAACTTCGAAATCTGTAACGGTCCCGGATCTGCGGTGCACCACTTCGTGCTGCACCGCGTCCGGGACAAGAGAGTGTGAATGTTCATCCTCGGCCTCACCGGCTCCCTCGGCATGGGAAAATCGACCACGGCGAAGTTTTTCGCCGAGGAAGGCGTGCCGGTGCACGATGCCGATGCCGCCGTGCATAAGCTCTACGAAGGCGAGGCGGTGCCGCTGGTCGAGGCGGCGTTTCCCGGCACCACCGAAGCCGGCAAGGTCGACCGCGAGAAGCTCGCCAAGCGGGTGCTCGGCGATGCCGCCGCGATCAAGGAACTAGAAGGAATCGTGCATCCGCTGGTGGCCGCGGCGCGCGATCGCTTTCTCGCCGAGGCGGCAACGCGTGGCGCCAAAATCGCGGTGCTCGATATTCCGCTCTTGTATGAGACCGGCGGCGAGAAGTTGTGCGACGCGGTGGTGGTGGTGTCCGCGCCGGCAGAGATCCAGCGCCAGCGTGCCTTCGAACGGCCGGGCATGACGCAAGAAAAGCTCGCCGCCATTCTGGCCAAACAGATGCCGGACGCGGAAAAACGCGCGCGTGCCGATTTCGTCGTGGATACGTCACGCGGCATGGAAGCGGCGCACCAGCAGGTGCGTGAAATCCTCGCGCGGGTCGCTACAATGGCGAATCAAGAGGAATAAGATGCGTGAGATCGTCCTCGATACTGAAACCACCGGTCTCGATCCGAACCAGGGCCACCGCCTGGTCGAGCTCGGCTGCGTCGAACTGATCAACCGCATCCCGAGCGGCGCGACCTTCCACGTCTATCTCGATCCCGAGCGCGACATGCCGGCCGAGGCCTTCGCGATTCATGGGCTGTCGAGCGAGTTCCTGAAAGGGCAAAAGCGTTTCATCGAGGTGGTCGACGACTTCCTCGCCTTCATCGGCGACGCGCCACTGGTGATCCACAATGCCGGCTTCGACCATGCCTTCCTATGCGCCGAGCTCAAGCGCATCGAGCGCGAGCTGATCGCACGCGACCGGCTGGTCGATACGCTCATGCTGGCGCGGCGCAAGCATTCGGCCGGGCCGTATAATCTCGATGCGCTGTGCGCGCGCTATGGCATCGACAATTCGCGTCGTACCAAGCACGGCGCGCTGCTCGATGCCGAAATCCTGGCCGAGGTCTATCTCGAATTGATCGGCGGGCGGCAGGCGCAGCTTGGGCTGGCCGAAAATACCGGTCGGCGCGCGAATGCGGCGGGTCGCGCGGCTGCCGTGCGCGCCCGGCCGGTGGCGCTCGCGCCGCGAATCAGCGAGGCCGAGCGCGCCGCGCACCGGGAGTTTGTCGAAAGCCTGGGCGAGAATGCCTTGTGGCGGAATTATCAGTAAATGTCATTCCGGGGCGCGTGCGCCGCATGCGAACCCGGAATCCCTAATAGTCAACACTGCGGAATATGGATTCCGGGTCCGCGCCTTCGGCGCGTCCCGGAATGACAAAGCAAATCACGCCATCGTTGCTCCGCCGGGCTGCAACTGTGCCATCTTCTGGCGATAGAGCGCGACGAAATCGACCGGGTCGAGCAGGAGCGGTGGGAAGCCCCCGTTGCGCACCGTAGTGGCAATGATCTCGCGCGCGAACGGGAACAAGAGGCGCGGGCATTCGATCAATACCACCGCGTTCAGGCTTTCCTGCGGCACGTTGCGAATGCGGAAGATGCCGGCGAATTCCAATTCGAAGCCGAACAGCAGACCGATGGCGCTCTCGGCCTTGCCCTCGAGCTTGAGCGAGACCTCGATGTCGGTGTCCGACAGTGGCTGCGCGTTGACATTGATCTGGATGCCGATCTGCGGCTGCTCCTCCGACGGCGACAGCGACTGCGGCGCGTTCGGATTCTCGAACGAGAAGTCCTTGATGTACTGCCCCAGCACCGAAAGCTGTGGCTGAACGTCCGCGGTCGGGCCGCCATTGTTTGTTGTCATTTGAGCTCCTTGAGGCCGGCTTGATCGCCCGCGCGCCGGCGGTTGGCTAACATAGCGTCGGTGGGGGAACAAGGATGTGACGCGAGGCCGGCGGGCGGCGTGCGCAGCCGGATACCTGGCGCCGACGATCGGAAGTCACGGCACGCGCGCGATCACCGGCCGTCAGGCTCGCGCCGGTCGGACAGGGCGCCATCCGGCACGCGGTGCCATTGCTCGGGCTCGAGATCGACCACGCCATCGGCGGCGCGGCCGCGCGGTCCCGCGCCGAATTGTTCGGCGAGCAGGCGCCGCAGCGGGGCAAAGAGCAGGACCAGGCCGATAAAGTCGGTAATAAATCCCGGAATTAGCAGTAGAATACCGGCCAGCAGCACGAGCAGGCCGGTGCCGTCCGCCGTCAGCGAGGTGAAGCTGCCCTGCGCCATGGCGACACGCGCGCGTGCGATGTGGCCGCCGCTGGCATGGCGCAGCAGCAGGGCGCCGCCGAGCGAACCGGCGAGCACCAAAAGCAGCGCCCAGGCAAAGCCAATTGTCGCAGCCACGGCCAGGAAGGCCGCCAGTTCCGCGAACGGGAGGGCCAAAAGCCCCAATAACACCCATTTTGCCACATTCATTGGTTTGTCTCTTCACCCTGGCGCGCGGTCTTGTCCAGAATGCCCTTTCATGCCGGCCGTGCGGCGATGAAGAACCGGCTCTGGCGTGACCGGGTGTCGCGGGGGTGAGGTTGGCGCGACCACCCTGATCGTTTAAACTTTGCGTCTACGCTTCAATTGCGCCGAGATCCCGGCGTAACGCCTATGGATTGGCGCGGCCATCCGCTTACATAATGGCGGTGGAGGCGGCCGCCACCCCTTCCATCCGGCGACGGGCCGAATTAACGGCCGATTGCTGCCGTCGTGGTAGCCGAAAGCATGCAAGACGTGTTCGACATCTACACCATCATCTTCCTGGCGCTTGCAGTGTTCATCTTCCTGCGGCTGCGCAGCGTGCTCGGGCAGCGCACCGGCCGCGAGCGCCCGCCTTACGATCCCTATTCCGCGCGCGAGCCGGTGCGGCCGGCCGCGGAAAACGTGATCGCGCTTCCCAACCGCGCCGCCGAGACGGCCGCGGCCAAGCCTGCCGAGTCGGCCGAGACGCCGGAAGCGACCGCGCCGGCCGCGCGCTGGACCGATGTGGCCGCGCCCGGCTCGGCGCTCGCCGCCGGCCTCGATTCGATCGAGGCGGCCGAACCCGGCTTCGATCCCAAGCATTTCGTGACCGGTGCGCGCGCCGCCTATGAAATGATCGTCACGGCCTTCGCCGACGGCGACCGCCGCGCGCTCAAGAACCTGTTGTCGCGCGAAGTCTATGACGGCTTCGATGCCGCCATCGGCGAGCGCGAAAAGCGCGGCGACAAGATGGAGACACGCTTCGTGTCGATCGATAGCGCCGAGATCACCGGGGCGGAAATGCGCGCGCGTAACGCACATGTGACCGTGCGCTTCCATTCCAAGCTGATCACCGCCACGCGCGACAAGAACGGCAATGTGATCGACGGCAGCGCGGACAAGGTCACCGACGTCACCGACGTCTGGACTTTCGCGCGCGATGTCTCTTCGCGCGATCCGAACTGGAAGCTGGTCGCCACCGAAGCCGGACAATGAGCGCATGCCGCGGGGCAAGATCGCACGTCGCTTCAGTCTTGCACTCGGTCTGATCGCGCTCACGGCAGCGCCGTCAACGGCCCGCGAACCGGTCATGAAGCTGCGCCACGCCGAGGTCGAGCCGCTCACCTTCAAGGCGCTAGCCGGCTGGTCGGATGACGACCACGCCGAAGCGTTCAAGTCCTTCCTCAAGAGCTGCGGCGCCATTCTGGAAGGCGGCAAGGCGCTGCGCCGCGCCCGCCCGGTCTACGGCGCGCTGTTCAATGTCTGCGAACGCGCAAGCAAGGCCGGCTCGCTCGACCGCGAGCGGGCGCGCGCGTTTTTCGAACACAACTTCACGCCGCTGCGCATTGCGCCGCCGGGCGAAACGGAAGGTTTCTTCACCGGCTACTACGAAGCCGAAATCAACGGCTCGCCGGTGAAGACCGCCGAATATAACGTGCCGCTCTATCGCATACCGTCGCGCTTTCTTGGCCGCAGCAAGGTGTTCGGGCAATTCGACCGCGCCAAGATCGAGGACGGCGCGCTCAAGGGCAAAGGGTTGGAAATCTGCTGGGTGAAGGATCCGGTGGATGCCTTCTTCGCCCAAATCCAGGGCTCGGCGCGGATCAAGTATCCGGACGGCGAGCTGCTGCGGCTCAACTATATCGCCAGCAATGGCAAGCCCTACACGCCGGTCGGGCGCGCGCTGATCGATCGCGGCATCATCCCGAAAGAAGAGATGACGATGGACAGGATCCGCGATTGGATGGAAGCCAATCCGGACGAGGCCAAGGAATTGCGGCGCAAAAACCGCTCCTTCGTGTTCTTCCAGAAGACCGCGCTGGCGCCGCATGACGAATGCATTGGCGCGCAGGGCGTGCCGCTCACGCCCCTGCGCTCGCTGGCGGTGGACAGGAAGCTCCATGTCTACGGCACGCCGATCTGGATCGACGCCGACCTGCCGCTGCTCAGCGAGACGCCCGACGTCAAGTTCCGCCGCCTGATGATCGCGCAGGATACCGGCTCGGCCATTGTCGGGGCGGCGCGTGCCGACATCTATTTCGGGCATGGCGAGGGCGTCGCCAGCATTGCCGGGCGCATCAAGCAGCACGGCCAATTCGTCATGCTGGTGCCACGCGGCGTCATCGTGAAGGGCGACGGCACCCCGGGCAAAGCGGTGCCGCTGCCCCGGCCCCGGCCGAAGACGACGATCGCCGAACGGGGCGCGTCGAACGCGCTCTCGTCCAAATCGCATCGATGACATGAGCGCGCGCGACCGCGGCCGACGGCGCGTTCTCACTTCGGACGAGCGCGTGCTGTGGTCGGCGGTGACGCAATCGATCGCGCCGCTGCGCGGCTCATCGCCGCCGCCCGAGGAAGAATCCCCCGAGCCTCCCGGCGAGCCCATCGCGCCGGCCCGCCCCGCCCCGCGCGCGAAGACCCCGCAAAAGATGCCGACCGTGCAAGCGCCCAAGCCCGCGCCGCCGCCATTGGCCCCGCTCGACCGCCGTATGAAAAAGCGCGTCGCGCGTGGCCGCGAGCCGATCGACGGCCGCATCGATCTGCACGGGCTGACGCAGGCCGAGGCGCACGCCGCGCTGCTGCGTTTCCTGCGCGCGGCGAGCGGACGCGACGCGCGGCTGGTGCTGGTAATCACCGGCAAGGGCCGAGACAGCGATGGCGGGCGCGGCGTGCTGCGGCGGCAGGTGCCGCAATGGCTGGGTTTGCCGGAATTTCGCGCCCTTGTGGTCGGCTTCGAGGATGCGCACATCGCTCATGGGGGCGAGGGTGCCCTTTATGTGCGCGTGAGACGGACGAAAAGCGTTTGAAAGCGTTGTCCTCCCGCTCTTGCGATCACAACGAAAAGCGGAGATTTCGCCATGACCGGCAAGCGAACGGCCGAAAAACACGCTGAAAAGACGGAAAAATCGGAAAAAGAAGAGCTCGAACGCGAGCTCGAGGAGGGCTTGGAAGATACCTTTCCAGCCTCCGACCCTGTGGCGGTCACGCTGCCGTCGGAGCATCCGCTCGGCGCCCCTCGGAAGAAGTGAGCCGGCCGATCAGGCCACTTCAAGCGACTTGGCCGGATGGCTTTCGGTTGGCGGCGAGGGTTTTGCGCTTGCGCGCGCGTGCCGGCAGCGTGCTGCGCTCGTCGAGCACATGTGCGCGCAGGCGCGAAATACCGAGCCAGAGCTCGAGAAATTCCCGCTCGATCGGGTCCGGCTGACCGAGCGCTTTTTGGGGTGCCCGCGCGGCCACGCGAGCGGATCGCCTGGGCCTGCTCTTACTCGAACGAACCATCGTTGCCTCCCCCGACGGAAGGTCAGGCCCCAACGGCTCACCCCCTACCGCCTCAATCGGCAGGATACTCGCGCGTCAGGACGTGTCAAATTTTTTTTATCTCTTTTTTATCACTTCGTGTGGCGCGGTCGAAAACACCTGCATTTATGGCACCGAGGCTCGGTAGGATTTCAAGCCGATCAGCATCAGGGTCAAATCAAGCGCGTCTTCGTGCAACTGACGCGCGAGCTGGCGCAAGCTGATGCGGGCCGAGCGGGTGGGCAGCGGCACCACCGCGTCGGCGCCATCGCGCAAGGTGGCGATCAGGGTATCGCCGGCATCGACCGGCAGGCCGAGCATGCCGAGCGCGCGCCGGGTCTGCTCGCCGGTCAAGTAAAGGCGTTCGGCGATGTCGCCGAAGAAGGCGCCGTATTTCTCGCGGTCCTCGCGCGCGCCATGCGGCTTGTCGCGCAATGTCTTCAAACCGCCAAGCGCGGCGCGCACCGCGGCATCGAGCGCGGCGTCGGCCGAAGCGTCGAGGATTTCGATGTTCAAATCGGCGATGCGCGCGGTGGCGCCGCTTTTCTCGAGTTCCACCTCCGCGCGCGCGCGCACCGCGTCGCGGATCAGGCGCTCGCACATATCGTTGCGGAACAGCGGCACCACCGAGTCCCGCTGGCGCGGATCGCTGGCGCCCGTCGCCGCGTCGTCGACAGGCGCCGGAATGGCGGCGAGCGGCATAATCTCGACGGCGATGATCGGGTTGCCGCCGCGCAGCTCGAAATCCTTGCGGCCAGCATTGAAAATGCAGAATTGCAAATTGCCGCGAAAACCGGGGCTGACCTGAAAGCCGTGCACGGTGAGAATGCCCGCGCTTGCAAGCGATTCCATGGTGCCGATGCGCCCGATATAGTCTTGCGGAAATTCCAGCCACTCGCGCGTGCTGACATTGACGGTGCGGCCACTCTTCAGCAGAAAGCGCTCGCCGTCGCTAATGTCGATCTTTTCTCCTTCTGCCGTGATGACAAAATCGTCGAGCGTGAGCTCGACCGAAGCCTGCTGCACATGCGCATCGTCGAACGGATCGATGCCGATGATGCCGTCCCTCACCGCGCGCAGGATCTGGTGGTTGACCATGACGCCGACGCCGAGGGGCCGCGCTTCGCTTTCGCTCGCCGCCGCGCCGGCGCGCGCGGCGCCCTCCACGCGCGGAAAAGCGGCGCGCAGCCAATAGTCGGAACTGTGGCCGGTAAGACGGCCGAGCTTGCCTGCCATGGCGCGCGAGATCGGCTGGCGGCCGTTGACGATGTTGTTGATTGACTGGCGCGAAACGCCGGTGGCTTGGCTGACCGCGACCTGATCGAGGCCCAATCGTTCGATCTCGGCTCTTAAATGTTCGCCGGGCGTGAGTTCGCCCTCGCCCGCAAGTTCGGCCGTCGCATTGCCCCGCATGTCCGCGGACATGGACCCACCTCTCTAGTCAAATATTTATTGCGGGTTTGCGAGCAGGTGTAAACCGGCATTTGTCAGATACGGTTGTATCCTACCGTTTGCCGGAACCAAAAGTGGCACAAACGCAAGCCATGGCCAAGATTTACGGTAACATACAGTAAAATCGGCCTAAATCGCCGTGCCCCACGGCTTTGCCGTGGCCGGCGCCGACCACGCGCGAGCTTGCATTGTATACAATTTTTGCTCGTATCGGGTTGTAGCCCTGCAAGCCACCCGCATTTGTAACGGTGGCGGACGAGCGCATGCGGTTGATGCAGCCGACGGCGATGGCCGGAGGCTACAGCAAACTCAGAGAATGAACCGGCTGAGGTCGGCGTTCTTGGCGAGGTCGCCGATGTTCTTCTCCACGAAGGCGGCGTCGATTTTGATGGTCTCGCCGGAACGGTCAGGCGCCGCGAACGACACCTCGTCGAGCACGCGTTCCATCACCGTCTGCAGGCGGCGCGCGCCGATATTCTCGACGCTCGAATTCACCGCCACCGCAATGTCGGCGATGGCGTCGATGGCATCTTCGCCGAAATCGAGGGTGACGCCTTCGGTCGCCATCAGCGCCACATATTGCTTGATGAGGGAGGCTTCCGGCTCGGTCAGGATGCGGCGGAAGTCGTCGCGCGTGAGCGCTTTCAATTCGACGCGGATCGGCAGCCGGCCTTGCAGTTCGGGCAACAGGTCGGACGGCTTGGAGATGTGGAAGGCGCCCGAAGCGATGAACAGGATGTGGTCGGTCTTCACCGCGCCGTGCTTGGTGCTCACGGTGGTGCCTTCGATCAGCGGCAACAGATCGCGCTGCACGCCCTCGCGCGACACGTCGGCGCCATAGCGGCCTTCGCGGCCGGCGATCTTGTCGATCTCGTCGAGGAACACGATGCCGTTCTGCTCGACCGTGCGGATTGCCTCCTGCACAAGCTGATCGGTGTCGAGCAGCTTGTCGGATTCCTCGTTGACCAGGATGGCGTGCGACTCGCTGACTGTGACGCGCCGCGTTTTGGTGCGGCCGCCGCCGAGCTTGCCGAAGATATCGCCGATCGAGATGGCGCCCATCTGCGCGCCCGGCATGCCCGGAATCTCGAACATCGGCATGCCCTGGCCGCCGGCCTGTACCTCGATCTCGATTTCCTTGTCGTTGATTTCGCCGGCGCGCAGCTTCTTGCGGAAGCTCTCGCGTGTGGCCGGGCTGGCGCCCGGGCCGACCAGCGCATCGAGCACGCGCTCTTCCGCCGCCAGTTCGGCGCGCGCCTGCACGTCCTTGCGCTTCTTTTCGCGCGTCAGTGTGATGCCGATCTCGACCAGGTCGCGCACGATCTGCTCGACATCGCGCCCGACATAGCCGACCTCGGTGAACTTGGTCGCTTCCACTTTCAGGAACGGCGCACCCGCGAGCTTGGCGAGCCGGCGCGAAATCTCGGTCTTGCCGACGCCGGTCGGGCCGATCATCAGGATATTTTTCGGCAGCACTTCCTCGCGCAGCTTGTCGTCGAGCTGGAGGCGGCGCCAGCGGTTGCGCAAAGCGATCGCGACCGCGCGCTTGGCGTCGGCCTGGCCGACGATGTAGCGGTCGAGTTCGGAGACGATTTCACGAGGGGAGAAGTCGGTCATTGATTTCTATTCCATGGCTCGCC
>DASZQT010000397.1:0-3194 GCA_035549515.1 Pseudolabrys sp. | reverse complement strand
GTGCCGGTCTTATCGAAGATCACGGTGTCGGCTTCGGCCAGCCGCTCGATAGCGTCGCCGGCATTGAGAATAATGTTGCCGCGGAATAGCGCGCCGGAGGCCACCACCTGCACAGCCGGAATGGCGAGCGCCAGCGCGCAGGGGCAGGTGATGATGAGCACGGCGATCGCGGTCACCGTGGCGTCATGCAATGACGCACCCGCGAGCCACCAGCCCACGAAGGTCAGGGCGGCGGTCGCATGCACCGCCGGCGCATAGATGCGCGAGGCGCGGTCGGCGAGCCGCATGGCGCGCGACTTGGCGCTCGCGGCCTTTTCCAAGAGCCGTTCGATCTCGTCGATCACGGCACTGCCGCCTGCGGCAGTTGCTTTCAAAGTGAGCGTGCCGGAATAATTCATGCTGCCAGCGTAGACGGCGGCCCCCGCTTCCAATTTGCGGCGCGCGGTCTCGCCGGTGATGAGACTCTCGTCGATCTCCGAACGGCCGGATTGCACCACGCCGTCGGCCGGCACGCGCTCGCCCGGCCGCACCAGCAGGCGGTCGCCCGCCTTCACCGCCGCGACCGGCACGCTCACCACTTCATCGCCCGCAAAACGATGCGCCGTGTCGGCGCGCAGCGCCGCCAGGTTGCCCGCCACCGCGCGCGTCTTGCGCCGCATCGCATGGTCGAGCGTGCGGCCGACCAGCAGGAAGAACAGCAGCATGATGGCGGAATCGAAATAGGCTTCGCGCGCGTGGTGGGCCGTTTCGACCACGGACATCGCCAGCGCCAGGATGACGCCGAGCGAGATCGGCACGTCCATGTTGAGATGGCCGGACTTCAGCGCGCGCCAGGCGCTGCCGAAGAACGGCCGCCCGGCATAGGCCGCCGCCGGCAGCGCGATCAGGGCCGAAGCCCAGTGGAAGAAATCGCGCGTCTCCGGCGTGATGTCGGTGACATTACCCGACCATACCGACACCGACATCAGCATGATGTTCATCGCGGCAAAGCCCGCCACGGCCATGCAGCGGGTGAGCCGGCGCTGCTCGGCCGCCTCTTCCTGCTCGGCGCGCAACGGCACGAAGGGGTGGCCGTGATAGCCGTTGGCTTCCAGCGTGCGGACAATCTCCGCCGGCTCGAGTTGACCGTCGGTCCAGGCCACGTGCAGGCGGCGGTTGGTGAAGTTGAGCCGCGCCTCGGTGACCCCAGGCAGTTGCTTCACCGCGCTTTCGATGCGGTTGATGCAAGCGCCGCAGGACACGCCCTCGACCGCCAATTCCATGCCGCAGGTGCCGTCGGCACCCGGCTTGGCATAGAGGGAAAGGTCGAGCGTGTCGGCCATCGACCTAATTCAGCGTCACGCGATTGCGCGAGCGGAATACACGATGCTCGCCGCGATAAAGGTCGATCAGCAGTTCCCATTGGCCAGGCTTGGCGTCGATCTGGCCGTGAAACTCGCCGCTGCCGATGCGCGCCAGTTCAAACACGCGGTCGAGCCGCTCGTCGGCCGGGTGCGCCAGCCGCGCCACGGCCTTCAGTCCGGTGAGCGGCGCGCCTTTCTCGTCGTGCGCGACAATGTCGAGCACGGCCTCGCCGGCGCGGTCGCGCGCGAGCTTGCCGTCAATCTGCCAGTGCTGCGCGTCCTGCCGCTCGGCCTTGGCCACTTCCTGCTCGAACATCTGTCCAGCCTTGTACGAGCTCTGCGTCTCGACGCCACCGAAGGTCGAAATCGCGGCCTTCGCCATGATGCCGTTGACAACGAACACCACGCCGAAGAAGCCGACCAGCCAGAGCAGCACCATCCATCCGGTCAGTTCGCCCGACTTTTTGCGACGGAACAGGTTCATGGTTTCGTCCTCCGTGTCACGGCCCGAAGAAGTGATCGCGCATTTCGGCGGTCTCGCCGGTCTCGACATCGATCAGCTTGAACACCACCGGCGTCGAGGTCGCCGGCGCCTTGGCGCTGTAGTCAGTCACGGTCACGCGCACTTCGCGGGTCTGGTCAGGACCGACCTCGACCAACTGCCGTCCGTCGGCACGCGGCGGCATGCCGACGAAATCGATCAGGCTCGCCGGCAACCCATCGATGCCGACGATAAATTCGCGTTTCTTGAGCCGCTTGTTGACGATACGGATGGTGTAGCCGTTGCGCAGCGCACCGTCCGAGAGCCGCACATACATCGGGTTGCGGTCGTGGATGACGCTGATGCCCTCGGTCTCGCGCGTGGCCAGCGTGAAGATCATGATGCCGCCGGCGATCGCGATGATCGCTGCATAGAGCAGCGTGCGCATGCGGATGAGCTTGTAGAAGGGTTGTTTGCCCTCCTGCCGCAGCTTGATGTTGAGGTCGGTGTCGTAGGCGATCAACCGCGTCGGGCGGCCGAGCTTGGCCATCACCGTGTCGCAGGCGTCGATGCAAAGGCCGCACTGAATGCACCCGAGATTGGCGCCGTCGCGGATGTCGACGCCGGTCGGGCAGACATGCACGCATTGCAGACAATCGACGCAATCGCCGGCGGGCTCGCCGCGCGCGCGCAACTGCTCGGCCTTTTTGACCGAGCAGCGTGGCTCGCCGCGATCGTAGCGATAGGTGACGTTGAGCGCATATTCATCCGTGAGCGCGGCCTGGATGCGCGGCCACGGGCACATATAAAGGCAGACCTGCTCGCGCATATGGCCGGCGAGCGTGTAGGTCGTGAAGGTGAGGATGCCGATCCAGGCATAGGCCACAAACGGCGCCTGGAAAGTCGCGAGCTCCTTCACCAAAGTCGGCGCGTCGGCGAAATAGAGCACCCAGGCGCCACCGGTCCACCAGGCCACCATCAGCCAGGTGAAATGCTTGGCCGCCTTGCGGGCATAGGTGTCGAGCGTCCACTTCTGGGCGTCACGCCGCATATGATCGCGGCGGTCCCCCTCGAAGAAGCGCTCGATCATGAAGAACAGATCGGTCCACACCGTCTGCGGGCAGAGATAGCCGCACCAGATACGGCCGGCGATGGCGTTCATCAGGAACAGGCCTATCGCCGCCAGGATCAAGAGACCGGTCAGGTAATAGATTTCCTGCGGCCAGATCTCGATGAAGAAGAAATAGAAGCGGCGGTTGGGGAAGTCGACCAGCACCGCCTGGTTGGGCGCGAACGGGCCGCGATCCCAGCGCACGAAGGGCAGCAGATAGTAGATGCCGAGCGTGACGATCAGCACCGCCCATTTGATG
>DASZQT010000396.1:0-5150 GCA_035549515.1 Pseudolabrys sp. | reverse complement strand
TCCTTCGAGACGACGCCCCCGGCGCCTCCTCAGGATGAGGCGGACGGAGACATCAAGTCGCCTTCCTCGGCAACGCCACGATCATGTCCAGTTCGACGCGCGCGCCGGGCGACGACAACTGATTGATGCACACCGTCGTCGATGCCGGTTTCCAGTCGCCGAAATAGGGCGCCATCGCTTTGCTCATGCCGTCCATGTCGCGCATGTCGGTGAGGTATTTGGTGATCTTGACGACGTCGGTCCACTGGGCGCCGACGCTGTCGAGCACCTCCTTGGCCGCGGTCATCGCCCGTTGAACCTGCTCGGCAATGCCGTTCGGATGCTGATGCTCTTCGTCGACATGCGGGTGAAAGTGATACAGCGGCGACGGCGTCACGCCGGAAACGAACATCAGGTCGCAGGCGCCGACGATACGCACCGCCGGTGCGTAGGGCATGTCCTTGGCGCGCGCCGGGTTTGGCTGGATTTCCTCGACGGTCGGGGCATTCGACAGTTTCGCAGCGGTCATGAAGCTACTCCGGCTCTGTTGTGTGATCGACCTTGATTCAGTTTAGGCGCCAGCGTCCGAGCTTCACGTCGATGAAGTCCTGCGCCTTGGTAACGACGATGCCCAGCACCGCGAGCACGATCAGCACGGCGAAGACCTGCTCGGTTTCGAGAATTTGCCCCGACAGATAAAGCCGCGCGCCGAGGCCGAGCTTGCCGACCACCATCTCGGCGGCGACCACCAGAATGATGGAAACGCCGAGGCCCAGCCTGATGCCGGCAAAGATCGAGGGGATCGCGCTCGGCAGCAGGACGCGCCGGACAATCTGTTGCGGCGTGGCGCCAAGGTCGCGGGCCGCCAGCACAAGGCCCTGATCGCATTGGCGCACCCCAAGCACGGTGTTGATAACGATCGGGAAAATCGCGCCAAGAAAGCTGATGGTCAGCATGAAGGGGCCGCCGGTACCGAGCCAGATGATGAGCAGCGGAATGAGCGTGACCTTGGGCAGCGGATACAACATTGCGATGTACATATCGGCGATCGCCCGCACGCGTTTCGATACAGCGATCCAGATGCCGAGCGCGACGCCAATCACCACCGCAAAAAAGAACCCGGCGAAAATGCGATACAGCGTCCAGAACAGGTCGATGGCAAGATCGCCATTCTTGAACATATCGAGGAGCGCAACGACGATGCCGCTCGGCTTCGGCAGGTAAAGCGCCGAGACGCCGGAAATGCGCGCGAAGGCTTCCCAAATGACGATGACCAGCGCGACCGAACCCCAGCCGAGAACGCGCTCGTCGTCATACCAGACCCAGCGTGGCCGGGACGTGGACATCGCTTCGACCGCAATGGCGGGCTTCCCGGTTTCCGCCGCCATTGTCATGCCCCCTGACTTTCGATCTCCATGGCGCGCATGACCTCGTCGCGCAGCATGCGGTAGATACGCTCGAACATTTCGGCATAAGCCGGATCGTGCGTGGTGGCCATGCTGCGCGGGCGCGGCAGCGTGACGTCGATCTGGTCGCAGACCCGGCCCGGTCGCGCCGTCATTACGATGATCTTGTCGGCGAGCAGTATCGCCTCTTCGATCGAATGGGTGACGAGAATCGCCGTGGTGCCGGCCGTCTCGACCAGCCGGGCGAGCTGCTCTTGAAGGACAAGACGGGTTTGCGCGTCGAGCGCGCCGAACGGTTCGTCCAGCAGCAGCATATCCGGCTCCATCACCAGCGCGCGGGCAATGCCGACGCGCTGGCGCATGCCGCCGGACAGTTGACGCGGGAAGCGGTGCTCGAATCCATTGAGATCGACTGCGGCGATGGCCTTGCGTGCCCGTGCTTCGCGCTCGGCGCGCGGCACGCCGGCGAGGTCGAGGCCGAAGGCAACGTTTTCCAAAACCGTCAGCCACGGAAACAGATTGAACGCCTGCCACACTGTCGCCATGGCCGGGCGTCCGCTTTCGCGACCCGACGCGACTTCGACGAAACGCAGCTTGCCTTGCGTGGGAGTCAAGAATCCGCGCGCGATCTGCAGCAGCGTGCTCTTGCCGCAGCCGCTCGGCCCAATCAATGCTGTGACCTTGCCGGGATCGAAACGGCAGGTGACGTTCTGCAACGCCACCGTCGGCGCGTCGGACTGAAGACCAAACGTCAGTCCGACATTGTCGATGTCGACCGCGATCGCGGGGCCTGTCATCGCGAGACCGTCAGGCGAACGGGTTGGATTTGCTAAGCTGCGCGTTGGCCTCGATCGCCGGCGACAGGTCGAACAACTGTTCCTTGGTCACCGAACCGCCGACGAGCTTCATGGTCTCGGTCCAAAACTTGCCCTGCGCCATGCAGGAGTCGACATTGGGCATGCCGTCTTCGTTGAACCACGTCCAGCGCGGCGCGGCGGCTTCGATCAGCGCCGGCGGCACCTTGGTGGCCTCCGAGATGATCTTGATGATTGCCGGGTCCTTGCTCGCCGCGGCCTTGTTATAGAGCCGTCCGGCATAAGTATGCACCATCGCGAAACGCACCGCCGCCGACTTGTTGGCAGCGAGATATTTCGACGACATGGCCCAGCAACCAAGCTGCGCGTTCGGCTCGATATCGTATCCGGCGCAAATGAGCTTGCCGAACTTGTTTTTCTCGACCAGGTAGCCGAGCGGCAACGGAATATTGGCGCAATCGACCTGGCCCGCACCCATTGCCTTGACGATATCCGGATAGCCGAGACCGGTATTCCAGGTGACGTCCGTGCGCGGATCGAGACCGGCCTTCTGCACGCCACGGCCGAGCAGATATTGATCGATGCCGCCGGGCGCCTGCAGCGCGAACCGCTTGCCTTTGAGCATCGCGAATTTGTCGGCGCCGGTGACGCCGGCCGCCACCATGTCATTGCTGGCCGCGATCGCCATCGAACCGGAGCCCGGCTTTTCCGAACCGCGATCAAGAATGAGCTTGTAGGGCGCGCCTTTGGCGACCGCGTTGAAAAGTCCGGCGCTCAGTGTCGAGACGGTAACGTCGAGCTCACCGGCCACCAGGGCCGGAATTGCTAACACGCCGTCCTTGAAATAAACGAGCTCGACGTCGAGGTTCACCTTCTCGAAGAAACCCATTTCCTTGGCGACGAAGATCGGGCCCGATGAAATCAGCGGCACAAGGCCGATGCGGATTTTCGTTTTCGGTTCCTGCGCGACGACGCGTCGGCCGCCGAGCGCAACGGCGGCGCCGGTGGCCGCCGCCGCTTGCATCAAGCGTCTGCGATTTATGCTGGACATGGGATGCTCCGTTAAAGACTGTGGTTGAAGCCGGCACGGATCGTCACGAAAGCAAGAACATTCGATTGCCCGCAAGCCTGATGACGATTTATCTTCATGTCAAGATGAATTAGGAAGCGTACAATGCCCA
The DNA here is from genome assembly GCA_035549515.1 of Pseudolabrys sp. GTDB lineage: Bacteria > Pseudomonadota > Alphaproteobacteria > Rhizobiales > Xanthobacteraceae > Pseudolabrys. The sequence goes on along the minus strand of DASZQT010000396.1, from coordinate 1,769 downwards.
GAAAGACGGCGCAGGACACCATCGACCGCTTCATGACCGAGTGGAGAGCACGCAGGCCCGACCTCGATTTCGGCTATCTCGCGACGGTCGGCCGCATCCTGCGGTTGTCGGCGCACTTGCGCGAAAACATGGACCGCTGGCTCGCGCCCTTCGGCCTGACTTGGGAAATGTTCGATCTCGTCGCCTCGCTCAATCGCTCGGGCGACAAGAACGGCCTCCGTCCGACGGACCTTTATGAAGCGTGCATGCTGTCGTCCGGCGCGACCACCAACCGCATCGATCGCGCAGAGAAGCGCGAGCTCGCGGTGCGGCGCCCCGACCCAAAGGACGGCCGCGCAACCCGCATCGCGCTGACCAGAAGTGGTCGGGCGCTCGCCGACAAAGCGATGACCGAGCACGCCCACCGCGCCGGCGAGATTTCGAGCCGCTTGACCGCGAGCGAGCAGGCCCAACTCGCCCTCCTCTTACGCAAGCTACTGCTTTCATTCGAAGCGTCCGACGACGACACCAAAGACGGGCGAAGTTCGGACGGCCGCAGCATCGCTCTCGCCTAACGGGCGATCTTGCTGTATGCGGGCCGGCATCGCCGCCGACCCGCGACGTTTTTACGCGGGCGCCTTGCCCAGGAGGAGATCCGAATGCCTTCGACCATCCTCGATTCCGCCGTGTTCCGCGACATCTTCACCACCCCGGCCATGCGCCAGGTGTGGTCGGACGAGAACCGCGTGCAGAAATATCTCGATTTCGAGGCGGCGCTGGCGCGTGCGCAGGCCCGGCTGAAGATCATCCCGCAGGAAGCCGCCGACGAGATCGTCCGGCACTGCTCGGCCGATAAGATCGACATGGCGAAGCTGAAGGAGGCGACCGAGCGCATCGGCTATCCGGTGCTGCCGGTGGTGCAGCAGCTCGTGAAGCTGTGCAAGGACAAGCTCGGCGAGTGGAGCCACTGGGGCGCCACCACGCAGGACATCACCGACACCGCCACCGTGATGCAGATCCGCGAGTCGCTCGACATTGTCGGAAGCGAGATCGAAGCCATCTGCGACGCGCTCGGCGCGCTCGCCAAGCGCTATCGCGACACGCCGATGGCCGGCCGCTCCAACCTGCAGCAGGCGGTGCCGATCACCTTCGGCTACAAGATGGCGACCATCCTTGCCGGCTTCGAGCGGCATCGCGAGCGCCTCAAGCAACTGAAGGAGCGCGTGCTGGTCGGCGAGTTCGGCGGCGCCGCCGGCACCCTGTCCTCGCTCGGCAAGGACGGCCTGAAGTGCCAGGTCGAGCTGATGAAGGAATTGAACCTCGGCCAGCCGGCAATCTCCTGGCACACGGTGCGCGACTGCATCGCAGAGGTCGGCTGCTTCCTCGGCCTCGTCACCGGCTCCTGCGGCAAGATCGCCTTCGACGTGAAACTGTTGATGCAGACGGAGGTGGAGGAGGTCTACGAGCCGTTCCACCAGGGCCGCGGCTCGTCGTCGACCATGCCGCAGAAGCGCAATCCGATCTCGTCGGTCTACATCACCGCGCAGACGGCGATCGTGAAGCAGCACGCCGCGGCGCTGATGGAGGCCATGGTGGAGGACCACGAGCGCGCCACCGGCCCGTGGGAGATCGAGTGGATCGTGCTGCCGGAGATCTTCATGCTCTCGGCCGGCGCGCTGGCGCAGACGCGCTTCGTGCTCGAGGGTCTTCAGGTCAACGAGAAGAAGATGGCCGACAACCTCCAGCTCACCAAGGGCCTCATCATGTCGGAAGCGGTGATGATGAAGCTC
>DASZQT010000395.1:0-10501 GCA_035549515.1 Pseudolabrys sp. | reverse complement strand
GGGGGAAACCCGCCGTCTCATTGAAGCGACCCCACCCCCGGCGCTACGCGCCGGACCCTCCCCTTTCAGGGGAGGGATAAGAAGCTACCCCTCCGCGCCGACACCCTGCGGCCACTGGCCGGCTTCGATCTTGGCGGCGGCGATCACGGCCTGCGTGCGGCTTTCGACGCCGAGCTTCTGCAGGATCGCGGAGACATGCGCTTTCACGGTCGCCTCCGAGACGCCGAGCTGATACGCGATCTGCTTGTTGAGCAGCCCTTCCGACAGCATCATCAGCACGCGCACCTGCTGCGGCGTCAGCGTCGCCATGCGCGCCATCAGTTCGGCCGTCTCGACATCCGAACCGGTGGAGAGATCGACATCGGGCGGCGTCCACACGCCGCCGCCGAGCACGCGCGAAATGGCCGCGCGCATGGCCTCGATGCCGAGCGTCTTGGGGATGAAACCGGAGGCGCCGAATTCCATGCAGCGGCGGATGGTGGCGGGATCGTCGCTGGCCGAAACCACGACGACCGGCACGCTCGGATATTGCGCGCGCATATACATGAGGCCGGAGAAGCCGCGCGTGCCCGGCATGGTCAGGTCGAACAGCACCAGATCGACATCGCTGCCGCGCTCTAAAAGCTCCGCGAGCTGGTCGAAGGTGCCGGCCTCGGCAATGTCCACGCGCTCCAGCAAACCCGACACTGCTTCGCGTAGCGCGCCGCGAAACAGAGGATGATCGTCGGCGATCACCAGCCGGTACTGCACCACGTCGCTCAAAGGCCAGGCCCTCTGTCCGGTCGGCGGCGCACGGCCTGCCGCCACAACTCACTTATACTATCGAATAACACCGCGCACCGAGTTCGAATACCCCGGATTACGTAGTCAAGACGCGGGCCAGGGGCGCGACAGGATTGCGCCGACAGCGGGGTCGCCGCGTCCGGATATGCCAAAAATCCTGGTAAAACAAAGCGCTAAGCGACAAGGCGGGGCCGCTGAAGCGAATTGCGAAGAGGTCGGCCCAACTTCCGCTCGTCCCCGCGGAAGCGTGGACCCAGCGCGGCGCGGCCCAACTGGATTCCCGCTGTCGCGGGAATGAACGGTCGGTTGGGCGATTCCACCCAAATGCAAAACCCTCTAGCGTCGGCTCCCGATAAATTGCAGCAGCACTTCGCGGCTGTGCGGGCGGTGCCGGTGCTCCGCCAGATAGATGCCCTGCCAGGTGCCGAGCGTCAGCGCGCCACGCGTGACCGGCACGTGCAGCGACACGCCGTTGAGCATCGACTTCACATGCGCCGGCATATCGTCCGGCCCTTCCACGTCATGAATCCAGGGTGCCTGCTCGGGCGCGAGCCGGTCGAGCGCGCTCACGAGGTCAACCTGCACGTCGGGATCGGCATTCTCCTGGATGCAGAGCGAGGCTGAGGTGTGGCGCAGGAAAACCAGCAGCACGCCATCGCCCGCGCCCGCCCGCGCGAGAAAATCGCGCGCCTCGGCGGTGATGTCGGTGAAGCCCGCGCCGAGGGTGTCGACGCGCAGGCTCGCGCTCGCGATCAGTTGCGGGCTCGTCTCGGTGATCCGTGACAACTGGCCAGGCATGGGGGCGTGGTCGGCTTTTCGCGGGCCTCAGAGCGTGGTGCGGTCGGGCGGCGCGGTCTTGCGTGTCATCTCGCGCTGCAGCCTGCCGATCATGTCCAACAGCCGCTCCCAGGCGTCGACGATCGCCGCGCGTGCGCGGGCCATGTCCTCGTCGCTCGGCATTTTCAGGCCGCCATGGTCGTTGCCGTGCGGCGCCAAGTCGGCCGGCGGCCGCGGCGGGGGCGGCGGAGGCGGCGGTTCGCGCAGTTTCGCGATTTCCTGTTGCAGGCTCGCGACATTGTCTTTCAGGCCGGCCACCTCGCCCTGCAAACGGGAGATTTCCTTCTCGAGCGCGGCGCGTTCTTCCGGAACCGCCTCGCAGGCCCAGCCGGCATCATGCGACTTGCAGACGGCAACCTGCCCGCTCGTGCTGTCGAGGCGCAGAACGCCGCCATCGATGCGCTGGAAACTGAAGCGGGCCGGCGCGGCGGCCGGCCGGTCGGGCGCGGACGGCGGCTGAAGCGGAGCCGGCGGGCTGGCGGCCGTTGCGGGAACAGGCTCGGCCGCGTGCTTCTCGGGCGGTTCGGCCGGCGGGGACGGAATAGGGGCAGGTGCCTGCGCCTGCGGCTGAACGGGCGCGGCTTGCGGGGCCGTCGCCGACGTCGGCCCGCCGGCCGGGTCGGGCGCGTTATCTTGCGGCTTATCTTGCGCCTTTTCTTGCGCCTTATCTTGCGGCTTATTTTGGCCCGGCTGTTCCGCCGGCTTTTGCGCCTGCTCCTGAACCTCGAGAATGCGCGGCGCGGCGAACGCGCACGAGGCCGTAGCTGCCGCGGCGCAAACGAGGGCAAAAGCGAGGGTGAATCGCGAGCTCCGCATGGATCAGTAAACTCCCGTATCCGGCGCCGGGTTCGGCAAGATTAGCACGCATGCATGACCGGCTGAACCGGCGCACCCCCTTTACTTGCCGTTTGCCTTACCGCACCGCACGCAAAGCGCACGGGCCCGTCAAAAAATTCCGGCTTTAAGCCATATTATCAGATACTTACAGGACGTTCACCGTTCCTTGACTTCACATATCGCGATCAGTATGGTCCGCGCGGCTTTTAGGGCGGCGGGACAAGAGTTAGGCCTTAAACCACGCGGGTCGAAAGCATGGCTGACGGCACGCGCGGCAAGGACAAACGCAAAGAACCGCCGGACGACGAAGCCGCCCTCTCCACGAGGCTCCAGCGTCTCGGCGATCGGCTCAAAGAAGCGAGCCGGCATTCCGAAAGCGATCCAGGTCCTCGTTTGGCTGCCGATAGTTCGGCTTTCGCCCGCGGCTTCCGGCTGTCGACCGAACTGGTCGCAGGCGTGCTGGTGGGGGCCGGCATCGGCTGGCTGCTGGACCGCTGGCTCGGCATCTCGCCGTGGGGGATGATCGTGTTCTTGTTGCTCGGCTTTGCGGCCGGCGTACTCAACGTGATGCGGGCGGCAGGGGTCGTCCGCGACAGGCAATTGAACGACTGAGCGAACGACGCAGCACATGGCCGCCGATCCAATCCATCAATTCCGCATCGTCGATCTCTTCCCGGTCGCCAAGATCGGCCATTCAGAGATCGTGTTCACCAATTCCTCGCTGATGATGTTCATCGCGGTCTTCGGGCTGACGGCGTTCCTGCTCATCGCCACCGCGAGCCGCAGCCTGGTGCCCTCCCGCCTGCAATCGGCGGCGGAGATATCCTACGAGTTCGTCGCCGCGACCATCCGCTCGACCGCCGGCTCCGAGGGCATGCGCTTCTTCCCCTTCGTGTTCTCGCTGTTCATGTTCGTGCTCACGCTGAACATGCTCGGGTTGATCCCCTACTCCTTCACGGTCACCAGCCATCTCATTGTCACCGCCGCGCTGGCGATCATGGTCTTCCTGCTCGTGCTCATCTACGGGCTGATCCGGCACGGCCTGCACTTCTTCAACCTGTTCGTGCCGAAGGGCGTGCCGATCTACATCCTGCCGCTGATCGTCGGGATCGAGATCCTGTCCTTCATTTCGCGCCCGATTTCGCACTCCGTGCGTCTGTTCGCCAACATGCTGGCGGGTCACATCACGCTGCAGGTGTTCGCCGGCTTCATCATCCTGCTCGGCACCGGCCTCGGCGCCGTGGGCTGGCTCGGCAGCATCCTGCCGTTCGGCATGATCGTCATTCTTTACGCGCTGGAGACGCTGGTCGCGTTCCTGCAGGCCTATGTCTTCGCGATCCTCACTTGCATCTATCTCAACGATGCGATTCACCCGGGCCACTGACGGCCCGACCGGAAAATGTAAGAACCAGAAGGAGCTTTGTTATGGATCCAGTGGCAGCGAAATACATCGGCGCGGGCATCGCGGCGATCGGCATGGGCGGCGCCGGCGTCGGCGTCGGCATCATCTTCGGCAACTACCTCGCCGCGGCCATCCGCAATCCGTCGGCCGCTCAGGGCCAGTTCGGCAACCTGATCTTCGGCTTCGCCATCACCGAAGCGCTCGGCATCTTCTCGCTGCTGATCGCGCTGCTGCTGCTGTTCGCGCTCTAAGTCGGGTTCGAACCTATCGGAGCCGACGATGGCCGAGACGACACACACGACCAGCACCGAGCACGTGCCGAAGGGCGAACATGACGGCGGCTTTCCGCCGTTCCAGTCGCAGACCTTCGCCTCGCAGCTCGTGTGGCTCGCGATCGCCTTCGTCCTGCTCTACGTCCTGATGTCGAAGCTGGCGCTGCCGCGCGTCGGCGCCATCATCGAAGGCCGTCAGAAGCGCGTCGCGGACGACATCGCCGAGGCCGGACGGCTGAAGGGGCGGTCGGACGACGCGGTGGCGGCCTACGAGAAGGCGCTGGCCGATGCCCGCGCCAATGCGCAGGTCATCGCCAACGAGACGCGCGAGCGCCAGGCGGCCGAGGCGGAAGCCCGCCGCAAGACGCTCGAGGACGAGCTCAACGGCAAGCTCCAGGACGCGGAAAAGACCATCGCCGCCACCAAGCAGGCGGCCATGGGCAATGTCCGCGGCATCGCGCACGACGCCACCCGCGCCATCGTCGAGCAGCTCACCGGCTCGTCGCCGAACGAGCAGGCGGTCGCCGACGCGGTCGCCGGCGTGCTCAAGGGCTAGAGAGGGTCACCCGTGCTCGAAGACGCAGAAATCTGGGTCACGCTGGCCTTCCTCGTGTTCTTGGGCCTGCTCGGCTATGTCGGTGTGCACCGGCTCATAGCCAAGGCGCTCGACGACCGCGGGGCCCGCATCAAGGCCGAGCTCGATGAGGCGCAGAAGCTCAAGACTGAAGCCGCCGCGCTGCTCGCCGAGTATGAGCGCAAGCGGCAGCAGGCCGAAGGCGAGGCGCAGGAGATCGTCGCCGGCGCCAAGGCGGAAGCCGAGCGGCTTGCGGTCGAAGCCAAATCGCGGATCGAGGAGTTCGTCGCCCGCCGCACCAAGATGGCCGAGACCAAGATCGCCCAGGCCGAGGCGCAGGCGGCCGCGGATGTGCGCAGTGCCGCCGCCGACGCCGCCGTCGCCGCCGCCGAGCTCATCCTGGGCCAGCAAGCCAAGGGCGAGCTCGCCAATACGCTGATCGCCAAAGGCATCGCGGACGTCAGCAAAAAGCTGCACTGAGCCGCATTTCACGCGGTTTCCTCAAAAACCGGCGCCGTCAGCGCCGGTTTTTTGTTGTCGGGGAGCGCGGCCGGACCGAGCTCGGGAAAGCGGGCCTCCCGGTCAAGCCAAATGGTCGCGGGCCACCCCTTTTCCCCATCATTTTGCCAGCGCTCCCCGTCGGCTGGTCTTTTACTACCTCCACGTGCGGCCTATATTTTGCGCGGTGATTCATCCGCGTGGCATGTGCGTGATCCGGCCGGACGAACCGGCCCTCGGCACTGGGGGACCCCGTGGTCATCTTCGATTGCAACGGCGTCCTGGTGGACAGTGAGCCGTTAGCGACGTCGATCGTATCCAACGCGTTCATGCGCGCCGGCTTCCCGTTGACGCCCGAGATTGTCGCGCGCTTTTTTACCGGCCGGCGGGCGGTCGACATGTTCGCCGAGGTCGAAACCGCCGCCGGCCGCAAGCTGCCGGCCGATTTCGCCGCCACCGTCGCACGCGAGACCCTGCACCGCCTGCGCGGCGAGCTGCGCGCCAGCGCGCATGCCGCGCACGCGCTGTCCTGGCTGCGCGGGCCGAAATGCGTGGCCTCATCCTCCACGCTCGACCGCGTGCGGCTCAGCCTGGAAAGCACCGATCTGTTGCGCTTTTTCGATCCGTACTTGTTTTCCGCCAACGACGTGAAGAACGGCAAACCGGCACCGGACATTTTCCTGCATGTCGCCCGCGTCATGGGCGTCAATCCGAGCGACTGCCTGGTGGTGGAGGATTCGATCGTCGGCGTCACCGCCGCGGTGGCGGCCGGCATGCGGGCCATCGGCTTTGCCGGCGGCAGCCACGCGCGCAGTCCGCTCGAAGGCCAGCTCCGCGCCGCCGGCGCGCAGCGCGTCATCACCGACATGCGCGCGCTCAAGGGCGCGGTGATCGATCTGCGCGGGTGGTGAGAGAGCGAGCCGCGCTCGTCTCTTTCGCGCCACGCGTCCTCCGCTAGTCATGCGCGGGCTTGACCCGCGCATCCATGATGAGGCGCAACGAAGCGCGCCCTAAATGTGAAAGGCTTCGTTTTGTGGCCATGCCTCTTGGATTGCCAGGTCAAGCCCGGCAATGAGCGCAAACGATTGGCCCATCAATTTGACTGCGTTCCAGCCAGCTCACCGCGCCTGCGCGGTCGGCTTCGGCTTGACCGCGCGCTTGTGCTTGACCGGCGCTTTCTTCTTCTCGGGCTGCCCGCCGAGCGGATCGAAGCCGACATAGACCGTATAGGCGTCGATGTTCGCCAAGGGCTGCGGCAGCGGGAACGTAATGTCCGGATCGATATGCGTGAAGGTGACGCGATCGATCGCGTTGTTCACGGTGACGGTCTCGCGGCCGAACTTGGACACGATGGTCGTCGGATTGACCCCTTCCTGCACGACCGCGATACGCAGCGGCACATCGACATTGCCGGGCGCGCCGGCGGGGCCGGTGATAATGCGGCCTTCGATGCCGACCTTGATCGTCATCATGCCGGCGGCCACATGGCATTCCCGCGCGGTGCGGATGATCGTGCCCTGATAGCGCACGTCGAGCGGCGTGGGCTCGGCCTCTTTCGGGTTCTTTCCGATTATGAGCGTCGCCGCGCCCGTGCGCACCTCGACGTCCGGACACTCGACATCCGTGTCGGTCGGCGCCGCGCCGGTCGAGCCGGTGGTGGTGGTGGCTTTCGACGAGGTGCTGAACAGGTCGAGCGCCGAGCCGCTCAATGGATTGCTGATGCCGGCGCTGCCGCAGCCCGCCAGCGCCAAGCCCAACAGCGCCGCCATGCTTAAGCCGGCGGCCGATCGGCTGATCCTGTCCCCACGCATTGTCCCGTCCGGTTCCCCGTTTCGCATCTCGTTTCGCTCGGCGGAATTTATAGCAAGCCGAGCGTGGCAAGCCCAAGGCGATCCGCCCATCCAGGCTCCAAGGCCGGGAACCCGGAAACGTGGTTAATTCGGGTCCTCGCGCAGCCGGGCATAGAGCAGGTGATCCTGCCAGGCCCCGTTGATGCAGAGATAGCCGCGGGCATAGCCCTCGCGCTTGAAGCCGGTCTTTTCCAACAGGCCAATGGAGGCGTCATTGGTCGGGATACATGCCGCCTCCAGCCGGTGCAGCCGCAGTGCCCCGAAGCAGAACGGAACCAAGGTGCGCACCGCCGCGGTCATATAGCCCTTGTGCGCGAAGGGCTGGCCGACCCAGTAGCCGATGGAGCCGGCTTGGGCGACGCCGCGGCGGATGTTCGCCAGGGTCAGACCGCCAACCAGGGCGTTGTCGCCGGAACGGAAGATCAGGAAGGCGTAGGCCTGGTCGTTGCGCTGGTCCTCGACATAGCGCTTGAGCCTGCGCCGGAACGCGCTGCGCGTAAGATCGTCGGGCGGCCACACCGGTTCCCAGGGCGTCAGGAAGGCGCGGCTCTGCTCGCGCAGGGACGCCCATTCGGCATAGTCGGAACTGACCGGCATGCGCAGCGTGACGCCGGCCCCGGTGAGCGCCGGCAGGATTTCGCTGAAACTGACTGAGCGGAAAAACGCCATGGGCGGAGTCCGCGAGCCCCCGGCTGTTCAGGCGGCCCGCCGCGCCAGACTTTCCGCGATTGCCGCGGTCCTTTCAAGCCCGGAGCCGGGGCCGAGCGCGGCAATCGCCGGCCGGCCACGGGCGATCAGCTCCCGCCCGGCGGCACGCGCGCTTTCGACCGTGACCGCATCGACCCTGGCCACGATCTCCTCCAGCGGTACCGGCCGCCCGAATGCCAGCATCTGGCGCGCGATCTGGCCGACGCGCGCTTCCGAGCTTTCCAGCGCCATCAAGAGGCCGGCCTTCATCTGCGCCTTGGCGCGGTTGATCTCGACCTCGCTGACGGTCTCGGTCGCATTGGCGATCTCGTCGATCACCACGCGCATCAGTTCGGGCGCATCGGTTTCGTCGGTGCCGGCGTAAAGGCCGAACAGGCCGGTGTCGCTATAGGGCATGTGGAAGGCCTGGATCGCGTAACAGAGGCCGCGGATCTCGCGCACTTCCTGGAACAGGCGCGAGGACATGCCGCCGCCCAGCACGCTGGTGAACACCTGCAAGCTGTAGAGCTGCTCGTCGCGCACCGGCACGCCTTGCAGCGCCATCGCGATATGCACCTGCTCGAGATCGCGATTCTCAACGCGGGTGCCGCCGCTGAAACTGGCCTGCTGCGGCTCCGGCCCGGCCGGGCCGTTGAAGCTGGCGAAGCGCTTCTCCACTTCGGCGACGATCGCGTCATGCTCGACCGCGCCGGCGGCCGCCACCAGCATGTCGGGCGCGCGGTAATTGCGCGCGAGATAGGCGCGCAGGCGTGCGGCATTGAACGAGCGCACGGTCTGCGGCGTGCCGAGAATCGAGCGGCCGACCGGCTGCAGCGGGAAAGCGGTCTCCTGCAAGCGGTCGAACACCAGATCGTCGGGCGCGTCTTCGGTGGCGCCGATTTCCTGCACGATCACGTTCTGCTCGCGCCGCAGTTCCTCCGGATCGAAGGTCGGCTCCGACAGAATGTCGGACAAAACGTCGAGCGCCAGCGGCACGTCGGCCTTCAGCACGCGCGCGTAATAGGCGGTCGATTCCACGCTGGTGGCCGCATTGAGATCGCCACCGACCGCCTCGATCGATTCGGCGATCTGGCGCGCGGTGCGCCGCTTGGTGCCCTTGAACGCCATATGTTCCAGGAGATGCGAAATGCCGTGCTCGTCCGGGTTCTCGTCGCGGCTGCCGGCGCCGACCCAGACCCCGAGCGAGGCCGATTCCAGATGCGGCATGCGGTCGGTCACCACCGAAAGGCCCGAGGGGAGACGGGTCACCTGTACGCTCATGCCACTGCTCCTTCACGCGCCGCGCGCGACGCCGATTGCACAAAACGCTCCACCGCCGCCTGCTCGGCCGGCAGCACCGTGACGCGCTCAGGCCGGGCATATAAGTCGCCCAGCCAATCCGGCAATGCCGGGGTCACTCCGCAGGCCGCTTTCACCGCGTCGGGGAATTTGGCCGGATGCGCGGTCGACAGCACGGCCATCGGTACCGCGGGGTCACGCGCCTCTTTTTCGGCCACCGCCAGCGCCACCGCGGTGTGCGGATCGGCGCAATAGCCCGCTTCGCGCATCCAGGCGCGGATGGTGGCCGCCGTTTCCTGTTCGTCGGCGCGGCCGGCGGAAAACATCGCGCGCATGGTCTTGAGCGCGTGCGCCGACAGCGAGAAGCGGCGCGACTGCGCGAGCGAGCCCATCAGCGCGCGCACGGCATGGGCATCGCGATCATAAGCGTCGAACAACAGCCGCTCGAAATTGGAGGAGACCTGAATGTCCATCGAGGGCGAGGTGGTCGCCACCACCTCGCGGATGTCGTAGGTGCCGGTCGAGAAAGTGCGCGCGAGGATGTCGTTGACATTGGTCGCCACCGTGAGCCGGTCGATCGGCAGGCCCATCTTGGAGGCGACATAGCCGGCGAACACATCGCCGAAATTGCCGGTCGGCACCGTGAAGGCGACCTTGCGATAGGGCGCGCCGAGCGCCACGCCCGCCGTGAAGTAATAGACCGCCTGCGCCACGATGCGCGCCCAGTTGATCGAATTGACGCCGGACAGCCGCACGCGGTCGCGGAAGGCGTGATGATTGAACATCGCCTTCACCAGCGCCTGACAGTCGTCGAAGGTGCCTTCGATCGCGACGGCATGGACATTGGCGTCGGTCGGCGTCGTCATCATGCGCCGCTGCACCTCGGAGACGCGGCCTTGCGGAAACAATACGACGACGTCGACCTGCGCGCGGCCGCGGAAGGCTTCGACCGCCGCGCCGCCGGTGTCGCCGGAGGTGGCGACCACGATGGTGGTGCGCTCGGAGCGCTTGAGCAGAACGTGATCCATCAGCCGGGCGACGAGCTGCATCGCCAGGTCCTTGAAGGCGAGCGTCGGGCCGTGGAAGAGCTCGAGCACGAACAGGCTGGGGCCGAGTTGCACCAGCGGGGCGGTCGCCGGATGGCGGAATGTGCCGTAGGCCTCTTGCGCCATGCGGGCGAGATCGCCGTCGGCGATGCTGCCGGCCACGAACGGCCGCATCACTTCGAGCGCGACCTCGGCGTAGGGTTTGCCGGCGAGGCTGGCGATGGCCTCGCGGTCGAGCGAAGGCCAGGTCTCGGGCACGTAAAGGCCGCCGTCGCGGGCGAGCCCGGCAAGCATGACGTCGACAAAATCGAGCGGGGCGAGCTCGCCCCGGGTTGAGACATAACGCATTGAGTTTATTAAGTTATATGGCCTGGACCGGGACGAATTGCAGGCCACACTAGCCCCCGCGCGGGGCT
>DASZQT010000394.1:0-2206 GCA_035549515.1 Pseudolabrys sp. | reverse complement strand
CGCGCCGCGCCTCAGCCCGCCTTGCGCATGCTGTCCCACCACGGGCAGACGGTGGAGGCCAGCGTGTAATTGCCTTCCATGACATTCACCGGCGCGCGCAAGCCGTCCGCGGCCGCGCGGAGCTTGTTGGCATTGGCCGCCGCGATCTGCTCGGCGCTCAGCCAGTCGCGGTCATGGCCCCAGAGGCTCGCGCCATAGGTGACCTCTTCCGGCTGCCAGGTCGCCACGTCGATCGAGCGGCCGCCCCAGCCGTATTCGAAGAAGAAGTCCGATGGCGTGCGCGCGTAAAACGAAAACATCTGGTCGTTGATGTGCCGCCCGAGCGTGGTGGCGATGCGGCCGGGCGCGCGCAGCGCGAGGTCGTAGCCCTGCCCGACATCGTCGAGCATGCACAATTCCATCATCAGGTGATGGATATTGTTCTTGCCGGTGTCGATCAGCGCGAAGCTGTGATGGCGCTCGTTCACATGGAAGAAATAAGCACGGTAAGGCACGGTGAAATAGTCGCTCACGCGCATGCCGAGCAATTCGGTGTAGAACGGCAGCAGCGCGTCCAGCCCCGCCACGTTCAGCACGGCATGGCCCATGCCGAGCGGGCCGGTGCGGAAGCCGGAAATATTGCGGCCGGGCCGGAACGGATCGCTGGCGATCTCGGCGCCGTAAAAGACTTCCAGCCGATTGCCGACCGGATCGCTGAAGGCAATCCCCTCTTTCACCCGGCGCTGGCCGGCCACCGCCGCGCTCAGCCGTTTGACCGCAACGCCGCCGCGCTCGAGCCGCGCCGCCAGCCGATTGAGCGCGCTCGCGTCAGCGACTTCCCAGCCGAAAAAGGCGTGCGAGCCGAAGTCTTCATCGGTCACCACCAGCCGCTGCTTGCGGTCGTCCATCCGAAACGTGAGGTTGCTCGCGCTGCGATCGACGAGCTGGAGGCCGAGGAAGCGGCTGCCGTAATCGGCCCAGTCGGCGACGCCGGTACCCGCCCGCAATCCGATATAGCCGAGTGCCTGCAATTCCATCGTCCGTCTCCCCTGGCGACCGTGCGCAAGACTTAACCCGAACCGCGACCGAGCCGTCAACCGCGCCGCGACGACACATAGCCGCGCGCGACCGTGCCGGACCTCACGTCCCGACGCACGTATCGGTTCGCTCCGCCGGGTTAACCCGCGTCCCGTATCGCCGCGCGGCTGGGTAGTTATCTACCGCGCCGCTCGCGTACCACGCGGACAACGGCTCCGCGCGATGGAACCAGTTCCGATTGCAGCACGTTCTATTGCCAGGGATTGAACGACTGGGAGTACGTACATGCTCGGACTTGTCATAACGCTACTGATCGTTGCGCTCATTGCAGGCATTCTCGGCTTTGGCGGCATCGCCGGCGCCGCCGTCGGCATCGCGAAGATCGTCTTCTTCGTCTTTCTGGTTCTCTTCCTGGTCTCGCTCATTTTTGGCGGGATGCGTGGCTTCCGTCCGCGTGCGTGACGCGCGGCCGACCGGCGTAGCAAGAACAAAAGAGGCATGGCACTCATGAAGGCCAACGATCTGCAATCCGAAATCGAAGCGCTGCGGCGCGAGATCGCCGCGCTACGCGACGAAGCCAAGAGCAGCGCCGGCAAGGCGAAGGAAGTGCTCGACGCCGGTGCCGCAACCTTGAGCGACCAACTGCGCGGGCTGGTGACCGAGATCGGCGACCTCACCGAAGAGACCGAAAAAGGGGTGGCCGCCCATCCGCTGACCAGCGTGCTCGGCGCGCTCGCGCTTGGCTTCCTGATCGGACGGGTGTTGCCCAAATAGCCCAAATAGCGAGGCCATCCGCGGTGCAGCCGGTCTTTCGTCATGTCCGTTTGCTCTGGCGCGCCGAACGCGCGATCGCGGAGACGCGGCTCAATGCGCTGCTGCGGCGCGCGGTGCTGTTCGCATTTGCCGGGCTGATCGCGTTGTTCGCGCTCGCCATGCTGAACGTGGCGGGTTATTTCTTCTTCGTGCCGCATTGGGGGCCGCTGTGGGCGGCGCTCGCGACCGCGCTCGGCGATCTTGTGGTGGCGATCATTGTTGTGCTGATCGCGCTTGCGACCAAGCCGGGGCCCGAACTGGCCGCCGCGCACGAGCTGCGCGACCTGTCGGTCGAGAGTCTGGAAGCCGAATTCGCCCCGCTCAAGGAGCGCTTCTCCTGGCTCACACAGGCCGCACGCGAACCGCTGCAATTTCC
>DASZQT010000393.1:0-12788 GCA_035549515.1 Pseudolabrys sp. | reverse complement strand
ACCACGAGCACGCTGGCATCGAGAATGCCGTCGCATAACGCCTGCAAACGCAGCGCCGCGAAGCGCGCCTTCGGCTCGCGCGGCACGATGCGGCCGCCGCCGGCGAGATGATCGAGATAGTCGAGGATGACGCGCGAGTCGTAATAGGCGGTGCCGTCCTCCTCGATCAGCGCCGGGATCTTGCCGAGCGGATTCTGCGCGCGGAGGCTATCGGCGGGATCGTTCAAATCCACCGGCCGCACCTCGATGCGATCGTCGAGCCCGAGCACGCTCATGCCGATGCGCACCTTGCGCACGAACGGCGAGGACGGCGAGGAACGAAGAATCATCATGGCAACAGGTCTCCTGCGGCTACAGCGAGCGCGTCGATGAGCCGCGACTGGCTTCGCGTTATTGGATTGACGACAGCGATATCGCGGCGCGCGCCGGCGGCGCGCGCGCGTTTGTTCACCGCGCACTGTTTTGTCGCGTTTCGCCGGCCCCATCCCCGGAGGCCGGCGACCGGCGAAACGCCCGTTAGCTCTGACGTCGCTCAGCCGGTGATGACGAGATTCACCGCCTTGGGGCCTTTGCCCTTCTTGTCCGGCTCGACATCGAAGCTGATCCGCTGCCCTTCATTCAGGCTTTTCAGTCCGGCCTGTTCGACCGCCGTGATGTGAACGAACACATCGCGCCCGCCGTCGTCCGGCTTGATGAAACCGTAGCCACGTTCCCCATTGAAGAACTTCACCACACCATTTTGCGCCATCGGGAAAAACTCCTCTCCCCGCACTGCTCCGCCGCCGGCCCCACGCACGGCGGCTCGGCTGGACATTCACATTCGGGGAAAGCGTCGGCCGGGTACGGCCTCAGTCAACTCCGCCGGCCCCCACAGGAGGCGGAACGTCTCTGCCAATGAGACGAACTACACACCAACTGCGCGGCTGTGGAAAGAGGCAACAATATCAGCGGCTGCCGACGGGTGCTTCGCCGACCAGCCAATCGAGCGTGAAAGCGCCCTTGCCCTGCCGGGCCATGAGGCGCGCCAGCAACGGCAGGAGCTGGCCGAGCTCGGCTTCCAAGGTCCAGGGCGGATTGACCAGGATGAGACCCGAGCCGTTGAGCCGGGTTGGGTCGCTGAGCGGTGAGACGATCAATTCGGCGCGCAGAATTTTCGCAATGCCAAATCGGCGTAGACGTTTCGCCAACAAGTCCGGCTCCGGCCGTCCTTTGATCGGATACCAGAGCATGAAGATACCGGTCGCCCATTTGCGATGCGCCAGCGCCAAGCCTTCGGCCAGCCGGCCGAAGTCGTTATCCTGCTCGAACGGCGGATCGACCAGCACCAGGCCGCGCCTCTCCTTCGGCGGCAAATAGGCCGAGAGCGCGGTCCAGCCGTCGATCGCCAGCGTCTTGATGCGGGCGTCGCGGCGCAGATGATGGGCGAGCGCGGCACCGGCCTTCGGCTCGAGCTCGCAGGCGATCAGCCGGTCCTGCGCACGCAAGGCCGCGCGCACCAGCGCCGGCGAGCCGGGATAGAGCGTGAGCGCACCGCCCGGATTGAGCGCGCGGATGGCGTCGAGATAGGGCGCGAGCAAAGCCCTCGCTTCATCCGGCAGCGCCGCCGCCATCAGCTTGCCGATGCCGTCCTGCCATTCGTTGCCGCGGCGGGCTTCTTCGCTCGTCAGGTCGTAAAGCGCCGCGCCGGCATGGGTGTCGAGCACGCGGAAGGCCGCGGGCTTAGCGCGCAGGTGTTCGAGGATGCGGCAGAGCACCGCGTGCTTGAAGACATCGGCGAAACCGCCGGCGTGGAAGGCGTGCTGGTAGTTCACGGGTTCGTCGGTCTCGCGGGCTGCCGGCTCGTCGCCGCTATCGGCGCCGGTACACGGGTCTACGCCACAGGCTTATGCCACATAACGATGCTCAATGCGGACTGCCGCGCAGACCGAAATGCGAGCGCGGTTTGACCGGACGTAGCGGAGGCAATGGACTGTAAGGCCGCTGGCGACGCAGACGGCCCGCTTCGATGCCGGCGGCGGACATGGGCCCCGCCAGCGCGCCGGTCGCGGTTGCCAGTGCCGCCGGCCGCGGCCACAGCCGCACGAGCAGCCGACAGACGAGTCGCGCCAGCGCGGCCGACGCCGAGCCGAGGCCGAGCAGGTTCAAAGGCAGCGACAGATGCAGCGGATGCGGCAACGCGCACAGCCAGCGCAGGGGCGCGACCGCACGATCACCGCAGACAAGGGCGGCTCCGAACAATTGACCGGACGCATCGGGCGAGCAGAACGGCCACAGCAGCAGGTAGCCGATCCCGCAAAAGCCGACCGCGAAGGCACTGTAGTCCCTGACACGATCCATCGCCGATCTCCATGGCACTCCTGCAATGGCGCTCCTGCAACCGCGCCGGCAAATGTTGCCCGCTCGCTGGCGCGAACAGCGGCCGTCTACAAAAATTCCCGTGACACGCGGCCGTTCCTGGCGAAAGCCGAAAGCGCCTCGCCATGGCCGCGCGCAAGATTGCGCGTTTGCCTTGCGAGAGTCTTGCGCCGATAAGCGAGGCGCGACGGTTATCCCTCTACCCTCGGCGCCGATCCTTAGTGGTCGATTAAAACGATCGCAGACACAAAGTCCGCGCGCGGGCCTAACCTCCGCGATCGATGCGTGAAACGCGACAAGCGCTGAAATTCAGCCCGCATCAAAATTCATTGCAGCCGCAAACATATGCCGCGACGCCGCCGCAAATTTATTTGCGGGCCAATGCGCAAGCGGTGTTTAAGCACCAATGCGCGCGCACCATCGCGCGACGATCAGCCGCCGCGCACCGCCGGCATCGCCATCTTGTCGAGCCGGCAGGCGCGCCGGGTCACCTCCGGGCAGTCGCGGAAGGAAAAATCGCGCGACATGCACACACGCACCTCGGTCAGCCGCTTCTTGTCGCAGGCGACCGCGAAATTGGCGCGCGACAGTCCCGGATTCGCCTTGATGAACGCGTCGGTCACCTCGTCCGCCGTCACCGTGATCGGCTTGTCGAGCTCGACATAGTCGGCCGGAATTTTCACCGCCGCGCGCGCCTTGCGCACATTCTCGAAATAGGCGCGCGGCGACAGGCCCGAGCAGGTGCCGTGACGATCCCATTCGTGAAAAACCAAACGCGGGCTCGGCATCAATTCGAGCGCGCTGCCGACGATGGCGCGGTCGAGCCGCGGCGCCGGCACCTGGCAATAGGAGGGAAAGCCCTGCTCGTATTGCGGCCACAGGCCGTGCACGACGAAGGCGAAGGGCCGCCCGCCGCATTGCGGGTCGGGCGCCCGGTCGGGCGCGCGCTCGCGCGTCGCCGCGCAGAAGGACGGCGACCAGGACAGCGCCAGCACGTAGAAGTCGAACTTGCCGGGCTCGTTCTGGCGGCGGTCCTGGACCTGCGCGAGTGCGACGACCGCGGTAATGACGATGAGGCTGGCGGCAAGGGCAACAACCTGCAAAGCCCGCGCGGCGCGACGACCGACCATGAGACGCCTCCCGTTACTGAAAACACTGGTAAAATGAGAACAAACCGACAATCGCGCCGATTTGGCTGTTCCATAAAATCATACCTCGCCCTCTGAACAATACAAGAACAAAAAGGAAATAAAAAGTGTCCAGCGCAAGAGGAGCGCCGGCACGGCGCTACCGCCGCCGCGCGATGAAAGCCGGCAAGCCGGATCGGTTAGGGCCGCGCCATCTTGCAGGCCGGGTTAAAGGCCCAGTTGCGATCGAGCCCGACCACGCACCAGTCGACGCCCCAATTGGCGCCGATCATGCCGGTGTCCTCGCCGATCGAGTAATAGACCGCGTGCTTGCGGCCGTCGCTGACATGCGCCAGCGCGCGGCAGAAACGGCGCGGGATGGTGCCGAGCGCCCACGGGCTGTAGGCGGTCTCACGCACGCGCTCGAAGGCGAGGATCTGCAAATCGGAATTCCAGAACCGGCTTTCCTTCTGCGCGAAGCGGTTGGCGATCTTGTCGAGCGCGGCCTCGCAGGGCGGCAGCACGCCGTCGTAGTTGGCGCCCGACATGTAGAAGGTCTTTTCCAGCCAGCTCGCCGCCGAGGCCGGCGCGAGCGCGCTCAGGCTCATCAGCGCCGCGATCACCAACGAGCGAATCCAACCAAAACCAAAACCTTGCGCCGACCTTGCCATGACGTGAACTCCCGCTTGCCCGCGGCAAGCCTAGCATATTCCCAACGCGCCCGGCCGGTAATGATGCACAGACTTGGCAATGGCTCAACGCCAATCGCCGAGCACCGCCTGCACCAGCGCCAGCGCCGCCACCGCCGCGGTATCGGCGCGCAGGATGCGCGGCCCAAGCGACAATTGCACGACATTCGGCCGCTTGATGAGATGCTCGCGTTCTTGCTCGGAGAAGCCGCCCTCCGGACCGATCAGCACCGCCAAGGGCTGGCTCGCCTGCGCGGCGTCTGCCGGCAGCAAGGCGGTGGCCTGCGGCCGCATGCCGGCAAGCGCGGCGACCGGATCCTTGACCGGCGCGTCCTCGTCGCAGAACACCAGCAGCCGGGCGCTGTCGCCGCGCAGCAGGCTTTCGAACGAGATCGGCTCGCCCACTTCCGGCAGGTTGAGAATGCCGCACTGCTCGGCCGCCTCGACGACATTGGCGCGCATGCGCTCGATATTCACCCGCGCCACCTGGGTGTGGCGGGTGATGACGGGCTGGAGCCGGGACGCCCCCATCTCCACCGCCTTCTGCGCCAGGTAGTCGAGGCGCGCATGCTTGAGCGGCGCGAACAGGAAATGCAGGTCGCGCGGCACCGGCTGCTCGCGCAGCCGCTCGCCCAGGACCGCGATCAGCGCCTTTTTGCCGGCCGCAGCCAGTTCCGCCCGCCACTCCCCGTCCCGCCCATTGAACAGGAGCACCCCATCGCCGCTCGTGAGGCGCAAGACGTTGGCGAGGTAATTGGCCTGGTCGCGGTTGAGCGCCAGCGTACCGTCGCCCGGCAGCGGCGCATCGACATAAAGCCGGGGGGTGCGGAAATCGTAGCGTGGCATGACAAAATCGGTATCGGCAAAGGCCGGACGACCCCTTTACCCTTTCCGGCGCGCGGGCGCGAGGGCGTGGCGGCCTTGGCGCGGCCACCGGGCGGCGAATATTCGCAGGCCCGCCGCCTTCCCGTCGCATTCCCGGGGTTGTAATAAACGTGCATAGGGCTCCCGCTGTAAGATCATGCCGGGGAGCGAGGAGAGGATGAACTCATGATTTTGCGCCGCGCCACGATTGCCGCCGCGTGCATGGCGGCGTTTGCGCTCGGTGCGGCGCAGGCCCAGATGGCGCCCTGGCCGCAGCAGGCCGCGCCGCAACCGGCCGCGCCCTGGCCGGACCCGGCGCCGCGGCAGGCTTCGCCCTGGCCGCAACAGCAGCAGGCCCCGCAGCAGGCCTCGCCCTGGACGCAGCAGGCGCCGCCCTGCCTGCAGGAATTCAGCAAGCTGCGCGACGAGACCGAAAAGCGCGGCCTCGCCATCAAGCATGCGAGCGAACGCCGTGCGCCGCCGAAAGAGGCCTGCCAGTTGCTCATCGCCTTCACCGGGGCCGAGGCGAAAATGCTCAAATACGCGCTCGACAATCAGGCGGCCTGCGGCATTCCCCCGCAGATCATCACGAGCATCAAGCAGGGCCACGCCAAGAGCGACGAGCTGCGCGTGAAGGTCTGCCGCGTCGCCGCCGAACAGCCGGCGCAGCGCGGGCCGACGCTGAGCGATGCGCTCAGCGCGCCGGTCACCAGTTCCCGCAACATCCGAACCGGCCGCGGCACCTTCGACACGCTGACCGGCGCGCCGCTCGGCAAATGAGCGAGAGCGCCGGACGCGTCGCCGATGCGACCGGAAACTGGGTCGATGCGCTGGCGCCCGCCGTCACGCGGCCCTATCTGCGGCTCGCCCGCCTCGATCGCCCGATCGGCTCCTGGCTCCTGCTGCTGCCGTGCTGGTGGTCGGTGGGCCTTGCCGGCATGCATGAAGGCCGCCTGCCCAGCCTGTGGATGATCTTATTGTTCTTCATCGGCGCTTTTGCCATGCGCGGCGCCGGCTGCACCTGGAACGACCTGGTCGATCGCGATCTTGACGGCATGGTCGAGCGCACGCGCTCGCGTCCGATTCCCTCTAACCAGGTCACGGTCGCGCAGGCCACCGCGTTCATGCTGGCGCAGGCGCTTATCGGGTTCCTGGTGCTGATCCAGTTCAACCGCTTCACCGTCATGATGGGACTGGCCTCGCTCTTGGTGGTCGCCGTCTATCCGTTCATGAAGCGGATCACCTATTGGCCGCAGATCGTGCTCGGCCTCGCCTTCTCCTGGGGCGCGCTGATGGGTTGGCCTGCCGCTTTCGGACGGCTCGATTGGCCGGCGCTGGTGCTCTATGCCGGCTCAATCGCCTGGGTGATCGGCTACGACACCATCTATGCGCATCAGGACCGCGAAGACGATGCGCTCATCGGCATCAAGTCGACCGCCCTGCTGTTCCAGCACAACACGCAGCCGATGCTGGCGGCGTTCTATGCACTGGCGGTGGCGCTGATCGGCACGGCCGGATTGATGGCGGGCGGTGGCGCGATCTTCCTGCTCGGGCTTGTCGCCTTCGCCGTGCATCTGGCCTGGCAGACCGTACGGCTCGACATCAACGACCCCGCGCATTGCCTGATGCTGTTCAAGTCCAACCGCGACGCCGGGCTGATCCTGTTCGGCGCGATGCTGGTCGACGCGGCGGTGTGAGCGGTAGAGCTGCCCGCGCCTCTTTGCCAAACAAAAAATATTTCCTTCAAAGCGTCGGGTTTTAACCTGGCTGCTTGCCTCGACTGCGCGAAACTCCTAGCTTTCGCGCCGCCTTGACAAAGGCAGCACGGCAAAACGAAGCCGACGCGATTTACGGGGGAAACATGCAATCTGTATCGATGAAGAGCGGGCGCAACAGCGTCCGCCGGATGGCTGCGGCCGCGCTGCTGACCACCGTGACGATGCCGGTCATTGTCGCGCAAGGTGTTGCGCAACCGTCCTACGCGATGTCGCCCGCCGTGACGTCGGGACAATGCAATCCGACGGCGATCCGCTACGTCAACGAATACAGCGGCCGCGCCACCTCAGCGACGACTTTTGTGAACATCCCCGGCACGACCTTCAAATTCACCCAGGGCGGCACTTCGCCGAGCTGCGTCATCGTCGAATTTTCGGCAACGGCCATCACCAGCGCCAACGCCCAGATGACGGTGCGGCCGCTGCTCGATAGCGCCGCGAGTGCGCTGCCCGCTTCCGTGCCCTTCATTGTCGACAAGGCCAACTACGAGGTGCGCACGGCGAGCTTCATCTTCCCCAATGTCTCGCCAGGGTCGCACACGATCACGATGCAATTCGAGACCAGCGTGGTCGGCGGCGGCAGCGCGGTCGAAGTCTATTCGACCAACGTGATCGTGCACCACGCGCCCTAGGCGGCGGCGCAGCAGCGCGGGCGCCCGCCGCATTTTACGCGGGGCCCGCTAAAATCCCTTGCTCAACCGATCCTGGCCGCCGGCGACGCTTTGCGGCGCGGATTTCGAGGAGCCGCCGAACCAGCGGCTGAACAGACCCTTTTCCGGCTTGGGCTTCTCTTCCTCCGCAGCCGGCTGCGGGATTGATCCGGTCACGCCGTCATCATCTTCATCCTGGACATAGCCGTCCTCGCCCGGCAGCGCTTCGGGCAGGCTCTTGATCATGTCGCCGATGGTCACCGGCTTCTTGATCGAGCCGGTGTAAGCCGGCCCATGGCGGCGGCTGGCATAGACCGCGCGCAGGCGCGCCGCCACCACCTCGCCCGGAATGGCGTTCGGCCGGCACGGCTTGCGGCCGCTGGCGCGCCGCATAAGATCGAGATGAAGATGATTATAATGCGCCGCATTGTAGCCCGGCGCGAGCACGGTGTTGAACGTCTCGCAGGCATAGAGCTGCACGTCGTGCAGGAAACCCTGCTCTTCCGGCGTGCCATGCCAGCCGTTCACGACCATGATCTTGCGGCCGTCGGCGAAGATGAAACCGGCGATGTCGATGGCATTGCCGAAGGCATGCTCGGAAATATGCGACGTGCGCGCGCCCACCATGCCACGGCAGGAATAGGCCGAGATCTGCTTGATTTCCACCACCGGCGAGCCGAACCAATGCAGCGCGGCCGGCTGCACGCCGGCGCTCACCCAGCGGTCGAGCGCGGAGACGATGGGGCAGGCGAGCGTCGCCGGCGGCGACAACGTGGCCGCCACCGCGACCGGTGCATTCGGATTGCGCGCGGGGCCGAGCGTGGGCGGGGCGCGCGGCGCCTCGTAGACCGGCGCGTTATAGGCCGGCCGCATCGGCGCGTGGGATGGCCGCGCGCGATCGGAAGGCAGGATGGCATCGTCCGGGATATCGTCGGCACGCGGCGGCTGGCGATAGACCGGCGTGCTGTAGGCCGGCTGCGCCGGCAGATAGGCCGGACGCGTGCGCGGCGGCGCGACCGCATCGTCGGGACGATCGTCGGAGCGCGCGGGTGCAATGCCGGGCGGATCGAGCGACATCGGCTGGCCCGCCGGCGCATAGCTGTCGCCGCTTTCGCCGCGCGAGACCGGCTGCGGTCCGGTCATCCAACGCATATTGCCGCGCTGGATCGGCTGGCTCTCCACCGGCGCGACCTGCGGCGGCGCGTAGCGCTGATCGGGCCAGTTCGGCATGCGCGAGGCCGGCGCGCTGCCGACCGAACCGGGCGGCCGCAATTCGTCGGCATAGCCGACCGACGAGCTCTCGCCGAGCGCCGCCACCTTGAGCGGGAAGTCCGCCCCGCACACGCCGGGCCCTTCGATCGGGCTCACCTGCACCACGCCGGCGCCGATCTTGACGTCGCCCGACTTCAAGCACGAGACCTCGGCCTGATGCCGCCAGGCCGCGCGTTCGCCATAGTTCAAGAAGCCGCGCCCGCAGCCCGCGAGCGCCAGCAACAACGTCAGTCCGGCGATGGAAAGACGAGCACCACCCTGCATTCCCGCAAAATGCGGGCGGTATCTTTAACGAGGCTTCAATATTGACGGTGAGGAATTCGTTAAGGTGAAGAAATGGTTGAGATCGCCAGTGGCGCAAAGGGCGCCGATGCGCGACGACGCTCTTTATCCCTCCCCCGCTTGCAATCGAACTCGGGTTTACCCGAATTCGACCGATTAATTACTGGCCGAAGTCGGATATATCCGACGTCGGATGGAGGGTGGCGAGCGTTAGCGAGCCGGGTGGGGCAATTCCGCAATGAGCAAAACCCCACCCGTCGCCGCTGCGCGGCGCCACCCTCCCCTTGCAGGGGAGGGATAGAGTCGCCGGCGCGCCGCGCGTCCTACTGCGCGGCCGGCTTGATGCCGAGCGTCTCGCCGATCTTCTTCACCGTGGCGCGCTGCTCGTCGATGGCCGCCGCGAACTCGGCCGGCGTGCCGGGATTGACCACCTGCCCGGTCGCGCTCAGGCGCTGCTCGATCGTCTTGTCGGCGACGACTTCGCGGATGTCCTTGGCGATGCGCTCGCGCACGGCCGGCGGCATGCTCTGCGGACCGAACAGGCCGCTCAGCCCGTCCATGGTGAGCGCGTCGAAGCCGGCCTCCTTGGCGGTCGGGATATCCGGCAACGCGGCGGCATGGTTCGGATTGGTCAGCGCCAGCACCTTGATCTTGCCGGCCTGCACGCGCGGCCGCAGGATCGCATAGGCCGCGACATAGCCGTGCACGCGGCTTTCGGCGAGATCGTTCACCGCCTGCACCGTGTCCTTATACGGCACCTTGGCCATGTCGAGCTTCTCGGTCTTCAGGAAGGCCGCGAACAGAAGATCGTTGGCGCCGGTGGCCGAGGCATAGTTCAGCTTGCCCGGCTCCGAGCGCACCTTGGCGACGAAGTCCTTCAGGCTCGACACGCCGAGCGAGGTCGGCACCGCCACGCCGATCAGCGTGTTGGTCACGCGCGCGATCGGCGCGAGGTCCTGGATCTTGTAAGGCAGCTTGTCATGCAGCAGCGGGTGCGCGGTGAAGGCGGACGCCGGCGCGAACAGCAGCACGTGATCGTCATGCGCGTTCAGCACGGTGGTGATCGCCAGGATGGCGTCGCCGCCCGGACGATTTTCCACCACCACCGGCTGGCCCCAGCGCGCCGACAATTTGTCGGCCAGAAGCCGCGCGGTGATGTCGACGCCGGCGCCCGGACCGATCGGCAGAATGAAGCGCACCGGCCGCTGCGGCCAGTTCTGCGCGCTCGCGGGCGCGGCGATTGTCAGCACGGCGGAGACGACGAAAGCAAAGGCAAGCAACGATCGACGCAGAGACAGCATTGGCGGGATTGTCCTCGAATTGACGGCCGCGATGCGCGGCGCGCGCGGCGAGGCATAGGCGAACTCAGCCGTCATCCGCAATCAATTCGCGATCAATTCGCAATGCGGCCGGTAAATCCGCGCCATGCAATTTTGCGCGAGCATGCCGGTATAGCCGTCATTGCCGCCGCGAATTGGCGCGGTTCGTGCAAAATCCTTCTCCCGATATTGCAATGCACATAAGCCGTTCACTGCGCAAAATTCGCGCGGCGCGTGTTTTTCGTCGCGTCATCAAGCAGTTCCCGCCGCCATGCCGCACGCGCATGACTCTTCGCGTCTATTTTTGCTTTGGCGTCGTCCCGCGTGCTTCGCCACGGGCCTGTTGCGTGTTATATTTTCGTCACCTCAACAAGGGAGGCACTGCCGTGGACCTTGCCTTGAAATGGGATGTGCTCGCTGTGTGCGCCGTGTTCGTTTTTCTCGGCGCCGTCCTGCTGGGGGCATTCTAGCGTTCAAAGCGGCCGACGACGTCGCCACCAATAACTAGCCGGTGTTGAACCGGCCGAACTGCCGAAGCACCGGAGAGCGATGAGCTCTCCGGTGTTTGTTTTTTGCGCAAGCGCCGTCAGCCGTAAAACAGTTCATAATCGCGCGCGTAAACCTTGCGCACGAGGTCAACCAGTTCATCGGACACCAAATCGTCCTTCGCGTAGTCCGGCGTCGCGCCGAATTTCTGTGCCAACAACCATTGCGCTTTGTCGGCGCCGATCCATTTCGCCGTAAAGTCGCGCACGGCGTCGCGCTCCTCCAAACGCAGGATCGTGTTGACGCGAAAGCGCCCGTCAAACCCCAGATTGAGATATTGCGGCCGGAAGTGCCGGTCGATCTGCTTGGGGTCTTCCTGCACGGCGACCAGTTTCGCGAAAGCCAGGCAGGACCGCGCCGGATCGGCCTGCGCGCTGAGATCGATGCCGTGCAGCGACGTCACCCGGTCGCGCAGCTCGCGATAATTCGGATCGTGCCGCGTGAGGATCTTCGAAATGAAGGCGGAGATTAAGCGCTGCAGCGGGTCTCTGACGAATGAAAAAGTCTCCGGCGCCAGATCGTTGAACGCCTTCACCGGCTCGGGCCCGGAGTCCGGGCCAAGCTGGATGAACGCGAACTTGCTCGCATGAATCGCCGGCGGATCGAGATACATGTAGCCGTGGTTGGTCTGAAACAGGAAATTGAGCGCCGACGTACAAGCTGCCTTCGCATTGTGCACATAGGCGAGGCGCTGTTTCAGCCCGAAGACAATGACCGGAAGTTCGTGAGCGGCATAGTCGACGCCGTTCAGCCGGATATCGGCGCAGTCGAGGGCCATGGCAGAGCTCGAACATTCACGCGCTGTATCGTCCCCAAAGGTTTTTTACGCGATTCGTCACGTCGCGGGAATGGCGGCGGCCATCACCGGCATGCGAACCCGGAAGGCGCGTGACACCGCGGCCCGATCACGCCGCCGCAATGCTGGGCGCGTGACGCGGATCGTAATTGAGGATGGGCGCGAGCCAGCGCTCGGCTTCCTCCACGCTCCAGCCCTTGCGGCGCGCGTAATCCTCGACCTGATCGCGTTCGATCTTGCCGACGCCGAAATAAGCGCTCTGCGGATGGCTGAAATAGAGCCCCGACACCGCCGCGCCCGGCCACATCGCGAAGCTCTCCGTGAGTTGCACGCCGATGCGCTCGGGCTTCAGCAACTCGAACAATGTGCCCTTTTCGGTGTGGTCGGGCTGCGCCGGATAGCCGGGCGCCGGGCGGATGCCGCGATAGCGCTCCGAGATCAGATCGGCATTGCTCAACGCCTCGTCCGCCGCGTAGCCCCAGAACTCTTTGCGCACACGTTGATGCAGGCGCTCGGCGAAAGCTTCGGCCAAACGGTCGGCGAGCGCCTTCACCAGGATCGCCGAATAGTCGTCATTGGCGCGCTTGAAGCGCTCGGCGATGACATCCTCGCCGATGCCGGCGGTGACCGCGAAGCCACCGATATAGTCGGCCAGTCCACTCGCGCGCGGTGCGATGAAATCGGCAAGCGCCGTGTTGGCGCGGCCCTCGCGCTTGGACAATTGCTGCCGCAGCGAATGAAGCACCGCAAGCGGCTGGGCGCGGCTCTCGTCGACATAGACGACGATATCGTCGCCCTGCGCATTGGCCGGCCAGAAGCCGATGACCGCGCCCGCCTTGAACCAGCGCTCCGCCACGATCTTGTCGAGCATGGCGCGCGCGTCGTCATAGAGCGAACGCGCGGCCGCGCCGATCTTGGCGTCGTCGAGAATGGCGGGGAATTTGCCCGCCAGTTCCCAGGTCTGGAAGAACGGTGTCCAGTCGATGTAATCGATCAGCTCGGCGATCGGATAATCATCGAGCAGCTTGGTGCCGAGGAAGCTCGGCTTCGGCGGCACGTAAGCGCCCGACCAGTCGAGCTTGAGCGCGTTGGCGCGCGCCGCCGGCAGCGCCA
>DASZQT010000392.1:0-4375 GCA_035549515.1 Pseudolabrys sp. | reverse complement strand
ATTCATGGTCGAGGACTATGTGCCCGACCGGCTCGAGTTCACCCTGACGTCGGATGCCAAGGCGATCGCGCCCGACATGCCGGCGGAGCTGAGCCTCGACGGCCATTTCCTCTATGGCGCGCCGGCCTCCGGTCTCGAGCTCTCGGGCGCGGTGAATATCGCGGCGGCCAAGGAACGGCCCGGGTACGCGGGCTACTCGTTCGGCCTGTCCGACGACCAGGTGACCGCCGTGCGCCAGGACCTCGCCGATCTGCCGGCGACCGACGCGCAAGGCAAGGCGACGTTCCCGGTCGCGCTCGACAACGTGCCGGACACGTCGCGTCCGTTGGAAGCGCAGATCACGGTGAGCATGGCGGAGTCGGGTGGCCGCGCGGTCGAGCGCAAGCTCACGCTGCCGGTCAAGCCGCAGACCGACATGATCGGCGTCAAGCCGCTGTTCTCCGGCCGCTCGCTCGATGACGGCGCCAATGCCGATTTCGACGTGGTGATGGTGGCGCCCGACGGGGCCAAGCTCGCGCATCAGGGCCTGCGCTACGAACTACTGCGCATCGAGACCACCTATCAATGGTACCGGCAGAACGGCAATTGGGAGTTCGAGCCGGTCAAGCGCACGCAGCGCGTCGCCAACGGCACGGTCGATGTCGCGGCCGACAAAGCCGGCCATCTGTCGCTGCCTGTGAATTGGGGCCGCTACCGGCTCGAAGTGTCGACCGGCGATCCGAACGGGCCGCTCACCTCGCTCACCTTCGATGCCGGGTTCTACGCGGAGTCGGCCGCCTCGACGCCCGACCTCTTGGAGATCGCGCTCGACAAGACCGACTACAAGCCGGCCGACGTCATGAACATCGCGGTGACCGCGCGCTCGGCCGGCCGCCTGACGCTCAACGTGTTCACCGATCGTCTGGTCGCCAGCCAGTCGGAAGACATCAAGGCCGGCACCGCGCAATTGAAGATGGTGGTCGGACGCGACTGGGGCACCGGCGCCTATATGGTGGCGACGCTGCGCCGCCCGCTTGACGCGCCGGCGCAGCGCATGCCCGGCCGTGCCATCGGCGTGCAGTGGTTCGGCATCGACCGCGCCGAGCATACGCTCACGCTCGACATGAGCATGCCCGCGACCATACGGCCGGACTCGACCTTGCGCATTCCGGTGCATGTCGGCGGGCTCGCGCCCAATGAAGATGCCCGCATCGTGGTCGCCGCCGTCGATGTCGGCATTCTCAACCTCACCAATTACAAGCCGCCGGCGCCCGACGACTACTATCTCGGCCAGCGCCAGCTCACCGCCGAGATCCGCGACCTCTACGGGCAACTGATCGACGGCATGCAGGGCGCGCGCGGCGCGATCCGCTCCGGCGGCGACATGGGGCCGGCCGAATTGTCCGGTTCAAGGCCGACGCAGGCGCCGCTCGCGCTTTATTCCGGGATTGTCACCGTCGGTTCCGACGGGCTGGCGACGGTGAATTTCGACATTCCCGCCTTCGCCGGCACCGTGCGGGTGATGGCGGTGGCCTGGAGCCGCGACAAGGTCGGCAAAGCCTCCGGCGACGTGATCGTGCGCGATCCCGTCGTGCTCACCGCCACGCTGCCGCGCTTCCTGCGCACCAATGACCACGGCGCCGTGCAGCTCGAACTCGACAATGTCGAGGGCGTGGCCGGCGACTACACTATCGGCGTCAACACCGACGGCGCCGTCACGCGCGACGGCGATGCCCCGCTCAAGCTCACGCTGGCGCAAAAGCAGCGCAGTCATCTCGCGGTGCCGGTGTCGGCGTCCGGCGTCGGTCCCGGCACGGTCGCGGTCAATGTCACCGGACCGGGCGGCTTCACGCTCGAACGGGTGTTCAATCTCGATGTGAAGCCGGCGACGCAGATATTGGCCCGGCGCACGGTGCAGACGCTTGCCAAGGGCGAGACCTTCACGATCTCCAAGGATCTGCTCGCCGATTTCGTGCCGGGCACCGGCCGCGTCGGACTGTCGGTGGCGATCTCGACGTCGCTCGATGCCGCCACGCTTCTGAATGCGCTCGACCGCTATCCGTTCGGCTGTTCCGAGCAGATCACCAGCCGCGCCATGGCCATGCTCTATGTCAACGAACTGGCGCAACAGGCGCGGCTCGCGCCCGACGGCGAGATCGACAGCCGCATCCGCGATGCCATCCCGCGCTTGCTGGCGCGGCAGGGCTCGAACGGCTCGTTCGGCTTCTGGTCGGTGGGCGGCGAAGATCCCTGGCTCGACGCTTACGTGACCGACTTCCTCACGCGCGCACGCGAGCGCGGGTTCGAGGTGCCGCAGCCGGCTTTCACGCTCGCCATCGACCGCTTGCGCAACTACATCGCGACCGCGCCCGAGCCCAACAAGAACGGCGGCCGCGATCTCGCTTACGCCCTCTATGTGCTGGCGCGCAACGGCTCCGCGCCGATCGGCGACCTGCGCTACTACGTCGATGTGAGGCTGTCCGATTTCGCCACGCCGATTGCCAAGGCGCAGATCGCCGCCGCGCTGTCGATGGTCGGCGACAAGCCGCGCGCCGACCGCGCTTATCTCGCCGCGCTCAACGCACTTCCGGTGAGGCCGTCGCTCGATTTCGGGCGCAGCGATTTCGGCTCGCCTTTGCGCGACGCCGCCGCGCTGGTGACTCTCGCCTCCGAGGGCCACGCGCCGCAGCGCACGATTGACGATGCGGTGCTGCGCATCGATGCCGCGCGCAAGCTGATGACGACCACCTCGACGCAGGAGGACGCATGGCTGGTGCTGGCCGCGCGTGCGCTGGCGCGCGAACTCCGCGCCATCTCGCTCTCGGTCAATGGCGAGACGCGGCAGGGCGCTTACTATCGCACGCTGCGCCCCGCCGATCTGGCGCAACCGATCGCCGTCACCAACAAGGGCGACGGCACCGTGCAGGCGGTGGTGTCGGTGAGCGGCGCGCCGCTGACGCCGGAGCCTGCGGACGCGCGCGGCTTCAAGATCGAGCGCAATTACTTCACGCTCGATGGCGAGCCGGCCGATCCGAGCCATGCCAAGCAGAACCAGCGTTTTGCCGTGGTGCTGAAGATGACCGAGGCGCAGCCGCAATTAGGCCGCGTTATCGTGGCCGATTATCTGCCGGCCGGCTTCGAGATCGACAATCCACGCCTGGTTTCGTCGGGCGATACCGGCGTGCTGCCCTGGATTACGGAGGCGGGGCAGCCGGTGTCGACCGAATTCCGCGATGACCGTTTCACCGCCGCCTTCGACCGCACCAAGGATTCCAAGCCCGTGTTCACCGTGGCTTACGTGGTGCGCGCGGTGTCGCCCGGCCGCTATACGCTGCCGCAGGCTTTGGTCGAAGACATGTACCGGCCCGACCGCTTTGGCCGCACCGGTACCGGCACGGTGGAGATTACGGCGGCGCGATGAGTTGGCTCGACACCACGAAAGTTGTCGTCGCCGGGCTTGTCCCGGCGACCCCGCTTAGGTGGGTACGGGCTTGCTTCCCTAAGCGGGATGGCCGGGACGAGCCCGGCCATGACAGCGGAGGGATTGCGAAACAGGGCTCGTCACGATGGCGGGTGGCTTTTGCGGGCGTCGGGCTCTGTCTCGGTGCACTCGTCTTTGCCGCGTCCGCCTGGGTCTACGCGCTCGGGCCGGTGCCGCTCGGCGCGCATCTCGATTATTCGCACACCGTCCTCGATCGCGATGGCCGTCTGTTGCGCGCCTATGCCACCAAGGAAGGCCGCTGGCGGCTGCCGGCCACGGTCGACGATGTCGATCCGCGCTTCATCAAGCTCTTGCTCGGCTACGAGGACCAGCGCTTCTACGAACATGACGGCGTCGATCCGCTCGCGCTCGGCCGCGCCGCGTTTCAGCTCATCGTCAACGGCCATATCGTGTCGGGCGGCTCGACGCTGACCATGCAGGTCGCGCGCCTGTTGGAGCCGCGACGCCACCGCACCTTCGAGGCCAAGCTCCGGCAGATTACGCGCGCGCTCGAAATAGAAAGAAAGCTGAGTAAAAACCAAATCTTATCGCTCTATCTCACATTGGCGCCTTATGGCGGCAATCTGGAGGGAATCCGCGCCGCGTCGCTTGCCTATTTCGCCAAGGAGCCGAAGCGGTTGTCGCTGGCCGAAGCCGCGCTTCTGGTCGCGCTGCCGCAATCGCCGGAATGGCGCCGTCCCGACCGTCACCCCAAGGCCGCGCGGGCGGCGCGCGACCGCGTGCTCGACCGTGTTGCGTCCGAAGGCGTGGTGCCGCTCGATGAGATCGCCCGCGCCAAGGATGCCGGCGTGCCGCATGCGCGCAAGGAATTGCCCGCGCTCGCCCCGCTCGCCGCCGACGATATTATCGGGCTCGAGCCGGACCAGGTCATTCACCGGCTCACCATCGACGCCA
>DASZQT010000391.1:0-21923 GCA_035549515.1 Pseudolabrys sp. | reverse complement strand
CCTCAACGCCGCGATCAACAAGGTGATCGAACAGCCCGACGTGAAGGCCGCCTGGCTCAAGCAGGGCGCCATTCCGATGGTGAAGACGCCGGAGGAATTCGATGCTTATCTGCGCAAGGACATCGAGAAGTGGGCCAACGTGGTAAAGGTCTCCGGGGCCAAGGTTCAATAACGGTCCATTCAATAACGGTCCCGTAGACGGCTCGCGCGGAGGGCCACGGCCATCGAAGGCGTGCTGAACGGATTGATCAAAGCCGTGCTCGCGGTCGCGGTGGTCGCGGCCGCGGGCTTCGCGGTGCTTGTCCTGCTCGACCGCATGGCGAGCGAGGAGCGGGCAACCGAGCGGCGCGCGCTTCTTTCGCGGGCGGTCGAGCTCGACCGAATGGCGACGGCGCCCGGTTCGGCGCTCGCCTGCCTCGATGCGGGCGCCGGCGACACCGTGGAGACGGCTTGCGAGAAGGCGGTGTTCGCCGACGCCCGCAGCGTGGCCGCCGCCGTCGCTTACACCGCCGCACGGGTGGCGCTCGTCAAGGACGCCCACGATCTCGCGCAGCATGGCGACGGGTCGGCGATGCAGGCTTTCGCCGGCGCGCGCCACACCCTCGCGCTCGACCGCTACGGCCTGGTGGCGCAGGTGCTGACCCAGCGCGAGCGCTGCACCGTCGAACAGTGCCCGGCCTTCGCCGCGCTCGGCGACAGCGGCATGATCAAGGCCAATATCAAGGGCCACGTATTCGATCAGTATGTTTCGCGGCACGCGGCCGACTGGGACAAGGCCGCAGCGGCCGCGCCGTCGCAGGCCGAGCAGTCGCCGCCGGCGGCGTCCGCACAGGCGCCTGCACCGGGTCCCGAGGCGAGCGTCACGCCTGAGCCCGCGCCGCCGGTCGTCGTGCATCGGCCGGTCGACAGCCGCTGGGACTTTCCCTCGGCGGCGTCGATCCCGCCGGTCAGCATCATGAACGCCGAGCCGAAACTGCCGAAGCCGGATGCCGCGCCCCCCGCATCGGGCACGGCGGCCGTATCGTCCTCGCCGTCCACACCAGCCGCGCAAACGCCGGGCGAGAGCGCCAGCGTGCCGGTGCCGCCGAAACGTCCACAGGTGGAAGCGACGACGCCCCCGCCGGCGCGCTAGTATCTCCTTTCCCTCAGCCGGCGCCCCGCATGTTCAAATCCGTCCTCATCGCCAACCGTGGCGAAATCGCCGTCCGCATCGCCCGCACCGCCAAACGGATGGGCCTGCGGACCATCGCGGTCTTTTCGCAGGCGGACGCGAAGGCGCGGCATGTGCGCGTCTGCGATGAGGCTTATGAGATCGGCCCGCCGCCGGCCGCGCAAAGCTATCTCGTCATCGACGCCATCATTGCCGCCGCCAAGGCCGCGCGCGCGGAGGCGATCCATCCCGGCTACGGCTTCCTGTCCGAGAACGCCGATTTCGCGCAGGCCTGCGCCGACGCCGGCATCGTCTTCGTCGGGCCGCCGCCCGCCGCAATCCGCGCCATGGGCCTGAAAGACCGCGCCAAGGCGCTGATGGAGAAGGCCGGCGTGCCGGTGGTGCCCGGCTTTCACGGCGAGCGGCAGGAGCCGAAGTTCCTCAAGCAGAAGGCCTATGAGATCGGCTATCCGGTCCTGATCAAGGCGGTGGCCGGCGGCGGCGGCAAGGGCATGCGGCGGGTCGACCGCCATGCCGATTTCGACGCCGCGCTCGAGGCCGCGCAGCGCGAAGCGCTAGGTGCGTTCGGTGACCCGCGCGTACTCATCGAGAAATATGTCAGCGCGCCGCGTCACATTGAGATGCAGGTGTTCGCCGACAGCCATGGCAATGCCATCCATCTGGGCGAGCGCGATTGTTCGCTACAGCGCCGGCACCAGAAGGTGATCGAGGAGGCGCCCGCGCCCGGTATGAGCGCCGACTTGCGCGCCATCATGGGCGCCGCGGCGGTGAAGGCGGCAAATGCGGCGGGCTATGTCGGCGCCGGCACCATCGAATTCATCGCGGACGGCGCGGGCGGACTGAAAGAGGGCGGCTTCTGGTTCATGGAGATGAATACACGGCTGCAGGTCGAGCATCCGGTGACCGAGGCGGTGACCGGGCTCGATCTGGTCGAATGGCAGTTTCGCATCGCGGCCGGCGAAAGGTTGCCGCTCAAGCAGGATCAGGTGCGGCTCAACGGCCACGCGGTTGAGGCGCGGCTCTATGCCGAGGACCCCGAGCGCGGCTTTCTGCCGTCGACCGGCCGGCTGATCGCGCTGCAATTCCCGGTGCAAGACGGTTTGCGCGTCGATAGCGGGGTGGAGCAGGGCGATGCGGTGACGCCGTTCTACGATCCGATGATCGCCAAGCTGATCGCGCATGAGCCGACACGCGCGGCCGCGCTCGACCGGCTGGCCGATGCGCTGGAACAGACGGTGGTGGCCGGCCCACGCAGCAATGCCGCCTTTCTCGCGGCGCTCGCGCGCGCCGATGGCTTTCGCGCCGGCGAATTCGACACCGGCTTCATCGATATGCATCTGGCCGAACTCGGGGCGGCGCGCCAGGGGCTCGATCGCGCCGCCGCCGCGCGCGGGGCGGAGGAACTGGTCAAGCGCGAGGGCGCGCGGCTTGCGGCCGCCTGCGCTGAAGCATCCTCGCCTTGGGATGCGACCGATGCGTTCCAATTGTCGGGCGAGCGCCGCCTGAGCCTGCCGGTGATGGCGGAAGGCGAGGCGGTGCTGGCGCAGGTGGTCTATGGTCCGAACGGACCGGCGGTGACCGTCGGCGGTGATGCGCCGGCAGCCGATGCGATCACGGTCGCGGCCGATGACGCCGTCTATGTGCTGCGCCACGGCCGGCAGACCAAAGTGACCTTGCGCGATCTCGCCATCGACGAGGCGGCCGACAGTGGCGGCGGCGGCCTGGTACGCGCGCCCATGCACGGCAAGGTGCTCGGCATTCTGGTGGAGAAGGGCGCGCAGGTGGCGCGCGGCCAAAGGGTCGCCATCATCGAGGCCATGAAGATGGAGCACACGCTGCAGGCGCCCATCGATGGCGTAGTGGTGGAGGTCGCGGTCACCGCGGACGCACAAGTGGCTGAGGGGGCCAAGGTGCTGGTGATCGAGGCATCCAAGCCGTCACCCTGAGGTGCGAGCCGCGTTTGCGGCGATCCTCGAAGGGGGGCGGCCGTTCATCCTTCGAGGGCCGGCTGCGCCGGCCACCTCAGGATGACGGTGAGAGTCGGATGCTAACTATCGGTAGGAACTTGGAATGCCGCTTCATCTCGTCAAACTATGCGTGGGCTGCGAGTCCGTCGCCGACCTGGAAGCCTGGATCAAGCAGAAGCTCGCCGAGAAGAAGCGGCGCGGGCAGAAGCTCGAGCACATCCACACCACCCGCATGTATCCCAAACGGGCCGACGAACTCACTGCCGGCGGCTCGCTCTTCTGGGTGATCAAGGGCCAGATTACCTGCCGCGAGAAGATCCTCGCTATCCGCCCGACCACCGGCAAGGACGGCATCAAGCGCTGCCAAGTCGTACTCGACGGCAAGGTCAAGCTGGTCGAGCCGCGCCCGCGCGCGGCGTTCCAGGGCTGGCGCTACCTCGAGGACACGGAAGCCCCGCGCGACCTGTCGCGCGCCGCGCCCGGCGCCGCCAAGATGCCGGAGGCGATGCGGCGGGAGCTCAGGGAATTGGGGTTGCTCTGAGGCTTTCACCTCTCCCCGCATCGCGGGGAGAGGTCGACACGCCGGAGCGTTAGCGAGGCGTGTCGGGTGAGGGGCTTTGCAATGCCCCTCACCCGGCTCGCGCCTTTCAGGTGCTCACCACCCTCTCCCCGTAAAGGACGGGGAGAGGGAAAAGCTCACACCCCCAAATTATCGATCAGCCGCGTCTTCCCGATCTTGGCCGCCACCAGGAGCCGGATCGGGCCGTCCTTCAACCGAGCAACCGGGGCCAGCGTCAGCGCATGGCGCGCTTCCAGGTAGTCGAGGGCAAAGCCCGCCTTTGCGATCTCCTTGCGGCCCGCGTCCAGCACCCGCTCAATCCGCTCGCCTTTCTCGATGCGACCGGCGGTGGCCTTGAGCACGCGATGCAGCGTCGGAGCGACGGCGCGCTCCGCGGCCGACAGGTAGGCGTTGCGCGAGGACAGCGCCAAGCCGTCCTTCTCGCGCACGGTGGGGATGCCGACCACCTTCAGCGGCAGGTCGAGGTCCTTCGCCATCTGGGTCACGACCCGGAACTGCTGGTAGTCCTTCTGCCCGAACATCGCGAAGTCGGGCGTGGCTTGCAGGAACAGCTTGGCCACCACCGTGCACACCCCGCCGAAGAAATGCGGGCGGAACTTATCCTCCAGTCCCGCCAGCGCCGCGCCTTCCGGCGCAATGCGGGTGGCGAAGCCTTCCGGATACATCACCGCCGCCGTCGGCGCCCAGATCAGGTCGACCTTGGCGGCGGCCAGCGCCGTGCGGTCGGCCTCGAAGGTGCGCGGATAGCTGCCGAAGTCCTCATGCGGAGCGAACTGCGTCGGATTGACGAAGATCGACACCACCACACGCCGCGCGCGCTTACGCGCTTCCGCCACAAGTTTGAGGTGGCCGGCATGCAGCGCGCCCATGGTCGGCACCAGCGCGATCGCGTCACCGGCTTCGCGCCAGGGCTTAAGCGCACGGCGGAGGGCGGGTACTGTGCGCGCAACACTCGGTCGGTTCGTCATGGCAGGGGCCTTGTCGGAAAAATGCGATAAACGCGGGTGGTCAAGCCGTAAAAAATTTTATACCGCGTCGTGCCGATTAATGGTTAAACTTGTCTCAACTTGACTAAAGCGTCGCAATAACTTGAGTATTGGTGGATCAAAGGACGCGTCATGTTGGTCCAATCGATCCAGGGAACACCTCAGTCCGCGCACGTGGTGGTGCTCGGAAATGAGAAGGGCGGCTCGGGCAAATCCACCACGGCGCTGCATATCGCGGTCGCGTTGCTCAAGGCCGGCCAGCGGGTCGCCACCATCGATCTCGACTCGCGGCAACAGAGCTTCACCCATTACATCGAAAACCGCCGCGCCTGGGCCGAACGCGCGCGCATCAAGCTCGAACTGCCGACGCATTATTGCATCGAGCGCGCCTACGGTCCCTCGGTGGAGGCCAATGAGGCGCGCGAGTTCGCCAACTTCTCGAAGGCAATCGGCGCCATCGAGCACGACCACGACGTGGTGGTGATCGACACGCCCGGCAGCGACAGCTACCTGATGCGGCTCGCGCATTCGATGGCCGACACGCTGGTGACGCCGCTCAACGATAGCTTCGTCGATTTCGACGTGCTCGCCACACTCGACCAGACCAATTTCGCCGTCACCGGCGAGAGCCATTACGCGCAGATGGTGCGCGAGGCGCGCCGCCAGCGCCGCCTGGTCGACGGCAAGCTCACCGATTGGATCGTGGTGCGCAACCGCCTGTCCACGCTCGGCTCGCGCAACAAGAAGCTGGTGGGCGAGGGGATCAACGAACTGTCGAAGCGCATGGGCTTCCGCTGCGTCGACGGTTTCGCCGAGCGCGTGGTCTATCGCGAGTTCTTCCCGCGTGGATTGACCGCCTTCGACGATCTCAACGAGGCGACACTCGGCACCCGTCCGAACATGTCGCATCTGACCGCGCGCGAGGAAGTCATCGCGCTTTTGAACACCTTGCATTTGCCGCTGTCGGAGAACGGCCGCCGCCGCGCCGCCGCCCGCGCCGAGTGGTATTCGGTCATGGACCAGCCGCTGCAGGTGCATGACGTGATTGCGTAGGCGAGTTTTTCCGGCATCCGCGATTTGCTTCGGCGTCATGCCCGGCTTTATGCCGGGCATCCACGTCTTTCTTCCTTCCTCGCGCTTCCAAGCAAGACGTGGATGGACGGGACAAGCCCGGCCATGACGGGGGGCTGTGGCTTGCGGCGATCACGCAAGATCGCCACCTAGCGCACGTGCGCTTTGAATCGGTGTAAACTCCCGCCCATGACCAAGGATCGTTCCCAGACGCCGGCCCCGGCTTCGTCCAAGCCGGAGATCGCCGCGTTTCTAGACAAGGTGAAGGCGCTAGGACCGGCCGTGACCGCCGGCAAGCGCGGGCGGCTGATCTTTGCGCTCGATGCCACCATGAGCCGGCAGCCGACCTGGGACAGTGCCTGCGCATTGCAGGCTGACATGTTCCGCGAGGCGGCATCCATCGGCGGGCTCGATATCCAATTGGTCTATTTTCGGGGCATGAACGAATGCCGCGCCTCCGGCTGGGTCGCGGCATCGGGCAAGCTGGGCGAGCTGATGGGGCGCATCCATTGCGTCGGCGGCCATACCCAGATCGGCAAAGTGCTGGCGCATGCGCGCCAGGAGCACGGGCGCGAGCGGGTGCAGGCATTAGTCTTTGTTGGCGACGCCATGGAGGAAAAGCTCGACGATCTCTGCGCGGTCGCGGGCGAGCTCGGCCTCTTGGGGGTGCCGGTCTTCATGTTCCAGGAGGGCGGCGATCCGGTCGCCGAGCAGGCCTATCGCGAGGTGGCCCGCCTGTCGCGCGGCGCCTATTGCCGTTTCGATACCGGCGCCGCGCATCAGCTTGGCGAGCTGTTGCGCGCGGTTGCCGCCTATGCCGCCGGCGGCCGCAAGGCGCTGGCCGAATTGTCGTCGCGCCAGTCCGGCGGCGCCCGCCTATTGCTCGCGCAGTTGAAATAGCCGATTGAATTCGCCATGCCGATGCTGTTTCTCGGTTTGCTGGCGTTGGTGCTCGGCTTGTGGGCGCTCAACGTCATATCCAAGGTCGACCCCAAGATCGGCGCGCGCGTGCTCAAAGCCGGCGGCGGACTGCTGGCGCTCGGCTTCGCGGTATTCTTGGGGCTGCGCGGCGAGATCGGCGTTGCCATTCCGCTCGGCGCCTTCGGGCTGGGCCTGCTGGGCTGGCTGCCGTTCGGGCCGGCCGGCTTTTCCCAGCGCAGCGCCAAGAGCAAGGGCCAGGCCTCGCGCGTGCGCTCGGCCTATCTGGAAATGGAGCTCGACCACGACAGCGGCGCCATGAGCGGGCGCATCATCGCCGGCCGCCATCAGGGCGTCGACCTCGACCGGCTCGACGTGAAGACGCTGGCCGGCCTCCTGGCGGAATTCGACGATGAAAGCCGCGCGCTATTGCAGGCTTATCTTGACCGCCGGGAGCCCGGCTGGAGTGAACACGCGCAGGGCGACGCGGCAGCGGGGCGCGCTGCCGCCGGCGGCGGAAAAATGACGGACCAGGAGGCCTATCAGATCCTTGGCCTGGAGCCGGGCGCTGGTCCTGACGCCATCGGCAGCGCGCACCGGCGCTTGATGAAGAAAATGCATCCCGACCAGGGGGGCTCGACGTATCTGGCGGCCCGGATCAATGAAGCCAAGGAAGTCCTTCTTCGCCGCCATCGCTGAGATACTCCTGACGCAACACGCTCGGCGGCTCCTGACTTGTTCGACGCTCGTTTTTTTATTGTCGGCTTTTGATACAAAACGATGGTGAACAAATCGTCAGCGCGGACGGCGGCAGGGCCGCAAAGCGCGCGCGCCCGACAGGCCGTTACCGGCGAGCGGTGTTTTGGTCGGCGCTAGGGGCATCGAGTCAGCGGGCAGGGCGCTTGATGGCGCCAGCGCCAAACAGGGCCGAACAGGGCCGGGACTTAGTCCTTCAGCACCATGCAGGGAATATCGGCGCGCTTGAGGTGCTTGCAGGCGGCTTCCGCCTGATCCTTGCCCAGTCCGGCGAAGCGCGCGCGGAACAGCCGCTTGGGACCCTTGGCGGTCCGCTCGGTGAAGGATTCGGCTTTGGCGAGCTGGCTCTTGGCCTTGCCGCGGCTGGTGGACAGGCGCTGTTTGGCCTCTTTTTCGCTGTCGAAGGCGCCGACCTGGATCATCCAGCCGTTGTGCGACTTGGTCTCCGGCTTCTCCGTGGCGGCCGGCTCGGCCTCCGCCACCTTGACCGGCGCTTTCCCGGTGGCGGCGGTTCTGACCGCCTCGACCGGAAGCACGCCGAGCACGCCGGGACGCGCGCCCGGCGGCGGGAGCGGGGGCAGCGGCGGCACCTCGCCTTTGACGATGGCGACGGTCGTGACGGGCGCGGCCGGCGCGGTAGCCGGCGTCAGCGTGCCGCTGGCCGGCGGTTCGGCCGAGAGCGCCGCGCTCTGCGCGCTACCGGGATGGACGATAACGGTCTTGACCGGATTGGGCCTGATCGGCGCGGTGGAGCCGGGCGCCGGTTCATCGAAGCGCGCGGCCACGTCCCTCGGCGCAACCGGCTTCGCCTCCTTCGCGAGAGCGGCCCTCGGCGTTGCGTCCGCGACTTCGACGCCCTCCTTGACGGGCGGAGCGGTGCGCTTGATGGAGGCGAGATTGATCTTGCTGTCGATCAGACTTTCGACGCGGGCGTCACGCGCACTGGCGGTGCGGCCGCCGAATACGATGGCGACCAGGCTGCGGCCGCCGCGATGAACGGTGGTGACGATGTTGAAGCCGGAGGCGTTGATATAGCCGGTCTTCATCCCGTCCAGGCCGGCGACGCGGCCGAGCAGACGATTGTGGCCGCGCACGATCCGGCCGCGGAACTCGAAGCTGCGGGTCGAGAAATAATGGAAATATTGCGGGAAGCGGTCGTACATCGCGCGCGCCAGGATCGACTGATCGCGCGCGGTGGTGATCTGGCGGTCGTCGGGCAGCCCGGAAGCGTTGTGATAGAAGGTGTGCATCATGCCGAGCGCATGCGCCTTCGCGGTCATCATCTGCCCGAAGCTGGTCTCGTCGCCGCCGATGGCTTCCGCCAGGATGACCGCCACGTCGTTGGCCGACTTGGTGACGATGGCGCGGATCGCGTTCTCGACGCGGATCTCGTCACCCGGCTTGAGCCCGAGCTTGGTGGGGGCCTGCGCAGCGGCGTGGGCCGACACCGGCAGTTCCGACGACAGTTTGAGCTTGCCGGATTCCAGACGCTCGAACAGCAGATAGAGCGTCATGATCTTGGTGAGCGAGGCGGGGTGACGCGGCGCGTCGGGATTGCTCGCCTGCAGCACCTTGCCGGAATTGGCGTCGACCACGATCGAGGCGTAGGGCGGCTCATAGCGTTCGGCCGCATGTGTGGCGGCGCGATGGCGTTTGTGGCGGCGGGAGCGGGCATCGGCGTCGCTGGAAGCCGCGGTGGCGAGGAGGAGTACCGCCAGGCTGAGAGCGCCCCAACGAAGTCCGCGCTGGAAAAAGGCTCCCCGAAGCGACATTTGCTCTCCCCGACCCCTGTCGACGGCCGTCCCTAGGCCGACATCGTGGTCAAAATATAGCGTTTCCGCGCCGCCACATTAAGCAACGCTAGGAGAACGTAGTTTACAAAATGTTAAGGCCAACGTCCTGGAAATCAAAGGTCTTTTCGCGCTGCAGTATCTCGCTTGACTTTTTTGTGCAGTGCAATATATCTTAATCGTGTCCGGGGAACCGGGTTGGCAAGAGCAGATCGGGCGCCGTCGCGAGGGCGGGCCGGGAAGGGATGATCATGGTCAAGAATCTCGAGGACCTGCAGCAGGTCGGCAAGGAAAATGTCGATATCGCAATGAAATCCATGGGTGCCATCTCCAAGGGTGCCCAGGCGATCGCCGCCGAGATGGCGGACTACTCCAAGAAGGCTTTCGAGGACGGCACGGCGGCGCTCGAGAAGCTGTTCGGCGTCAAGTCGCTCGACAAGGCGATCGAAGTGCAGACCGAATACGCCAAGACGGCCTATGACGGCTTCGTGGCCAAGGCCTCCAAGATCGGCGAGCTCTATGCCGATCTCGCCAAGGAGAGCTACAAGCCGTTCGAAGCCATGATGGCGAAGACCAAATAGGCGCCGGCGCCGCGCGCATTCGCGCCCGCACGGTTCTGCCCACACGATTGAGCCCGGCCCCGGCCGGGCTTTTTTTGTGCGCGGTGGCGTGCCGGCGCTACTGCGCGATGCGCAATTGGGTCAGGTCGGAGCCGATCTTGTCGAAAGTGGTGATGATCTGGTTGGCCGAGGTGAGCAGGAAGAACTTGTCGCTCGAACTGGCGCAGTTCCGCAGCAGCGTCGAGGTCGGATCCCCGCCGGTGTTCACCTGGATGGTATAGAGCGTGATATTGGCCGCCTTGATATTGGCGCAGGTGCCGTTGCCGTTCGAATCGTACATGCGGGCGTCGACCTGCGTGCTGGTGCTCGAGCCATTGCCGTACCAGCGATTGAGCGTGTTCAAGCCGTCCGACAAGAGAATGATCACGTCGGTGTAATTGTAGTTGCTGTCCTTGGCGGGAGCGGTGAGGGGACCGCCGCCGACCAGCGATTGCCAGCCCCAGACCAAGCCGATCGGCTGGTTGGTCGCGCCTTGGGCGGTCAGCGCGTCGACCTGGCTGCTCATCGTGGTCCAATTGTAGTTCAGGCCCGTCATGGCAGGCGGGCAGTAGAAATTCTGTTCGGCCGGAAACAGCGACGCCGCGATGCCGGCCGTCGGCGCCGTCGTCAGCCGGTCGTAGTCGGAGACCGGTCCGGAATAGCTGCCGCGATCGGTAAGACACCCGTTCCAGGTCGAATGCGCGTTCGCGATCCAGGTGTGGGTATAGGGCGCGCCGGTCGTGGTGGTGGTCTGCTTGCACACTTTATTGGAGCCGCTGCCGGTGCATGAGCAATTGCTCAGTGAGCCGCATGAGCAAGTTCGGCCGGTACAAACGGTCGTTGTCGTGGTCGTCGTGGTCGGCACGCTGTTGTAGCAGCCATTGTAATAGATCCCGATCTTGTTGGCGTCCTTGTAGCCGCTGTCCTTGCTCGGGCAGATATAGCCGGCATAGCTGCCGATCGACGGAATCGTGGAGACGGACGGGGCGCCATTGGCCGGACCGCTGGTGCAGGTGAAGCCGTAGCTGGAATTC
The DNA here is from genome assembly GCA_035549515.1 of Pseudolabrys sp. Classification (GTDB taxonomy): domain Bacteria; phylum Pseudomonadota; class Alphaproteobacteria; order Rhizobiales; family Xanthobacteraceae; genus Pseudolabrys. The sequence continues at coordinate 11,051 of DASZQT010000391.1, read as the reverse complement.
GTGAACGGACAGGTGGAGCCGCCGGTGATCTGATCCCAGTTCGAGGGTTTCGAGCCGCCGCGCGCCGTGTTGAGGATCTGCGGTTCGCCCGCCCAATCGGTCCAGTCAATCCAACTCGCATTGTAGTTGCTGGAGTCGGCATTGACGTTCTTGGCGAAAGGGATGATCGAGACATAGACATCGCCATCGATCGAGGCGGCGCTTTGAAGCTGTGTCAGCAGGTTCTTAGTCGCGGTCTTGAGCGCGGCGATCTTGCCGTCGTCGGCCATCGAGCCGGTGGTGTCGAGCACCAGCGCCACGCGCAACCGGTTCGAACCCCAGCGGGCCGTGGACGAGGCCGAGATGCCGATCGTATCCACGCCGAGGATGCGCATGAACTCGGTGGCAACGCTGGCATTGGCGGTGATCACGACATGCGAGCCGCCAGCACTCGAATAGCTCGCGCCGATCGAGACATTGTTGGCCTCCGCCCGCGTGAACATGGCATTGAAATAGTTCTGCGCCAGGCTTTGCAGCGCCCCGCTGTCGAGCGCGGCCGCTTTCTTCGACACCATGAGCGCGGTGGAGTCGACCGCCGCCTGCAGATCGGCCTTCACGGAATTGGCGCGCGAATAATCGATGGCGGCCCCCACGAAGCCGATGAGCGGGATCAGAACCAGGGCGAAGATGATGGCGACCTGACCCTCCTGCGCGGCGAAAAAAAATCTTCGGGCAGGGGCGAAGCAGCGCGGCAGGAACGAACGGATATCCATGTAGGCGGCCAGGCAAGCGGTGGATTTGCGCTTTCCTGCTAGGGTCCGTCGCTTAAAGGGGCCGTGTAGACAATCGGCGAAAATTCGCTGGTCTCGGCAAACCTTTCTCGCGCTGGCGGCCGATTTCGCGGCCCGCCGCCTGGATTTAGATGGTTAAGCCGAAAACGATCAAATGCCGACCGTCGGGTCGGCGCGACAGTCCGGCTCGGTTAATGCGGGCTTGCCGCGATCATTCAAAAGCGAAGCGAGCGGCACCGGGGCGGGCTCTCGAACGAGCCCGCGCCCGGCGTCCGGTCACTTCGCCACCCGAAGCTGCGTGAGTTGGGTTCCGATTGCATTGAACGTTGTGATCATCGCGCTGGCCGAGGTCAACAGATAGAACTTGCTCGAGTCGCTGGCGCAGTTCTTCAACAGCGTCGAGGTGGGATCGCCGCCGGTATTGACCTGGATGGTATAGATCGTGATCCCGGCGGCCTTGATATTGGCGCAAGTGCCGGTGCCGGCCGTGCTGTAATACATGCGGTTGTCGATCGAATTCTGAGACGTGTACCAACGATCCTGCGTGTTGAGGCCGTCCGACATCAGGATGATGATCTGTTGATAGGTGTAGTTGGGATCCATTGGCGGCGCCGTGAACGGGCCGCCGCCGGCGAGAGATTGCCAGCCCCAGACCAGGCCGATGGGCTGATTGGTGTTGCCGCTGGCCACCATGTTGTTGACGAGCGTCTGCATGGCGGTCCAGTTGTAGTTCAGGCCCATCATCGGCTGCGGACACGAGCTGTATTGTTCGGCCGGGAACAGGGTCGTTGAATCCGAGGTCGTCGGCGTCGCGACATCCTGATCGTGGCCGGCCGACGTGCCCGGCGACGAGCTGGAGCCGCGATCGGTGAAGCAGCCGTTCCACTTGGTCGGGTCGATCACCCAACGATGCGTGTAGGTCGTGACGGTTTGCGTGCAGACCTTGTTCCAGTTGCTGCCGCTGCATGAGCAGTTGCTGTAGCCGTTGCAACTGGCGAAATAGCCGCTGGAGACGGTCTGCGTCGTCGTTCCGTTGGAGACGCTGGTGTAACAGCCTTTGAGGCTGTTCTTGCTCGGGCAGATATAGCCGGCATAGGTCCCACTGGTGGGAATGGTCGACGTGGTCGTGCTGCCGCCCGGCGTCGTGGCGCAGCTAAAACCGTTCGAATAGCTGCTATAGGGGCAATCCGACCCCGGGCCGACGCTGGAGTCCGGCGTCGAGTTGGCGGGGGCCGTCAGGCTCCAATCGATCCAATTCTCCCAGCTCGAGTCGTAGGCGGAGGTGTCGACCGCGACGTCCTTCACGAAGGGGATGATCGAGACATAGACGTCGCCATTGGTGCCGGCCGCGCTTTTGAGCTGGGTGAGCAGATTGGTGGTCGCCGTCTTGAGCGCGGCGATCTTGCCATCGTCGGCCATCGAGCCGGTGTTGTCGAGCACCAGCGCGACGCGCAGGCGCGTCGAGCCCCATTTGGCGGTCGAGGAGGTGCTCACGTCGAACGACTTGAACCCGAGCACGCCCATGAAGGTGGTAGGCACCGACGCCGAACCGTTGACCACGATGGTGGAGCCGCCGGTCGTGGAATAGCTCGCGGTCACCGCGGCGTTCTGCGCTTCCGGCCGCGTGAACAGGGCGGCGAAATATTTCTGCGCGTTGGCCTGCAACTGCGCGGTGGTGTCGCTTGCGGCTTCTTTCGAGAGCATCAGCGCCACCGTGTCGAGCGCCGCCTGCATGGAGGTCTTGACGGTGTTGGCACGGCTGTAGTCGACGGCGGCGCCGACGAAGCCGATCAGCGGCAGCGTCGCAAAAGCGAAGGTGACCGCGACATTGCCGCGCTGCGAGCGGCCGAAACGGCCAAGCACGCGGCACGCATTCGCTACCAGTGTTTTGATCGACATGGATGCCACCACGGACGGATTGAGACTGAGGTAGCAATGTAGTGGAGCGGCGTAAAAGGGTGGTAAAACCGAACTCCGAAAGTCGGGCCTATCGGCCTATTGTTCGCGATGGCTAAGCCAACGTAAAAAATTTTCGGAAAATTGGCGCGATCGTTCGGCTCGCGTCTTGGCGGCGAATCTCGCAGTGACGAAAGTCAAAAGCGGCGTGCGAAACGCGGCGCGCGCCCGCGCCGATTTCTCCGCTTCGCGGCAGCTTAAATTGGCAGCAGCTTACATTGAAAGCCGCAGGTTCGAGAGCGCGGTGCCGATCTGATTGAAGGTGGTGACGATCTCGTTGGCCGAGTTGAGCAGGAAGAACTTGCTCGAGTCGGTCGCGCAGTTCTGCAGCAGCGTCGAGGTCGGATCGTTGCCGGTGTTGACCTGCACCGTATAGAGCGTGATGCCGGCGGCTTTGATGTTGTCGCAGGTCTTCTGCTGGCGCGTATCTATCGAGGACGCGTTCGAGTACCAGCGGTCCTGCGTGTTGAGGCCGTCGGTCAGCAGGATGATGACCTGCGTATAGGTGTAATTCGAATCCATCGCCGGCACGCTGAAGGGCGAGGCGGTGAGGGTCTGCCAGCCCACCTGCAGGCCGATCGCCTGGTTGGTGTTGCCGTTCGGCTGCATGGCATTGATCTTGTTCGACAGCTTGGTCCAATCGTTGCTCAGGCCCATGGTCGCCGCCGGGCAGGAGGAATACTGCTCGGCCGGGTAGAGCGTGCCGCCGCTCGTGGGCGCATCGTTGGTGGTGTCGAAGTTCTGGTCGCGGTCGGTGACGCAGCCGTTCCAGGTGCTGTGGCTATTGGGCGTCCAGCGCTTGCCGTTCTGGGTGCAACTGCTTTGCGTCGAATATCGTGAGCTGCTGCAGCTTCCATTGGCCGCATCCCAGTCGTCCCAGTCCAGCCACGAGGCGGCGTAGTTGGTGGGATCGAGATTGACGTCCTTGCTGAACGGGACGATCGAGACATAGACGTCGTCGGCCGTCGTCGCCGCGGTTTTCAGCTGCGTCAGCAGGTTCTGCGACGCCGTCTTAAGCGCCGTCATCTTGCTGTCGCTCTGCATCGATCCGGTATTGTCGAGCACGAGCGCCACGCGTAGCCTTGTATTGCCCCAGGTCGCGGTCGAATTCGCGGTGATGTTGATCTTGTTGAAGCCGAGGATGGCCAGGAAATTGGTGGTGACGGTGGCGCTGCCCGACAGCGTCACCTTCGAGCCGCCGTTCGACGCGTAGCTGGCGGAGATCGCGATGTTGCTGGCATTGGTCGGGGTGAACAGCGCGTTGAAATAATTGGTTGCCGAGGTCTGCAAGGCGGCGGCCGACTGGTTGGCGGCGGTCTTCGACAGCATCAAGGCGGTCGAATCGAGCGCAGCCTGGAAGGCGGTGCGGGTGGCATTGGCGCGGGTATAGTCGACGGCCATGCCGACCGCGCCCATCATCGGAATGGCGGTGAAGGCCAGCATCGGTGCGATTCCGCCCCGACAGTCTTTCAGGAAACGGGCCAACATGAAGTCCCCCGAGCCATGCGTAAAACGCCGATCAGTATGGTTCCATATATGGCGGGTACCTCTTGCAAAACGGTGAGGCAGGGAGCCCGAATTTGCGGCAAATTTGCCTAAAGTCGCGTCCAGTCGGCTTGCGGCCGGTTAACCAATGTCTATCTGAGCTGCTGTGGCTGGAACTTGCGCAGGCGGAGGCATATTTGTCCCCAAGGCGGGGTGGAGCCGGCTCGCCGGCAAACTGCCCGCTTGGAATAGCGGTGCTGGGGTCATTATGATGGTGATGGTCGCCAATCGACGCGGCCTAATAAACGCAACGGATCGGCGACTTGCGCGCGCCTCGGCCAAGACCATGACCTTAACTGCCAGCATCGATGCCCCTGTCCCGCCGGCCCGCCTGGCCGACGACGACAAGAAGCGTAAAGGCGACACCGGCGGCACCGCCGGCGGTCCCGGCACCGCCGTCATCACCAAGACCAAGCCGCAGGTCAAACGCCCGAGCCTTTACCGGGTGCTCATCTTGAATGACGATTACACGCCGATGGAGTTCGTCGTGCATGTGCTCGAACGTTTCTTCGGCAAGGATCACGAGGCCGCTACCCGCATTATGTTGCATGTCCATCACCATGGCGTGGGCGAATGCGGGATCTATACTTACGAGGTGGCCGAGACCAAAGTGACGCAGGTTATGGACTTTGCCCGTAAACATCAGCATCCTCTGCAATGCGTGATGGAGAAAAAGTGACAGGGCGGGGGCGACCAATACAAACGACGATGGGAATCTAATGCCAACATTCTCGCGCAGCCTCGAGCAGTCGCTCCATCGGGCGCTTGCCCTCGCCAATGAACGGCATCATGAATATGCCACGCTTGAGCACCTCTTGCTGGCGCTGATCGAGGACCAGGACGCCTCCGCCGTGATGCGGGCCTGCAACGTCGATCTCGACAAGCTGCGCCGCAGCCTGACCGCCTATCTCGAATCCGAACTGGAAAACCTGATCACGGACGGCGCTGAAGACAGCAAGCCGACGGCCGGTTTCCAGCGCGTGATCCAGCGCGCCGTCATCCATGTGCAGTCCTCGGGCCGCGAGGAAGTCACCGGCGCCAATGTGCTGGTCGCGATCTTTGCCGAGCGCGAGAGCCACGCCGCCTATTTCCTGCAAGAGCAGGACATGACCCGCTACGACGCGGTCAACTATATCAGCCACGGCATCGCCAAGCGGCCGGGCATGACCGAGCAGCGCCCCGTGCGCGGGGTCGAGGAAGAGGCCGACGCCAAGTCGGGCGAGGAGCCCAAGAAGAAGGGCGATGCGCTCGAGGCCTATTGCGTCAACCTCAACAAGAAGGCGCGTGACGGCAAGATCGATCCGCTGATCGGGCGCGACAGCGAAATCAGCCGCACCATCCAGGTGCTCTGCCGCCGCCAGAAGAATAATCCGCTGTTCGTGGGCGAGGCCGGTGTCGGCAAGACCGCGATCGCCGAGGGGCTCGCGCGCCGCATCGTGCATGGCGAGGTGCCGGATGTGCTCAAGGGCGCAACCGTGTTCGCGCTCGACATGGGCACGCTGCTCGCCGGCACGCGCTATCGCGGCGACTTCGAGGAACGGCTCAAGCAGGTGATCAAGGAGATCGAGGCCTATCCAGGCGCGATCATGTTCATCGACGAGATCCACACCGTGATCGGCGCCGGCGCCACCTCGGGCGGCGCGATGGATGCCTCCAACCTGCTCAAGCCGGCGCTCGCCGGCGGCACCATCCGCTGCATCGGCTCGACCACCTATAAGGAATACCGCCAGTATTTCGAGAAGGACCGCGCCCTGGTGCGTCGCTTCCAGAAGATCGACGTCAACGAGCCGTCGGTGCCGGATGCGATCGAAATCCTGAAGGGGCTCAAGCCTTACTTCGAGGAATATCACAAGCTCAAATACACCAACGATGCCATTAAGGCGGCGGTGGAATTGTCCTCGCGCTACATCCACGACCGCAAGCTGCCCGACAAGGCGATCGACGTGATCGACGAATCGGGTGCCGCGCAGATGCTGCTGCCGGAGAGCCGGCGCAAGAAGACCATCGGCGTGAAGGAGATCGAGACCACGATCTCGACGATGGCGCGCATCCCGCCCAAGACCGTGTCGAAGGACGATGCCGCGGTGCTCCAGCATCTCGAGCAGACGCTCAAGACGGTAGTCTATGGCCAGGACAAGGCAATCGAGTCGCTGTCGGCCTCGATCAAGCTCGCCCGCGCGGGCTTGCGCGAACCGGAGAAACCGATCGGCTGCTATCTGTTCTCAGGCCCGACCGGCGTCGGCAAGACCGAGGTCGCCAAGCAACTCGCCGCTTCGCTGGGTGTCGAGCTGATCCGCTTCGACATGTCGGAATACATGGAGCGGCACACGGTGTCGCGCCTGATCGGCGCGCCTCCGGGCTATGTCGGTTTCGACCAGGGTGGCCTGCTCACCGACGGCGTCGACCAGCATCCGCATTGCGTGCTGCTGCTCGACGAGATCGAGAAGGCGCATCCCGACCTGTTCAACGTGCTGCTGCAGGTCATGGACCATGGCAAGCTCACCGATCACAACGGCAAGCAGGTCGACTTCCGCAACGTGATCCTGATCATGACCACCAACGCGGGGGCCTCCGACATGGCGAAGGCCGCCTATGGCTTCACGCGCTCGAAGCGGGAAGGCGAGGACCAGGAGGCGATCAACCGCCTGTTCACGCCGGAATTCCGCAACCGGCTCGATGCCACCATCACCTTCGCGCATCTGTCGCAGGACGTGATCGCGCAGGTGGTCGAGAAGTTCGTGCTGCAGCTCGAGGCACAGCTTGGCGACCGCAACGTCACGATCGAACTGTCGGACGAGGCGACGCGCTGGCTGATCGCCAATGGCTACGACGAACTGATGGGCGCGCGGCCGATGGCGCGCGTCATCCAGGAGCACATCAAGAAGCCGCTCGCCGACGAGGTGCTGTTCGGCCATCTGAAAAACGGCGGCCATGTGCGCGTGGTGGTCGAGAAGGACGCCGAGGGCCGCGACAAGCTCGGGCTGCAATTCCTCGATGGGCCGATCACGCCCAAGCCGGAGAAGCTGCCAGACGTGCGGCCGAAGGCCAAGCGCCGTTCCTCGCCGCGGCCGAAGGCCAAGCGCGGCTCGGTGCCCAAGGTGCCGCTCGCGAAGGTGTAGCGTATCGCATCATGGTGCGACGAAGGCCGGGCCACGCGCCCGGCCTTTGTTTTTGTCGCGCCCGCATGCCGGGCCTGCGGCGGCCGGCAGTTGCGGCGGACGGCGGGCTGTGAGACAGGTCGCCGGCACCCCATGCCGGCACAAACGACATTCCCCACCTCAGGCAGAGCCTTCTTCGGCGGCGTCCGTTCGGCGCTGACATCGGTGTTCGCGCCGGTCATGGCCGGCACCTATATCGGCATTGGCGCGCTCGCCCACGGCTTCGGCCTGACGGCATGGTGGCTGGCGGCCTCGACAGTGCTGGTCTGGGCCGCGCCCGCCCAAGTGATCCTGATCTCGGCATTGGGGACCGGAGCGCCCCTGATCGAAGTGGCGATCGCGGTCACGTTGAGCGCGATAAGGTTGTTTCCGATGGTGGTGGCACTGCTGCCGCTGTTGCGCGGCGGCGGCACGCGTCTGCGCGACCTGCTGCTGCCGACGCACTTCACGTCGGTGAGCATGTGGATCGAATCGCTGCGGCTGCTGCCGGCGGTGCAGCGAGAGCGTCGGGTCGCTTACTGCAACGGACTGGCGGTCGGCTATATGTCGACGGCAACCGCTTTCGGTTTCGTCGGCTTTTACCTCGCCGCCGAATTGCCGCCGCTGCTTTCGGCCATGCTTTTGTTCCTGACGCCGCTGTCGTTCCTGATCTCGACCACGCGCAGCGCGCAGGTGACGGTCGACCGCATGGCGCTCGTCCTCGGCCTCGTCCTGGGGCCGCTGTTCGTCTACTACCGCGTCGAACTCGACCTGATGTGGACCGGCGTGGTCGGCGGCTCGCTCGCCTATGCGGCACATCGCCTGCGTGGGGCCTTCGCATGAGCGGGATCGGCGAATTGTCACCCTATCTGGTGCTGATCCTGGTCGGCTTCCTGCCGAACGAGATCTGGCGTGCGCTCGGCCTGGTGCTGGCGCGCGGGCTGAACGAGGATTCCGAGATCGTGCTGTGGGCGCGCGCGGTGGCGACCGCAATTCTCGCGGGCGTCATCGCCAAGCTGATTCTGTTTCCCTCCGGCGCGCTCACCGCAATTCCGCTCGAAGTGCGCTTCGGAGCGACGCTGATTGGGTTCGCGGCCTTCCTCGCGGTCAAGCGCTCGATGCTCGCCGGCGTGCTCGCGGGCGAGGCGGCGCTGCTGGCCGGCGGCTTCTTTTTCACGCACTGAATTTTGGGGGGACGGGCATGCCATTCCTGGTGATGGACCGCGGCGTCCATATCGACGCCGATGCGGTGCGGCGGGCCTTTCCGGGCGAGACCGTGCGCCACGCGCGCAATGCCGAGGAGGCGCTCGGCGTCTGTGCCGATTGCGAGGTGCTGGTGGCGATGGCGCATGAGGTGACCGACGAACTGGTCGCGCGCATGCCGAAGCTCGCTTACATCTGCGCGATTTCGGCCGGCACCGAGCGTTTCGATACGCTGAAGAACTTGAAACCGGGCGTGCGCCTTACCTCGGGTCGCGGCATTCACGGGCCGCAGATGTCGGAACTGGCCTTTCTCGGCATGATCGCGCTCTCGCGTGAGTTTCCGCGCATGCAGCGCAATCAGCAGGCGCACCGCTGGGAGCGCTGGCCGCAGAAGCTCTTGTTCGGCAAGACTTCGGTGATCGTCGGCATCGGGCCGATCGCGGAAGAGCTTGCGATCCGCTGCGAGGCGTTCGGCATGCGCGTTTACGGCGTCAGCGATGCGCGCCGGGAAGCGCCGCATTTTGCCGCGCTCTATCCGCGCAGCCGGCTCACGGATGCGGCCGCGCACGCCGATTTTCTGATCGTGCTGGTGCCGCTGTCCGCGCAGACCCGCCATATGATCGGTGCCGAGGTCTTCGCCGCCATGAAGCCGAGCGGCGTCGTCATTAATCTGGCGCGCGGGCCGGTGGTCGACGAACAGGCGCTGACGCTTGCGTTACAGGAAGGCCGCATCGGCGGCGCGGCGCTCGACGTGTTCGAGGCCGAGCCCTTGCCGAACGACAGCCCGCTTTGGGACATGCCGAACGTGATCGTTACCCCGCGCATCGGCGGCATGAGCGATGTCTATGCCGAACAGATCCTGCCGCTGGTCGTGCACAACCTGCGCTGCTTCATCGAAGGCCGCCCGGCTGAGATGAAGAACGTGCTGCGGGGGTGAGGGGGCATCAGTGGGTTTGCCGGGTTTAACTACTTGTCATGGCCGGGCTCGTCCCGGCCATCTCGCTTAGAGAGGCACTGCATTCCTAGCGGGACCCGCGGGACAAGCCCGCGGGTGACAAAGCGGGGCGCGTCAAGGCAAACCAAAACCGCTCTACCCAGCCGCAATCGCCGCCGCCAGACGCTTCGCCTGCTCGGCCAGCACCTCCGGCTTTTCCTTCTCGCTCGCCGGCGGCTTCATCATCACGCCCGCCTTGCGCGGGATGATGTGCACATGCAGGTGGAACACGACCTGGCCGCCGGCGCTCTCGTTGAACTGCTGCACGGTGATGCCGTCGGCCCCGAAGGCTGTCATCGCGGCCTTGGCGATCTTCTGCGCGACCTTGGCGACATGGGCGAGATCCTCGGGCGGGCAGTCCAGGATATTGCGCGCCGGCGCCTTCGGCAGCACCAGCGTATGGCCGCCCGCGCGCGGCATGATGTCGAGGAAGGCGAAAGCCTTGTCGTCCTCGTAGACCTTGTAGCAGGGCAGTTCGCCGCGCAGGATCTTGGCGAAGATGTTGTTCGGATCGTAGGCGTGCATTGCGTATCCCCCGGTCTCGTCGTCTGGCGTTGTGCCAAGACGGCGGCTCACTCCTGCTCGTATTCCGCCAAATCCTTACGGAATGGCGCGGCGGCTGCAAGCGCTTCCGCGTCGGCCTCGACATAGGCGCGCTCGTGCTCGAGATAGTCGGCGATCGCCCGCCGCAGGGCGGGATTGGCGATGTAATGGGCGGAATAGGTGGCCTGCGGCAGGTAGCCGCGCGCGAGCTTGTGCTCGCCTTGCGCGCCCGCTTCCACCCGCTTCAGCTTGTGGGCGATCGCATAGTCGATGGCCTGGTAGTAGCACAGTTCGAAATGCAGGAACGGATGGTGCTCGATGGCGCCCCAGTTGCGGCCATAGAGCGTGTCGTGACCGATGAAATTGATGGCGCCCGCGATCCAGCGGCCGGCGCGCCGCGCCATCACCAAAAGGATGCGCGCGCCCATGGCGGCGCCGACGACGGAGAAGAACTCGCGCGTCAGGTACGGCCGGCCCCATTTACGCGAGCCGGTCTCCATGTAGAACTCGAAGAAGGCGTCCCAAACGTCTTCGGTCAGGTCGGAGCCGGTGAGGCAGTGCACCTCGATGCCGGGTTCGAGCGCCTCCTTGCGCTCGCGCCGGATGGTCTTGCGCTTGCGCGAGGAGAGCGCCGCAAGGAAATCGTCGAAGGTGGCGTAGCCTTCATTCAGCCAGTGGAATTGCCGGTCGGTGCGCTGGAGGAAGCCGCGCTCGCCGAGCGCCTGCCATTCGGCTTCGGTGAGGAAGGTGACATGGGCCGACGACAGCTTGCTGGCGCGCGTGATCTCGGCGAGCGCATCGGCGAGCGCGCCGCGCACGGACGCGGCAAGCGGGCCGGGCCGGGCGAGCAGGCGCGGGCCGGTCGCCGGGGTGAAGGGCACGGCGACCTGGAGCTTCGGGTAA